>DATDKW010000207.1:0-27104 GCA_036519715.1 Mycobacteriales bacterium
GTGGTGCTCATGGACCTGCGGATGCCGGTCCTGGACGGGGTCGGCGCCACCCGGCAGCTGCGCGTCGACCACCCGGCGGTCAAGGTGCTGGCGCTGACCACGTTCGACGGCGACGACGAGGTGTTCCCGGCGCTGCGGGCCGGCGCGGTCGGCTACCTGCTCAAGGACGTCTCGACCCAGCGCCTGGTCGAGGCCGTGCTGGCGGCGGCCCGGGGCGAGTCGGTGCTGGCGCCGTCGGTGGCGGCCAAGGTGGTGGCCCGGGTCGCGGCGATGCCGGACCGGTCCGACCCGGACGAGCCGCCCCGCCAGCCGCTGGCCGACCCGTTGACCGCGCGGGAGCTGGAGATCCTGCGGCACCTGGCCGCCGGGCGCAGCAACCGGGAGATCGCCGCGGCGGTGTTCCTCAGCGAGGGCACGGTCAAGAACCACGTCAGCAGCATCCTGGCCAAGCTTGGCGCCCGGGACCGCACCCAGGCCGCGCTCCGCGCCTCCGCCCTGGGCCTGCTGTAGTCCGGGGCTGCTCTGGTCACATGACCCGGGTCGTGACGATCGGCACGTCCGCCCGGCGCCGCCGTTGCCGATCCTCGACGGCATGACAACCTCCTCGCTGGCGACCCGCCGCCCCGTCCTCTCCTTCGTCCTGCACTACGCCGAGATGCTCGTGGCCATGGGCGTCGGCATGGTCGCGCTGGCCCCGCTCTGGCAGCTGGCCTGGCCCGCGTACGCCGACCGCCCCGACACCATGGCCCTGTCCATGGCGACCGACATGACCGTGGCCATGGCCGGCTGGATGGCCCTGCGCGGCCACGACCGGCGCGGCATCACCCTGATGAGCGCGGCCATGTGCGTGCCGTTCGCCGTGCTCGTCCTGCCGTACTGGGCCGGGATCATGCCCGGCGACTGGCTGCTGCCGCTGGGCCACGTGCTCATGCTGCCGCTGATGGCGGTGGCGATGCTGGTGCCCTCCGGCCGGCACCACCACCACTAGGACAGGTCGACGGTGACCGAGACCGCGTCCGGGTCGGCCGCGCTGGCCCCGATGTCGAGCACGACCGGCCCCGGCGGGAGCGCCCACAGCCCGGGGCCGGTCCGCACGGACAGCCGCTCCCGCGGCACCGCGATCCGCACCGGCACCCGCTCCCCCGGCCCGGCCTCGACCCGGGCGAACCCGGCCAGGGCCCGCTCGTTGCCGCGGCGCGCGTACACCTGCACGACGTGCCCGCCGGGCCGGTCGCCCCGGTTGACCACGGTCGCGCGCACCTCCGGCGCGGTCGACACCGACACGTCCTCGATGCCGAAGGACGTGTACGACAGCCCGAACCCGAGCGGGTAGGCCGCGGCCACCCCGTCCCGGTCCAGCCGCCGCTGCCCGTGCCACCGGTCGTAGGTCACCGCGGTGGCGTCCTTGTCGAACGGCGGCAGGTCGGCCGGGTCGCGCGGGATCACGAACGGCAGCCGCCCGCCCGGCTCGGCCGTCCCAAGCAGCACGTCCGCGAGCGCGGCACCGCCCTCCATGCCGGGATAGAAGGCGAACAGGACAGCCGGGACCTCGTCCTGCCATTCCTGCATCGTCACCGCGGCGCCGGCCATGACCACCACGACCGTGCGCGGATTGGCCGCCGCGGTCGCGTGGATGAGGGCCTCGTCGTCGGGGTGCAGCCGCAGCGAGTCGCGGTCGCCGCCGACCAGCTGCGGGCCGGCGTCCCAGACCCGGGCCAGCTCCTCCAGCGCATCCGGGTCCGGCGGCGGGTAGAGCCGGGCCAGGCCGGGGTCGAAGGACCCGACGTACTCGCCCTCGTCCTCGGCGGTGTATCCGACCACCACCACGGCCACGTCGGCCTCGGCCGCACTGTCCACGGTGGACACCCCGGGCAGCGCGTCCCGCAGCCCGGCCAGCGGCGTCACGACCGACGGCGCCCGGACGTCGGAGGACCCGTGGTCGCCGGTGTTGGGCAGGTCGGCCAGCCGGCCCAGCACCGCCACCCGCCGCAGCCCGTCCGCGGACAGCGGCAGCAGCGGCGCGCCGTCCACGGGCTCGTTGCGCAGCAGCACCATCGACCGGATCGCGACCTCGCGGGCCAGCGCCCGGTGCTCGGCCCCGGCCACCACCGACACCGGCGGCGGGTCCGCCGGCACGGCCGCGGCAAAGGCCAGCTGGGTGCGCAGCAGCCGCCGGGCGGCCCGGTCGACCAGGGCCGGGTCCGGCCGGGAGGCCGCGAACGCCCGCTCCCGCTGCTGCGCGAACGGCATCTCCAGGTCCAGCCCGGCCGACAGCGACAGGGCCGGGTCGCGCAGGCCCCAGATGAAGTCGGACATGACCAGGCCCTCGAAGCCCCACTCGTCCCGCAGGATGTCGGTGAGCAGCACCCGGTTCTGCCCGCACCACTCCCCGTTCACGGAGTTGTAGGCGCTCATCACCGCAGCCACCCCGGCCTCGACCACGGTCCGGAAATGGGGCAGGTAGACCTCGTGCAGGGTGCGGTCGTCCATCGTCACGTCGACGCTGAACCGCGCATTCTCCATGCTGTTGGCGGCGTAGTGCTTGACCGTGGCCATCACGTGCCGCTGGGTGCCGCGGGTCAGCGCCGCGCCCATCGCCCCGAGCAGCACCGGCTCCTCGCCGTACGTCTCCTGGGCCCGGCCCCAGGCCGGGTGCCGGAGCAGGTTGATGCAGACGCCGCCGAAGAGGTTGCCGCCCTGGGCCCGGATCTCGGCCCCGATCGCGTCGCCGACGCGCTCCTCCAGGTCCGGGTCCCAGGTCGCGCCGCGGGCCATCGGCACCGGGAACGCGGTCGACGCCCCGATCACCGCGCCCCGCGGCCCGTCGGCGAACCGGATGCCGGGGATGCCGAGCCGGTCGACCGCGCCGGCCACGATCGGCTCGAGGTTGTAGCCCTTGCCCATCATGTCCGGCATCCCCGGCCAGAACGGCTCGTCGCCGTCGAGCAGGCCGAGCTTCTCCGCCTCGGTCAACTGGTCCAGCAGGGCGTCGGCGGCGGTGTCCGGGTCGGTGGCCCCGGACCGGATGTCCGCGACCGCCTGGTCGAACGCCGCCACTACTTGCCGAAACCGGCGGTGAGCCCGGACAGCAGCTGCCGACGGCCGACCACGTACAGGGTCAGGATCGGCAACGTGGTCAGCACGACCGAGGCCAGCACGGCCGGCACGTTCACCGTGTATTGCCCCTGGAACGCGGCCAGCGCCAGCGGCAGGGTCCGCCGCTCCGGGCTCTGGGTCAGCACCAGCGGCAGCAGGAACCCGTTCCAGATGATCAGTCCATTGTAGATGGTGACGGTGACCAGGGCCGGCCGCGACAGCGGGAAGGCCAGGTTCCACAGCGTCTTCCACTCGTTGGCGCCGTCCACCCGCATCGACTCGAACAGCTCGTTGGGGACGTCCCGGATGAAGTTGCTCAGCACCAGCACCGACAGCGGGATGGCGAAGGCGATCGACGGCAGGATGATCGCCAGCAGGGTGTCGTAGAGCTTGAGCCGGATGATGATCAGGTAGATCGGGATGATCGTCGCCTGCAGCGGGATCGCCAGCCCGGCCAGGAACAGCGCGTTGCACGACCACAGGAACCGGCCGCGGCCGCGCACGATCGCGTACGCCGCCATGAACGAGGCCAGCACCGCCGGCACCACCGCGCCGAGCGTGACGACCAGGCTGTTGACGAAGTAGCGGATGAAGTGCTCTTGGATGACCAGCTTGTAGTTCTCGAAGGTCAGGTCCGTCGGTGGCTTCAGCGGGTTGGCGTCGAAGTAGTTGGCCGAGGTCTTGAAGCTGGTGATGACGATCCAGTAGATCGGGATGATCACGATCCCGAACCACAGCCAGCCGGCCAGGCCGCCGGGCCAGTTCCACTGCCGCAGGTTGCGGGGTCCCCCGGTGTGCACCCGGTGCGGCGCCGTGGCCTCGTCGGTGTCGGGGGTGAGCGTGGTCGCCATCTCAGGCCCCTTCCATCTGACTCTCACGGGCGTCGCCGCCGATGCGGCGCAGCAGCAGCGCCAGGCCCAGGCCGACGAGCACCAGGATCACCGCGATGGCGCTGGCCGGGCCCATCTGGTTGCCCTGGAAGCCCTTGATGTACATCTGCACCGCCAGCACCCGGGTCGCGTCGGCCGGACCGCCGGCGGTCAGCACCCAGATCAGGTCGAAGAAGGTCAGCGACCCCACGACCATCAGCGTCGAGGACGTGATGATCGTGTACTTCAGCTGCGGCAGCGTGATGCTGAAGAACTGCCGGATCCGGCCGGCCCCGTCCAGCTGGGCCGCCTCGTACATGGAGGTCGGGATCTGCCGGACGCCCGCTTGGTAGATCAGCGAGTGGAAGGGGATGTACTGCCAGGACACGATGAAGATCAGCACGCCGATGGCGAGCCGGCCGCGGCCGAGCCAGTCCTGGGCCAGGAAGCCGATGCCGAGCCCGGAGCTGAGCCCGAAGTTGGGGTCCAGCAGGGCCTTGTACGTGATGGCGATGGCGGCCGAGCTGAGCAGCAGCGGCACGAAGTAGACCACCGCCAGCGCGGCCCGGTACTTCTGCCGGCCGGCCAGGAACACCCCGAGCAGCAGGCTCATCGGCGTCTGGAAGGCCCAGGACAGCGCCATGATCAGGAACGTCACCCAGAGCGCGTGCGGCAGCGCGGGGTCCTTGAGCGTCTCCCGCCAGCTGGTCAGCCCGGACGGGTGGATCGCGCCGATCCCGTCCCAGGTGGTGAAGCTCAGGCCGAGCACCCCGAGCAGCGGGATGACGCCGAACGCGACGAAGAACAGGAGAGCCGGCAGCACCATCCAGGCGACCGAACCGCTCCCGGCGCGCGACCCGCTCCGGCCGCCGCGCGTGGGGACAGTTGTCGTTGCCTGCGCGGCGACCGGAGCGAGCGCCGTCACTGCCCGGTGACCTTGTTCAGGTTGTCAGCGAACTGCTGAGGCGTGATGTTGAGCTGGAACAGCTTGGAGATGTTGTCCAGCAGCGTCTCGGCCGCGGCCGGCGGGAGCGCCTGGTCCCAGGACTGGCCGAAGTTCTTCGCCTTGCTGGCGATGCCGTAGACGAAGTTGAGGAAGTCCTTGTCCTTGGACGCGTTGAGCTGGCTCTCGGTCCCCTTCGAGATCGGCACCTGGCCGGTGTCGATCCACTCCTTGTTCTCCTCGGGGCTGAGCACCGCGGTCTTGAAGAACTTCTTCGCGGTCTCCTTCTCCGCGGCCGAGGCCTTGGAGGAGATCGACAGGTACTGCCCCGGGTTGCCGACGGTGTCGGCCGGGTCGCCGGTGCCGCCGTCGATCGGCGGGAAGTTCATCCAGCCCAGGTTGCCCTCGGGGACGAACTTGCCGCCCTGGCTGACCTGGATCCCGTACGACCAGGAGCCGTGCAGCATCATCGCGGCCTTGCCCCGGAAGAGCAGGGCCTGGTCGGCGTTGGAGTCGGCGGTGATGGACGAGAAGCCCTTGACGAAGCCGTTGGCCTTGACCAGGTCCTGGGCCATCTGCAGGCCCTTGAGCGACTGCGGGTCGGACCAGGCGCCCTTCTGGGTCATGACCTTCTGGAACAGCTCGCTGCCGCCGAGGCGGAGGAAGAAGAACTCCAGCCACATCATGTTGGTCCAGCGCGACTGGCCGCCGAGGGAGAACGGCGCGATGCCCTGCGCGTTGAACTTGGGCACCAGGTCCATGATGTCGCCGTACGTCTGGGGCGGCTGGACGCCGACCTGGTCGAACAGCTTCTTGTTGTAGTAGAGGACGATCGGCTGCACGGTCTCGGCCGGCATCGCGTAGATCTTGCCGTCGACCGTGGCCGCACCGAACGAGGACGGGAACAGCCGGTCCTTCACGTCCGGGTTGTCCGCGAACCACGAGGTGAGGTCCTCGACCTGACCGGCCTGCACGTAGCTGCGCAGGCCGCCGCCGCCCCAGCCCCAGATGATGGTCGGGGCCTGCCCGGCGCCGATGGCCGTCTTGATCTTGGCCTTGTAGGCGTCGTTCTGGAACGTCGTCGCCTTGATCTTGGTGTCGGGGTTGGCCTTGTTGAACCGGTTGACCGTGTCCGTGCGGATCTTCTCGCCGGGAGGGCCGGACAGATACCAGTAGGTGCCGCCGCTGCCACTGGTGCCGCCCGTGCCGCCTGCCTGGCTCGGGCCGGAGCTGCCGCAAGCGGCCAGCGCGGCGCCGGTGAGCGGGACGCCCACCGCGAACTTGAGGAAGGTCCGGCGGGACGTCGTCATGGGGTCCACGCTGTCTCCGAACTTGTGAGCCGCGGCCTGCCGCGGCGAACCGATCTGGTCGGGGCGATGGGACCGGCCGCGTCTGCACTTTTCGCTCGGCGACCGCAACAGTTAACGTAGGAATGTGATTTGCGCATGTCAAGAGCTTGATGACAACGTTTCGAGGCGGTAAACCAAGGGACATGCAGGCGCGCCAGCGTCGGTGCGGTGATTGACGGTCCCCCAACCTGCCGTGCCACGATGCGGGAAGTGGCTCCCGAGCGTCGAAACTTTTCGAGGGTCCGACCATCCGTTGAGGAGCCCGCGTGACGCGAACCGACCCGAACCCGACCGCTGCGGCGACGCGACCCTGGCAGGACACCACGCTCCCGGTCGCCGAGCGGGTGGACCGGCTGCTGGCCGAGATGACGCTGGCCGAGAAGGTCGCCCAGCTCGGCAGCCGGTGGGTCGGCAAGGACGCGCGGGTCGAGGCGACCGGTCCGGACTCGCCGACCAAGGACGCCGACGACACCCTCAACGTCGCGCCCATGCAGGACGTCTTCACCGCCGGCGGCGCTGTCTCGCTGGAGGAGTCCAGCACTCACGGCCTCGGCCACCTCACCCGGGTCTACGGCAGCGCGCCGGTGATCGCGGCCGAGGGCGCGGCCGAGCTGGTCCGGCAGCACCACGTCGTGCTGGACGCGTCCCGGCTGCGGGTCCCGGCCCTGCTGCACGAGGAGTGCCTGACCGGCTTCACCAGCTACGGCGCCACCGTCTACCCGGCCGCGATCGCCTGGGGCGCCACCTTCGACCCGCAGCTGGTGGAGCGGATGGCCGCCGCGATCGGCCGGGACATGGCCGCGCTGGGCGTGCACCAGGGGCTCTCGCCGGTGCTGGACGTGGTCCGGGACTACCGGTGGGGGCGGGTCGAGGAGACCATCGGCGAGGATCCGTACCTGGTCTCGATGCTGGGCTCGGCCTACGTCCGGGGGCTGCAGAGCGCGGGCGTCATCGCCACCCTCAAGCACTTCGCGGGCTACTCGGCCTCGCGGACCGGCCGCAACCACGGGCCGGTGTCGATGGGCCGGCGGGAGTTCCAGGACGTCATCCTGCCCTCGTTCGAGACCGCGATCACGCTCGGCGGCGCCGGCTCGGTCATGCCGTCGTACGCGGACGTGGACGGGGTGCCGGCCAGTGCTGACCCGTGGCTGCTGACCGAGGTGCTGCGGGACCAGTGGGGGTTCGAGGGCACGACCGTGTCCGACTACTGGGCCGTGCCCTTCCTGGCCACCATGCATCGGGTCGCCCCCGACCTCGCCACCGCCGGGGCGCTGGCCCTGACGGCCGGGATGGACGTCGAGCTGCCCGACCGGCTCGGGTACGACGCCGGGCTGGTCGCGCTGGTCGAGGCGGGTGAGGTGGCCGAGGAGCTGGTCGACCGGGCCGTGCGCCGCCTGCTGCTGCAGAAGGCCCGGCTGGGCCTGCTCGACCCGGACTGGACGCCCGAGAGCACGGTCACCGGCGCCGCCGGCACCGACCTGGACTCGGCCGGCAACCGCGAGCTGGCCCGGGAGCTGGCCGAGCGGTCGGTCATCCTGCTCGACGCCGGCACCCAGCTGCCGCTGCTGGGCCAGGGCCGGCCGGCCCTGGGCCGCGTCGCCGTGGTCGGGCCGTGCGCCGACGACCCGCGGGTCCTGATGGGCTGCTACGCCTTCCCCAACCACGTGCTGCCGCGCTTCCCCGAACACGGCCTGGGCATCGAGGTACCGACCGCGCTGGCGGCGCTGCGGGCCGAGCTCCCCGACGCCGAGATCACGTACGAGCGGGGCTGCGAGGTGCTGGGCCAGGATCGGTCCGGCTTCCCGGCCGCGGTCGGGGCCGCCGCCGCCGCCGACCTGTGCGTGGTGCTGGTCGGCGACCTGGCCGGCCTGTTCGGGCGGGGCTCGTCCGGCGAGGGCTGCGACGCCGCCGACCTGCGGCTGCCGGGCGTGCAGGCCGACCTGGTCGAGGAGCTGCTGGCCACCGGCACGCCGGTGGTGGTCGTCGTCGTCTCCGGCCGGCCGTACGCGCTGGGTGACGTGCACGGGCGGGCCGCGCTGGTGCAGGCGTTCATGCCGGGCGAGGAGGGCGCGGCCGCGATCGCCGGCGTGCTGTCCGGGCGGATCCAGCCCGGCGGCAAGCTGCCGGTGCAGATCCCCCGCACCGCCGGCGGCCAGCCCAGCACCTACCTGCAGCCGCCGCTGGGCGGGCCGGAGAGCGCCGGCATCAGTACCCTGGACGCCACCCCGCTGTTCGCTTTCGGGTACGGCGGGTCGTACACCACCTTCGCCGTCGAGGACCTGCGGGTCAGCGCCACCGAGGTGCCGACCGACGGCGAGTTCACCGCCACCGTCCGGGTCCGCAACACCGGCGCGCGGGCCGGCGACGAGGTCGTGCAGCTCTACCTGCACGACGTGGTGGCGCAGCTGGCCCGGCCGGTGCGCTGGCTGACCGGGTTCACCCGGGTCCGGCTGGAGCCGGGCGCGGCGACCGACGTGCGGTTCCGGGTGCACGCCGACCGGACCGCGTACACCAACCGGGACCTGGACCGGGTGGTCGAGCCGGGCGAGATCGAGGTGCTGGCCGGCACCTCGGCCGCCGACCTGCCGCTGTCGGCCACGGTGACGCTGACCGGTCCACTGCGGACGGTCGGGCCCGGCCGCCGGCTGGACACGCCGGTGGAGCTGGTCCCGCTCGGGCCGGGCACGACCGGGCCCGACGGCGGCATGTGACGGCGAGGGCGGCGGACGTGGTGACCAAGGACGGCCGCGCGACGGACGGGCGGGCGACGGACGGGCGGGCCACCCTCGCCACCGTCGCGGACGCCGCCGGGGTGTCGGTGGCAACCGTCTCCAAGGTCCTCAACGGCCGCCGCGACGTCGCCCCGGCGACCCGGGCCCTGGTCCAGGACCTGCTGCAGTCGCACGACTACGTCGGGCGCCGGGTCGACCCGGTCCGGTTCCCGATGGTCGAGCTGCTCATCCACGGCGACCTCACGGCGTACTCGACCGAGGTCGTCAACGGCGTCGTCACCGCCGGGGTCGAGCAGGACATCTCGGTGGTGGTGACGCTGCGCCCGCACGGCCGGCGGCCGGCCCGCAGCCGGCCGGTGGCCTGGGCCAGCGACCTGGCCGCGGCCGGCTTCCAGGCCGTGATCGCGGTGGTCAGCGAGCTGTCCCCGGCCGAGGTGACCGCGCTGGCCAAGGCCCGCGTCGCGCTGGTGGTGATCGACCCGCTCAACCAGCCCGACGCCCGGGTGACCAGCGTCGGCGCCACCAACTTCCTCGGCGGGCTGGCCGCGACGCAACACCTGCTCGAGCGCGGCCACCGGCGGATCGCCTACCTGGGCGGGACGGTCGCGGCCGCCTGCAACCAGGCCCGGCTGCAGGGCTACCGGGGAGCGATGGAGGCCGCGGCCGCGCCCATCCCGGCCGGCTACGTCCGGACCGGCAACTTCCTCTATCGCGACGGCGTGGTCGAGGGCTCGGCCCTGCTCGACCTGTCCGAGCGGCCGACGGCGGTGTTCGCCGCCAGCGACGAGATGGCGCTCGGGGTGATCGAGGCGGCCCGGGTCCGCGGGCTGCGGGTGCCCGAGGACCTCAGCGTGGTCGGGTTCGACGACACCCAGCTGGCCCGGCTGGCCTCGCCGCCGCTGACCACCGTCCGGCAGCCGCTGCGCGAGATCGGGGCGGTGGCGCTGCAGCGGGCGCTGCGGCTGGCGGCCGGGGAGAAGGTCGACTCCCACCACATCGAGCTGGCCACCGAGCTCATCGTCCGCGGCTCGACCGCCTCAGTCCGGTAGGCCGTTGCGGCGGGTGACCTGGGCGAACCAGCGGGCGCTGTCCTTCGGGATCCGGTGCTGGGTCGCGTAGTCGACGTACACCAGGCCGAACCGCTTCGAGTACCCGTACGCCCACTCGAAGTTGTCGAGCAGGCTCCAGACGAAGTAACCGCGCAGGTCGACACCATCGGCCAGGGCCAGCAGGGCGGCCCGGAAGTGCCCGTCCAGGTACGCCACCCGCTCCGGGTCGGCCACCCGGCCGTCCGGGCCGGGCGCGTCGGCGAAGGCGGCGCCGTTCTCGGTGACGTAGAGCGGGACGGCGTAGTCCCGGTGCAGGCGGACGAGCATGTCGTACAGGCCGGTGGGGTCGATCTCCCAGCCCATCTCGGTGGTGGGCCGGCCGGTGCCGACCTCCTCCACCTCGGTGCTGCCGACCCAGACCGGGGACGCGTGCGGGTCCTGGCCGGACCGCACGACCGTGCGCCGGTAGTAGTTCACGCCGAGCAGGTCGATGGGGGCGGCGATGGTCTTCTCGTCGCCGTCCCGGACGAAGTCCAGGTCGCTGACCGCGGCCAGGTCCTGGCGCAGGTCGGCCGGGTAGGAGCCGCGCAGCAGCGGGTCGAGGAAGATCCGGTTGCTGACCGCGTCGACCCGGCGGGCCGCGTCCACGTCGGCCGGGCCGGCGGTGGCCGGGTCGATCGGGTGCAGGTTGAGCGTGATGCCTAGCTGCGCGGCCGGGTCCTGGTCGCGCAGGGCGCTGATGGCCAGGCCGTGGCCGAGCATGAGGTGGTGGGCCGCGGCCAGCGCGGCCACGGGCTCGGTCCGGCCCGGGGCGTGCTGCCCGGCCGCGTAGCCGAGAAAGGCCGAGCACCAGGGCTCGTTGAGCGTCGTCCAGCAGGAGATCCGGTCCCGCAGCCGGTCGTGGGTGAGCGCGGCGTAGTCGGCGAACCGCTCGGCCGTGTCCCGCACCGGCCAGCCGCCGGCGTCCTCCAGGACCTGCGGCAGGTCCCAGTGGTAGAGCGTCACCCAGGGCTGGATGCCCCGGCCGAGCAGCTCGTCGACCAGCCGCTGGTAGAAGTCCAGCCCGGCCGGGTTGATCGGGCCGCGCCCGTCCGGCTGCAGCCGGGGCCAGGCCAGCGAGAACCGGTAGTGGGTCACGCCCAGGTCGGCCAGCAGCACCACGTCGTCGCGGTAGCGGTGGTAGTGGTCGTCGGCCACGTCCCCGGTGTCGCCGCCGACCACCGCCCCGGGCCGGTGCGAGAACGTGTCCCAGATCGACGGGCTGCGGCCGCCCTCGTGCACCGCGCCCTCGATCTGGTAGCTCGCGGTCGCCGTGCCCCAGACGAACCCGTGCGGGAAGCCGTCAGCACTCATCCCGGCCACCCTACGCTCGCCGATCATGGCCGTGGCCGAGCGACGTCGCGCGGGTAAGGGGATGATCAGGGGGGTGACCGACGGTCGGTGAACCTGGCGCTGGAGGAGAAATGGTGTTCGAGGCTGACGACATCCGCGACTGGCAGCACCGCACGGTGGTGGACCGGGAAGGCTCGAAGATCGGCTCCCTGGAGGGGCTCTACTACGACACCGCGGCCCAGTTCCCGGCGTTCGCGTCGGTGGAGGTCGGCATCATCGGCCGCAAGCGCCTGACGTTCGTGCCGCTGGCGGACGCGAAGGTCTCCCCCGACCACATCCGGGTCATGGTGGACAAGAAGGTCGTCAAGGACGCGCTGACCATCGACACCGACGGCGAGCTGACGGCCGAGGACGAGCCCCGGCTGTTCGAGCACTACGGCCTTCTCTACCAGCCCGGCGCCACCGGCGAACGCCGCCTCGGCCGCCGCTGACCACTTATCTGGGCCACAGCGCCCCGAGACGTAATAACTCACAGCAGTCGACTCATTACGGTCGGTCTGATTGACTGTCCTCCTGGACATGTCGCTCGGCGGTCGGGGGCGGTCGATGAGTGAGACACGCACAGCGCGAGAACAGAAGCCGGAAGAGACCGACACAGGTTCTGGCATGCCCGGTGTGCCAGTCGGGCGCACGGAAACGACTCGCTACTTGTGCGCGGCGGTGCACCTTGATCGCTTCTTCCGCGAGCATGTGCTCGACCTGACCATTAGGGACAGCTATCGCGCTGTCTCGCATTCCGGTGGTGTCGACACCGCGCTCGTCGCTCGCCACGCCGTCGTTGCTGAAGACCATGCCGAGCGACGGGACCGTTACCTGACCCTTGTCGCCGTAATGCTGATCGCGGCATGTGTTGCAGCGATCCTTCTGGAGGTGCCTCCGCTCCTCTTCCAGTCGACCCATGCAGAGAGCGCGCGCTGGTTCCCGGTAGTTGGATTTTGCGTCGTCGCCCTGCTGCTGGCAGCCTGGGCCATCTGTCTCTGGGCGGAGATGTGTACGGTCCTATTCCTCCAGGACCTGTCGCTCCTGGAATACGGATCCGTTCAGGACCCCGCCCCGCCCAGTGATCCAGATGTACGGCGGCGGCTCGATGAGCTCGAAAGATCTCAGGACAACGCGAATGTTGTAGTATTCCACGGGTTCGATCCGTTCGCAGCCTCTGGCTATCTAGTGAATGCTTCCTCTTTCTCCGTAGAACTGATACCGGTCGGCAACGACGAGTCGATGAGAGCTTTCACGGTGTCGGAGATGTTGGACGCGGTCGAATCAGCCCTGCTCCGGCTGCGGCTTCGCAGCGTCAATAGTGCGCGCCGCCTGTTCGTCAACGGCAGCGACGTGTCCCGTCACCGATGGTTGACCCCGGACCCACGCCGGAGGCCGGAGAGCCGAGTGTCCGCCGACCGCATTGCCACTGCAATCGAAAAAGGAAGCCTTACGGTACGGCCCTACCTGTGCGTCGAGACGATCGGATGGAGCGGACAACTGGCCGTCACCTCGTTCGTGCGGATAGTTCGGCTTGAAGGTGCATTGTTCGTCGAGCTGTCCGCCTACGTGCTGCCGCCGTTGCGGGACAACTTCATGCAGGTTGACTGGATGCGGGAGCGCACAGGGCGCGAGCTTTACCAGGCGGCCCTCAGAAGGTCCAGGCGAACATTCCTCTCCGCGATTGCGGCGGCCCCGGGCAGCGTCGCGGAGCGCATACGCCGGGTCAACGCCGAACGCCGTCGGGACGAACTGCGGGACAATTATCTCAACGAGGGCCTCCGTCTGAACTACGGCGCGTTCACCAGCGTCCGCAAAGCGGCATCCGGCGAGCGCTATCCGACGTACTTTCTCCGCCGCGACATGGACATGTTCGTCAAAGTGATCCAGCAGAGGCTCGTCGGGGCGGTCTCCGACTTCCTCGGCGAACACGGGTTCAGCACTGAACGCATCCAGAGCGCCGCCAACAACTACTTCTCCGTCAACTTCACCGATGGCGGAGACATCTACCAGGTCTCCAACGTCGGCGCGGGTGCGGCGGTCGGGCCCAATGCGAAGGGAAGCAATGTCAGCAGCGGGAACAAGTCCGACTGACAAGTGCGAGAAGACAAGGAGTCACTCATGACGGGTGATAGGTACGTCGTGCAGCACGTCGGACCGGGAGCGGCGGTGGGGCGGGGCGCGTCCGGGTCGTACACAGTTCAGCGGGACTCGGCGGCAGACAGGACCGAGATCGATCGGCTCCTCCGGGAGCTGAGGCGAGTACTCGAAGTCCACGAGGATCAGTTAGCGGAACCCTCGGAGGCGAGGGAAGCTCTAGATGATGCCGTGACCGAGGTCGGGGCCGGCCGACCGAAGCAGGCCCGACGCTTCTTGGCCGCGGTGGTGGCCGCCGCGGGCCAGGTCACCGCCGTCACGACCGCCGTCGAGGCGATCCGGGATCTGCTCAACTGAGGGCCACTGAAGCTCGCCCTATGGCGACGCCCGGCGGGCGGTCTGCAGCATCCGCAGGTGGTGCTTGCGGACGGTGCCGCCGCGGGCGGCGATCCGGGCCCGGATGTCGGCGAAGAGGGCCGCCCGCTGCTGCTCGGTCGCGGCGATGTGACCGGAGTACGTGCCCAGCAGGGCCAGGTACTCGTCCGCGGTGTAGCGGTGCTCGGTGACGTACCGGCGGACCTGCGGCGGCTCGAACAGGCCGCTGGCCTCGATCGCCGGCACGTCCGGGGCGGGCACCCGGTCCGGCGGCACCGGGCCGCCCTTGCCGTCGCCCAGGCCGACCGCGTCGTACGCCTGCTCGACCTCGCGGAAGAACAGGTCGCCGCCGGGCTCGGGCAGCACGTGCTCGGTGGCCACGATCGCCAGCGTGCCGCCGGGCCGAAGCAGCCGGGCCGCCTTCGGGTAGGCGACCGCCGGGTCCAGCCAGTGCCACGACGTGGCCGCGAAGACCAGGTCGAACGGCCCGTCCCCGTCCCAGTCCTCGAACGTCGCGGTCACGAAGTCCACGCCGACCTCGCGCCGCCCGACCCGGGCCAGCTCCGGCCCCGGCTCCAGCGCGACCACGTCCCAGCCCCGGGCCAGCAGGTCGCGGGTCGCCTGCCCGGTCCCGGCCCCGATCTCCAGCACCCGCCCGGGCGGCCCCAGCGCGTCGAACAGCTCGGCCGGATACCCGGGCCGGATCCGCTCGTACAGCTCCGCCACCGAGTCGAAGGTCCCGGCCAGCCCGTCCGGGGTCACGGCTTCGTGAGGCGGTCGATCTCCTCCAGGAGGTGGGCGACCTGGCCGACGACGCTGAAGTTGGTGCGGGCGTAGGCCTCGGCGGCCGGGCCCTTGGTGTGCTTCCAGTCCTCGGACACGGCCGTGGCGACGGCCGCGGCCAGGGACGACGCCAACTCGGCCCGGTCGTCGGTCTCCGGGACGAGTACGCCGACCTCGGGGGTGACGAAGTCGCGCGGGCCGCCGGAGTCCGCACCGATCACCGGCGTGCCGCAGGCCATGCACTCGATGAACACCAGCCCGAACGGCTCCCGGTAGGACGGGAAGCAGCCGACGTCGGCGCAGTTGAACAGCACGGCCAGCTCGTCCTGGGCCCGGGGCCCGAGGAAGTAGGTCCGCCGCAGGCCCAGCGACGCGGCCAGCTCCTGCAGCGACACCTGGGCCTCCACCGGCCCGGACCCGATCACCAGGGTGAGGATCTTCGCCGGCAGCTGCTCGTACGTCGCGGCCGCCTGCAGCAGCGCGTCCAGCCGCTTCCAGTCGGCGAACTTCCCGCAGAACGCCACCACCGCGTCGAACCCGCCGGCCGGCGCGACCGGCTCCGGCTCCCGGCCCGTACCGGGAGCGGGCTGGGTGCGGAACCCGGCCAGCACCCCGGCCCGGTCGGCCGCCGGCTCCGGCAGCAGCCGGAAGACGTCCTGGTTGTAGCCGTTGTGGGACAGCACCACCCGGTCCCGCGGGAACTCCGGGAAGACGTGCAGGAACGCCTCGATCTGCTGGGCCGAGATCGAGGCGACGACGTCGACGCCGTGGTCCGGGTCGGCGTAGTCGAAGACCTTCTCGCTCTTCATCCAGGGCAGGAACCGCGGCGGGAACTCGACCGGGTCGTCGCCGCTGGCCTCGTGGTTGTACATCTTCAGCTCGGTGCCGTGCACGAAGCACAGCAGCGGGATCCGGGGCTTGCCGGCCGCGACCCGGCGCCGGTTCACGTCCCGCATGACCACCGTGTTCATGAAGCCGTGGTGGGCGATGAGGAGCTCGAACCGGCCGTCCGAGCCGGCCTCGATCTCGTCCATCCAGTCCGCGACCTCGTTCGTCAGCCGCTCCCGGTAGGCCGCGACCTCGTCCTCGCTCATGCTGTGCCAGCGGTAGCTGCTGGTCGGCGAGACCGACTCGCAGATCGGGATGTCGTGGTCGAGCTCGAAGACCCGGACGTCCTCCTCCCGGAACCGCTGGACCTTCGACGGGTACATCGAGTAGGCCCGCGTCCCGGGCAGCGCGTTGTACGCCCGGTGGTGGGCCTCGTGCAGGATCCCCGAGCCCGGCGCGAACTCGCCGCCCCGCTGCCAGTTGTTGGTGCCGAGCTGAAAGATCAGCCGGTCGCCCATCTCGTGTCCCCTCGCCGCCCGCCTCGTCCGGCGGCAAGGAAAGC
The DNA here is from genome assembly GCA_036519715.1 of Mycobacteriales bacterium. Taxonomy (GTDB): domain Bacteria; phylum Actinomycetota; class Actinomycetes; order Mycobacteriales; family CADCTP01; genus CADCTP01. Next base: position 16,055 of record DATDKW010000207.1, read on the forward strand.
ACGTCCGGGTCCGGCCGGGGCACCGCGGGTCCGGCTCGTCCCGGCGGCGGGCCGGATCCGGCCGGGCCGTTAACCTGCTTCCCGTGCCGGTCCACCAGCTCGATCGCGTCGAGGCGCGCCGCATCGCCGTCCGGGCCCAGCTGCTGGACCGCCCGCGCCCAGCCGACCTGGTCGCGGTGGTGCAGCGGCTGACCCTGGTGCAGATCGACCCGACCGCGGCGATCGCGCCCAGCGCCGACCTGGTGCTGTGGAGCCGGCTGGGCTCGGCGTACCGGCCGGAGCAGCTGCAGCAGGCGGTGGAGCGGGATCGGGCGCTGTTCGAGCACAACGCGCTGGTGCGGCCGATGAGCGACCTGCCGCTCTACCTGGCCGGCGCGCAGGACCGGCCCCACGGGGCCAAGGCCCGGGACTGGCTGCGGGTCAACGACTCCTTCCGGCGCGACGTCCTGGACCTGCTCGGGCGGTCCGGCCCGCTGCTGTCCCGGGACATCCCGGACACCAGCGTCGAGCCCTGGCCGTCGACCGGCTGGACCAACAACCGCAACGTCACGCAGCTGCTGGAGATCCTGATGTGGCGGGGCGAGGTCGCGATCTCCGGCCGGGTCGGCCGGCAGCGGCGGTGGGACCTGGCCGAGCGCGTCTACCCGGCCGGCCTCCCGTCGGTGTCGGTGGCGGAGTCGGAGCGGCTCCGGAACGAGCGGCGGCTGGCCGCGCTCGGCATCGCCCGGGCCAAGGCGGCCGTGATGCCGGTCGAACCGGCCGACGTGGGCGAGGCCGGCGAGCCGGCCGTGGTCGAGGGCGTCCCCGGGCAGTGGCGGGTCGACCCGGCCCAGCTCGGCCGCCCGTTCACCGGCCGGACCGCGCTGCTGTCGCCGTTCGACCGGCTGGTGCACGACCGGGTCCGGATCCAGGAGCTGTTCGACTTCGAGTACGGCCTGGAGCTGTACAAGCCCAAGGCCAAGCGGCGCTGGGGCTACTTCGCGCTGCCGGTGCTCCATGAGGACCGGCTCGTGGGCAAGGTCGACGCCACCGCGGACCGCAAGCGCGGGGTCCTCGACGTGCACGCGATCCACGAGGACGTGCCGTTCAGCCGGGCGATGACGGCCGCCGTCCAGGCCGAGCTGGACGACCTGGCCTCCTGGCTGGGCCTGGTCAGGACGTGACGCCGCCGGTCGCGAGGGCGCGGGCCAGGAGGGTCTGGGCGGCGGCGTAGGTGGCCATCACGGCGGCGTCGACGGCCGGCTTCTGCGGGCCGAAGAGGCTGGCCGCGACCAGGCCGTCGGAGACCACGAACACGACGCCGCCGGCGGCGAGGGCCGGGTCGCGGCGGCGCCGACCGGCCCGGACGGCGGCCGCGCCCATCGCGGTCACCAGGGCGGCGTAGCCGAGGACGGGCAGCCGCAGCCGCCGCTCGGCGTCGGTGTCGAGCCGCCGCCACAGCACGTGTCCCGCGGCCGCCCACACCGCCGCACCGGCCGCTGCCTCCACCGGCCACCGGATTGCGGGCCCGGCCGGGTCCGGCCGGTCGGATCCCGCCGGCCCGAGCCCGAAGATCCGGGTCAGGTAGGCGGCGTGGGCGACGGCGAAGCCGGCGATCCCGCCCAGCAGGCCGGCGTCGGACCGGCTGAGCAGGGCGACGTCCCCGGCCCAGGAGGCGCCGAGGGCGAGCGCCGGCGGCCGCGCCGGGACGGCGGCCGCGATCGCCGGCACCAGCGCGGGCTTGGTCACCCACCGGGCCCGGCGCGCCCACGGCGCCCGGGACCCGGCCAGCAGCACGTCCGCCACCGCGACCGCGGCCGCCAGTCCCTGCCGATGCACCTCGGCAGTCTGCCGCACCCCTCAGCCGGCGGCGTCCAGGATCGCCCGGGCGAACTCGGCCGGCGCCTCCTGCGGCAGGTTGTGCCCGACCCCGCCGCCGATCGTCCGGTGCTCGTAGCGGCCGGTGAACTTCGCCGCGTACGAGGCCGGGTCCGGGTGCGGGGCCCCGTTGGCGTCGCCCTCCAGCGTGATCACCGGCACCCCGATCTCCGGTGCGGCGGCCAGCCGCTTCTCCAGGTCGGCGTACTGCTGCTCGCCGTCGGACAGCCCCAGCCGCCAGCGGTAGTTGTCCACCACGACCGCGACGTGGTCGGGGTTGTCGAAGGCGGCCGCGCTCCGGTCGAAGGTGGCGTCGTCGAAGGACCACTGCGGCGACGCCGTCTGCCAGATGAGCCGGGCGAACTCGCGCCGGTAGCGGTCGTAGCCGGCCCGGCCGCGCTCGGTCGCGAAGTAGAACTGATACCACCAGGACAGCTCGGCCGGCGGCGGCAGCGGGGTGCGCCCGGCCTCCTGGTTGCCGATGAGGTAGCCGCTCACCGACACCAGCGCGGTGCACCGGTCCGGCCACAGGGCCGCGAGAATGCCGGCCGTACGGGCCCCCCAGTCGAACCCGCCGACCACCGCCTGCTCGATCCCGAGTGCGTCCAGCAGCTCGATCGTGTCCATCGCCAGCGCCGCCTGCTCGCCGGTGCGCGGCGTGCCGGCCGAGCGGAACCGGGTCGGGCCGAACCCGCGCAGGTACGGCACCACCACCCGCCGCCCGGCCGCCGCCAGCACCGGCGCCACCTCGGCGAAGGCGTGGATGTCGTACGGCCAGCCGTGCAGCAGGACCACCGCGGGCCCGTCGGCCGGCCCCTCCTCGGCGTACCCGACCACCAGCGGCCCGGCCTCGATCTCCCTGAGCTGACCGAACGTCATCCCGTACCCCTATCCGAAGGTGAACACGAACGCCTCGGCCCCGGCGTCGAGGAAGGTGATCTCGAACGTGCGGTCGCGCACCGGCCCCTCCTGCCGGACCAGCTGGTAGAGCCGCTGCTCCCGTACGGTGCCATGGCCGTCGGGGTCCACGTCGAGCCCGGGCGCCGGACGCCCGTCCACGAGCACCCGGTAGCGCACCGGCTCACGCCCCGGCCCCATCACCAGGTGCAGGTCCCGGGCCTCGAACCGGTACGCGATCCGGGCGCCGGGCGCCGCGGCCACGATCCGGTCCCGGCCCACCGTCCAGGTGCCGGACAGCCCCCAGTGGTTGAGCCGCAGCCGGTCCGGGAGCTGGTAGTCGTGCGGCCGGTCCAGCACGGCACCGTTGGCGGAGGCGAAGTTCTCGGACCGCTCGTGGCCGAGGTAGTTCTCCGGCGACCGCAGGCTGTCCCAGTCGGCCGCGGCCTCGACCCCCTCGCCGATGCCCGGGACCAGGTCCTTCTCGATGCCGAGCAGCCGCTGGACCGTCCGCTCCAGCTCCGCGTACCCGCCCTCGCCGAACTGGTGCCGCCGGATCACCCCGTCCTGGTCGGCCAGGTAGATCGCCGGCCAGTAGTGGTTGCCGAACGCCGTCCAGACCGCGTAGTCGTCGTCGACCGCGACCGGGTACGGCACCCGCAGCTCCCGCACCGCCCGGACGACGTTGTCCCGGTCGTGCTCGAACCCGAACTCCGGCGTGTGCACCCCGATCGTGACCAGCCCGTCCGCGGCGTACTTCTCGGCCCAGGCCCGGACCCACGGCATCGTCCGCAGCCAGTTGATGCACGTGTAGGTCCAGAACTCCACCAGCACCACCTGCCCGCGCAGGCCGGCCGCCGTCAGCGGCGGGGAGTTCAGCCAGCCGGTCGCGCCGTCCAGCTCCGGCAGCCGGCCCTCGTCCGGCAGCGCGCCCCGGACGGCCCGGCTCACGTCGGTCACGACCGCAGGGTCCGGAACGCGGCCCGGACCTCGGCGGTGAACAGCTCCGGCTCCTGCCAGGCCGCGAAGTGGTTGCCCGCGTCGACCTCGTGGAAGTAGACGAGGTTCGGGTACGCCCGCTCGGTCCAGCTCCGGGGAGCCCGGTAGAGCTCGTTGGGGAAGACGGTGACCGCGGCCGGCACGGTGACGCCCTTGACGTCGAAGAAGCCGAGGGTGTTCTCCCAGTAGAGCCGGCCCGAGGACACCCCGGTGTTAGTGACCCAGGTCAGCGTGATGTTGTCCAGGACCTGGTCCCGGGTCAGGTTGCCGACCGGCTCGCCGCGGAAGGCGGCGGCGATGTCGGCGTAGCTGCGGGCGTCGTGGTCGAGCATCCAGGCCGCCAGCGCGGCGGGCGAGTCGGCCAGCCCGTACAGGGTCTGCGGGCGCAGGCTCATCTCTGTGGCGTACCCGATCCCCTTGGTGTAGAGGAAGTTCAGCTGGCGCCAGGCCTCGGTCTCCTCGGCCGAGAGGCCGTCCGGCGGAGCGGTGCCGCCGAGCGTCGGGGACACGTCCGGCGGGACCGTGCCCGGCATGTTGGAGTGGATGCCGGCCAGCTCCGGCGGCGCCTTGGCCCCCATCACGTCGGTGATCTGGGCGCCCCAGTCGCCGCCCTGGGCGACGAACCGGCCGTAGCCCAGCCGCCGCATCAGCGTGATCCAGGCCTCCGCGATGTGCACCGGGTCCCAGCCGGTGGTGGCCGGCCGGGCCGAGAAGCCGTAGCCGGGCATGGACGGGACGACCACGTGGAAGGCGTCGGCGGCCTCGCCGCCGTGCTTCGTCGGGTCGGTGAGCGGGCCGAGGACGTCCAGCATCTCGACCACCGAGCCGGGCCAGCCGTGGGTGATGATCAGCGGCAGCGCGTCCTCGTGCGGCGACCGGACGTGGATGAAGTGGATGTCCAGCCCGTCGATCTCGGTCAGGAACTGCGGGTACTGGGCGAGCCGGGCCCCGACCCGGCCCAGGTCGTACTCGTCGCCCCAGTAGCGGACCAGCTCCTGCATGGTCTCCAGCTGCACGCCCTGGGTCTCGTCGGCGACGGTCTCCCGCTCCGGCCAGCGCGTCGCCTGCACCCGGCGGCGCAGCTCGGCCAGGTCGGCCTCGGCGATCTCGGGCCGGAACGGCCGGATCGCGGTGCCGTCCGGCGCCGAGGGCGCCCGGTCGGCCATCGTGTCGGTCACTGCCTTCTCCCCTCGTGCGATGTCGGTGGCCGCCAGCCTGTTGCCGGCCGGCCGGCGCTCGCATCGGCCACCGGACAGTCCCGTCGGTCACCGACCACCGGGCAGCACCCGCTCCAGCTCGGCCCGTGAGCTGATCGCCAGCTTCGCGAACACCTTGCCCAGGTGGTACTTGACGGTGCGGGGGCTGAGGAACAGCCGGGTGCCGATCTCCGGGTTGGACAGGCCGTCCCGGGCCAGCCCGGCGATCAGCGCCTCCTGCGCGGTCAGCTCGCCGCCGGTCTCCACGGTCCGCTTGCCCACGGTCCCGCCGGTGGCCCGCAGCTCCCGCCCGGCCCGCTCGGCGAAGGCCTCCATGCCCATCGCGTCGAACAGCTCGTACGCGGTCCGCAGCTGCTCGCGGGCGTCCACCCGCCGGCGCCGGCGCCGCAGCCACTCCCCGTAGAGCAGGTGGGAGCGGGCCAGCTGGGGCCGGACCCGGGTCCGGCCCAGCCGCTCGATCGACTCCCGGTGCAGCCGGTCGGCGGTGTCGCCGTCGCTGAGCAGGGCCCGCACCCGGGCCTCGATCCCCAGCCCCCACTCCGACGGCGTCAGCCGGGTCCGCTCCGACAGCCACCGCAGCGCGTCCCGGACCAGCTCCTCGTCGCCGGTCCGGGACGCCGCCTCGGCCAGCTCCGGCACGACGAAGGCCCCGACCCCGATCTGATCCCGCCCGAACGCCCGCCAGGCCGCGTCCCGGGCCGCGTCGTGCCGGCCCAGCCCGTTGTCCAGCACGGCGCCGGCATAGGTGGCGAAGTTGCCGGCCCGGGTGTGGGCCCGGACCAGCGCTGTCGCCTCCGGTTCCCGCCCCTGCCAGGCTGCCAGCGTCATCGCGCTGAACCCGCCCGGCGGGTTGCCGGTGGCCTCGCCGATCAGCCGGTCCTCGTCCAGCAGCCGGGCCGCCGCGGTCAGCTCGCCGGTGAGCAGGTGGGCCGCGGCCAGCGAGTTGAGCGCGAACTGGAGCGGGACGAGCGCGCCGGCGTCGCGGGCGAACCGCACCTGCCGGGCGGCCAGGGTGTGCCAGGCCTCGACGTCCCAGACCTCCAGGGCGACCATGGTGCCGACCCGGACGCCGGCCAGCCGGAGCCAGCGGCCGACGTCGTCGTCGGCGACGTCCAGCTCCAGCAGCAGCCGGAGCGCCTCGGCCAGCGTCGGCGCCGCCGCCGCGTACCCGTCGGTCAGCCGCAGCGCGAACCCGTCCAGCAGGACGTCCACCGCCCGCGGCGGGTCCGGGCCGGGCGGGGCGGCCCGGGCCGTTGCGGCCGCCGCCCGCGCCACCTCCGGGTCGTCCGGGTCGCCGGCCCAGACCACGGTGCCGAGCGCCTCCAGGTGGGTCTCCCGGGCCGCGGCCGGGTCCAGCGGCGTCAGGTGCCGGGCCGCGCTCAACAGCAGCCGGGTGGCGTCGGCACCGCGCCCGCGCACCAGCGCGATCTGCCCCCGCAGGTGCTCGATCTCGGCCGCCTGCAGCCCGTCCAGCGGGCCGGCCTCGGCCGCGTCGAGCAACCTCAGCGCCGGCTCGAGGGCACCGGCGTCCCGGGTGGCCCGGGCCGCCGCCAGCAGCCGCCCGACCCGGGGCGCGGCGTCCGGGGTCAGCATCGCCGCCCGTTCCAGGAAGGCGGCCGCGGCGGCCAGGCCGCCCCGGTCCCGGGCCTGGCCGGCCGAGCGCTCCAGCTCGGCCGCGACCGCCTCGTCCGGCTGCGGGCTGGCCTGGGCCCGGTGCCAGGCCCGGCGGGCCGGGTCGGCGTCCGGGTCGGTCGCGTCGGCCAGCACCCGGTGGGCGTCCTGCCGTTCCTCCACCGTCGCCGACCGGTACGCGGCCGAGCGCACCAGCGGGTGCCGGAACCGGACCCGGGCCCCGAACTCGATCAGCCCCGACTCGACGGCGCCGGCGGCCGCGTCGGCGCCGACCCCGAGCAGCCCGGCCGCGCGCCAGACCAGCACCGGGTCGCCGACCGGGTCGGTCGCGGCGACCAGCAGCAGCGTCCGGGTGGCGGCGGGCAGCGCGTCCAGCCGGCGCCGGAAGCTGTCCTCGACCGAGGTCGGCACCGCGGCCAGCAGGCCGAAGCCGCCGCCCAGCTCGGCCGGGGTCAGGCCGCGGGGCAGCTCCAGCAGGGCCAGCGGGTTGCCCCGGGTCTCGGCCACGATCCGGTCCCGGACCCGGGCGTCCAGCGGGGCCGGCAGCGCGCTGTCCAGCAGCGCCCGCGCGTCCGCGTCGGCCAGGCCCTCCACCACCAGCTCCGGCAGCCCTGCCAGCTCCGGGCCGGGCTCCCGGGCCGCGAAGACCAGCGCGACCGGCTCGGCCTCCAGCCGCCGGGCGACGAACGCCAGCACCTGGGCCGAGGCCCGGTCCAACCACTGCTGGTCGTCGACCAGGCAGACCAGCGGGTGGTCCTCGGCCACGTCGGCGAGCAGGGTGAGGACGGCCAGCCCGACCAGGAAGCGGTCCGGCGCCGAGCCGGGCCCGAGGCCGAACGCGGTCCGCAGCGCCTCGCGCTGCGGGCCGGGCAGGTAGTCGATCCGGTGCAGCATCCGGGCGACCAGCTGGTGCAGCCCGGCGTAGGCCAACTCCATCTCCGACTGGACGCCGGACGCGCGGGCCACCCGGTAGCCGGACGCCTGCCCGGCCAGGTGGTCCAGCAGCGCGGTCTTGCCCACGCCGGCGTCGCCGCGCAGCACCAGCACCCGGCTGCCGCCGGCCTGGACGGACTCCAGCAGCTGGTCCAGCTGGGCGCACTCCGACTGCCGGCCGCGCAGCTCCACCGCGCGCCGGCTCGGGGTGCTCCAGCGGCCCGGACCCGACATCCGCCGCCTCCCAAGGACGCCGAAGCCCCAGCAAACACCCTCCGCCCCGGTACGACCAGACCAGCAGCGCGACGGTCCACTGTGGACGGATCGGCCCGCCGCCGGGGGATCAGCCCCCGAGGACCTCGCGCAGTCTGGCCGCGAAGGTCTCCGGCTCGCCGGCCATCCCGAGCTCCGGACCGGCGAACCCGACGTGGTGGCTGGGGAAGACGACCGCCTCCTGGCCGAGCGCCCGCGCGGTCGCCTCGGACGTGCGACCGGTGAGGAGGTCCCGGGACTCGACCCCGACGCCGATCACGACCCGGGCCGGGCCGGCCTGCAGCGCCGCGAAGTCCGGCCGGTACGCGGTGATCGGGTCGGAGATCCCGGACAGCAGTGGGTCGTCCCGGCCGCCGTCGTCCTGCGCCGGCAGCCCGAAGCCGGCCGGGTCCGGCGCCGGACGGGCCGCGTACTCGTCGGTGAACTCGCCCCTCCACGAGGTGAGCGCGATGAAGGCGGCCATCCCGTGGCCCCAGCCCCGGGCATGGTAGGCCTCGTGCACGGCCCGCTCGGCCGCGAAGGCCCGGTCCGCGTCCGGCAGCGTGGCCAGCAGCGGCGGCTCGTGCGCGACCAGCGTGGTCACGTCGCCCGGGTGCGCGGTCACCAGCGCCAGCCCGTTCACGGCCCCGCCGCTGCTGCCGAACAGCTCCACCGGACCGGCCCCGAGCGCCTCGATGACGTGGTGGATGTCCTCGGCGTTGTCCTCGGGCGTCCGCTCGGTCCGGCCGTCCTTGCGGGCGCTGCGGCCCAGCCCGCGCGGGTCGTACGTGACGACCGTCCGGTCCGGGAAGTACGACGCGAGCGTCGCGAACCCGTCGGCACCCATGGGATGCCCGACCAGCACCAGCGGGGGGCGGCCGCCGGCGGGCGGCAGCGGGCCGCGCACGTCGTACACCAGGGTGGCCTCGGGGGTCTCCAGCGTGAAGGTGTCCGTCATGGTCGGGAGACCGTACTCGGCAGGGCGCGCAGGACCACCTCGTTGCCCTCCGGGTCGGCCAGCCGGGCGTCGCCGAGGACCGTGCCTCCGGCCGCGACGGCCGCCTCCAGCCGGGGCCGGACCCGGTCCCCCGGCAGCAGCAGCTCGTACGAGATCCGGTTGCGCTGGGCCCGGCGGTCGAGCTCGGCCGGGTCCATCGGCTGGAAGAGGACCACCGGGTTGAGCTGGCGCGGGTCGAACAGGTCGGTGCTTTGGGTGTTGGGCGCGGGCACGTAGCCGAGGACCGCGCGCCAGAAGGCGCTGACGGCGGGGATGTCGACGGCGTCGATCACCGTCTGCACGAAGCGCAGCTGGCTGTTGTCGGCGGTCAGCCCGGCGGCGCGGGCCGCGTCCTGCACCGCGGCGGCGAGGCCGGCGAACCCGGCCACCTCCTCCCACTGGTCCTTGCCCGAGTCGAGCACCACGCCCTCGGGCCGCAGGTCGATCATCAGCGGGATGCCGGCGTCGTCGGCCAGGCCGGCCGCGGCCCGGGCCAGCCCGCACGTCCGCCGCGGGGGGCCCGGATAGCAGGCCATGGCGCCGAACAGGGTGTCCCAGTCCGGCGCGGCGTCCAGCGGACCGCCGGGGACGAGGTCGACCTCGTTGCCCTCGGCGTCGGCGACCGTCGAATACCACTGGTTCGCGCGCAGCTCGCGGCCGCCGGCGGCGGCGAGGGCCGCGGCGGTGCCGGCGATCGGACCCGGGTGCCCGGAGTCGACGTGGATGCGGTTGCGCAGCGGGCGCGGCTCGTCGGAGTGCTCGAACCGGAGCACCGGGCAGCGCCGCCACGGGTCCACGTCGCCGTCGCCGTACCCGAGTGCGGCCCGCCAGAACGGCGCCACCGGCACCGCGCTGTCGATCCGCAGCCGCAGCTCCTGCACGACACCGGGATCGGCGGCCAGCCCGGCCGCCCGCGCCGCCGCCGAGATCGCGTCCCGCAGCTCAGCGCCGGCCCGGACCCGCACCCCGTCCCCGCGCACCTCCAGGTCGGCACGGACCCCGTCCCCCACCAGCCCCAGGACGTCCCCGGCGAACGCCGCCGCCTCCCCGTGCGACCCCGCCCCGAACCACGACCGGTCCTCGACCCACTCCCCCTCGTCCATCCCCCAACCCTTCCACACCCCGTACTCCGATCATCCGCACGGAGCCCGGCGTGGCCGGCTCAATCCGGTCAGCGGCTGAGGGCGCGGCCGTGGACGCGGACCCTCTCCGCCGCGGCGGTGAGGACGCCGGGGACGAGGCGGCGGTGGACGGCGGACAGCGGGGGCCATACGAGCGGGGCCGGGGGCCGGGCGTAGTGGACGAAGGTGGTGAGGGCGACGCGGCCGGGGGCGGTCTGGACCAGGAGGTTGGCGGTGAGGAACCAGGACGCCGCGGTCAGCCGGATCCAGGTGTCGCCGCGGCCGCCGACGAGCCAGCCCGCGACGGTGTCCGGGGAGCGGCCGCGACTGAGCCGCAGGCCGAGCAGCCCGCGCCAGATGAACAGCTCCCCGGCGCTGGGCACGTCGCCGAACATGGCCCGGGCCCAGTCCTCCGGGCTCCCGTCGGCGTCCGTGGCCAGGACGAACCGGTCGGCGTAGTCGACCCGGGGCACCGAGCTGAGCTCGCGGGCCGCAGCCGGGATGTTCCCTGCACCCACCGCGCTGGCGATCATGGCCACTCTCCACTCATGTATACGATGCCGTATGGATGACCGTAGCTCATTCATACGGTGCCGTACAGATGGGAGCCCGGAATGGTGGCCGCGACCCGTACGCCGCGGGACAAGTGGATCGAGGCCGGCCTGCGGGCCTTGGCCGACGGTGGCCCCGACTCCGTCCGCATCGAGGCGCTGGCGAAGGCGCTCGGCGTCACCAAGGGCGGCTTCTACGGCTTCTTCGCCGACCGCGACGCCCTGCTGGCCGCGATGCTCGACACCTGGGAGCGGGAGAGCACTGACGAGGTCCTGGAGCGGATCGACCGCGAGGGCGGCGACCCCAAGACCCGCATCGCCCGGGCCGGCGTGCTCACCTTCTCCGGCGACCGACTGCTGCCCATCGACCTGGCCGTGCGGGACTGGGCCCGCCGCGACGAGGCCGTGGCCGAACGGCTGCGCCGGGTCGACAACCGCCGCATGGGCCTGCTGCGAGAGATGATCGGCACCTTCTGCGCCGACCCGGACGAGGTCGAGGCCCGCAGCCTGCTCGCCTTCTGCGTCGCCATCGGCCGCCACTTCCTGGCCGCCGACCACGGCGACCGCACCCGGGCCCAGGTCCTCACCCGCGCC
>DATDKW010000208.1:0-14060 GCA_036519715.1 Mycobacteriales bacterium
CAGGAACGGGTCCGGCATCGGGAAGGTCTCCCGCCCGATCGTCACCTGCCGCTCCTGCATGACCTCCAGCAGCGCGCTCTGCACCTTGGCCGGGGCCCGGTTGATCTCGTCGGCCAGCAGCAGGTTGGTGAACACCGGGCCGAGCGAGGTCTCGAACTCGCCGGTGTGCTGCCGGTACACCCGGGTGCCGGTCAGGTCGGCCGGCACCAGGTCGGGGGTGAACTGGATGCGCTGGAACCGGCCGCCGATCGCGGCCGCCAGCGACTTCACCGCCAGCGTCTTGGCCAGCCCGGGGACGCCCTCGACCAGCAGGTGGCCGCCGGCCAGCAGGCCGATCGCCATCCGCTCCAGCAGCACGTCCTGGCCGACGATCGTGCGCTTGACCTCGAACAGGACCTGCTCGAGCGGATGGGTCATGGCTGCTCCCGTCATGTCTGGCCGGTCACGTCTGGGGTCCCCCGCCGGGTCCCGGCCCGTCGCCGCCGGCCAGCGCGGTGCCGATCGGCACCGCGAACGCGATGCCGGCGAACGCGTCGTCGCGCCCGGGGTCGGCGATGGACAGCACGATGCCGATCACGTTGCCCTCGCCGTCGAGCAGCGGCCCGCCGGAGCTGCCCGGGTTCACCGACGCGTCGAACTGGATCAGCCCGGAGAACGTGCCGCCGTTGGTCTTCGCGGTCCGCCCGGTCGCCGACACCACCCCGGACGAGACGCTGTACGTCAGCCCCAGCGGGTTGCCGATCGCGACCACGTCCCCGCCGACCTCGGCCGCGCCGCCGAGCGTGGCCGGCACGATCGGCTGCGGCAGGGTGGCCGGGGTCAGCGTGGCCACGTCGTGCTCGGGGTCGGCCGCGGCCACCGTGGCGGCCGACCGGGTGCCGTCGGCGAAGACCAGGCTGAGCGGGCTGCGGTCGGAGACCACGTGGTTGGCGGTGAGGACGGTGCCGTTCTCGGCCACGATCACCCCGGTGCCGAGCGAGCCCCTGGCCGTACGGACCACCACGACCGAGGGGCCGACCTTCCGGTAGACGTCGGACACGCTGACGGTCGGGGTCGGGGTGGGCGTCGGCACCGGGGCCGCGGCGGCGGGGTCGTCCCCGCGGCCGGAGACGAGCAGCGTCGCCGCCACGACCAGGACGACGAGCAGGGCGGCGGCGCCGGCCAGCGCGAGCCGGGGGACGCGGCGGGGCCCCGCGTCGGCGTCGGGCACCGGCTCCATACCGCCAGGTTAAGGACTTCCGCTGTAGGGCCCCGGTGAGCCGCCGCGGCGGGGCCGCTCAGGACCGGTGGCCGACGATGTTGAGCACGGTGCCGTCCGGGGCGCGGACGAAGAAGCGGTGCACGCCCCAGGACTCGACCGTGAGCGGGTGCACGATCTCGTAGCCGAGCCGCTGCGCCTCCTCGTACGCGGCCTCGACGTCGTCGGTGTGCACCGACAGGTCCGGGTCCACCGACGCGGTCGCGTCCCCGGTCAGGACCTGGACGATCGCCCCGGTCTCGGGCGAGGTGAAGCGGGCCACCCAGCCCAGGTTGAACTCCTCGGTGCCGAGCCCGAGGAAGCCCATGTAGAAGGCCTTGGCCGCCTCGATGTCGTCCACCCGAAGGTCGGCCATGATCCGGATGGCGCGCATGCGGTCCTCCTGCGGGACGGTCAGGGTGCCGGGAGCGTAGCGACCAGGCCGCGGCCGGCCGAGTCCCGGACCGTCCGGGGCCAGGTCGTCCTGGTCCCGTGACCGGCGCCCGCCGGTGAGGGGGCCGCATCCCCCGCCGACGGGCGGTGTGCGACGGTAGCTGCTTGTGTCCACCCGCAGCCCGTTCCGCCCGCCGCGGTGGCGGTGGGTGCTGGCCGGGCTGCTGGTGGCGGTCGTCGCGGTGACCGGGGTCATGGTCGCGACCCGGTCCGACCCGCCGCGGGCGCCGCGGTTCCGGCCGCCGGACGGGACCGCCTACCTGGGGGTGTCCACCGACGCCGCCCGGCTGCCGCCCTTCGTCCGGGCCGCCGGCCGCACCCCGGCCCTGTACGGGCGCTGGACCACCCCCGACGGCCCGGTCCAGCCGGTCCTGGACGACGCCGCCCGGGGCGGGTACGCGCCGGTGGTGCACTGGAACGTGCCGATGGACGGCCAGCGGATCACCTCGGGCCGGCAGGACGGCTACCTGAAGGCGCAGGCGGCCGCGGTCCGCGCCTACGGCCGGCCGGTGTTCCTGCGGCTGGACTGGGAGTTCAACACCGGGGTCAACCCGAGCTGGTCGCCGCCGGCGGTGCCGCCGGAGCAGTACGTGGCGAGCTGGCGGCACATCACCGACCTGTTCGCCGACGTGGACAACGTGGCCTTCGTCTGGTGCCCGGGGACGTGGCCGTCCCCCGAGGGCCACCGGGTGGCGGAGTGGTGGCCCGGGGACGACGTCGTGGACTGGGTCGGCCTGGACGCCTACCCGCAGAGCGCCGCCCCGGACTACCTGCGGGGTGGGCCGGACGGCATGGACGAGGTGGCCCGGTTCGCGGCCGCCCACGGGAAGCCGCTGATGCTGGCCGAGTGGGCGCCGGACCTCCCCCACCCCGACACCGCCGCCCCGGTCGACCTCGTCCTCGACTGGGCCGAGGCCCACCCGGTCGTGCAGGCACTGCTCTACTTCGACTTCGTGGTCGGCGGCAAGGACTTCCGGCTCTCGGCCCACCCGGTCGGCGCGGCGGTCTACCGCCGCCGCACCGCCGACCGGACCCGCTACCTGGACCGGGTGCTCACGGAGTCCGGCGTCGCCCGCCAGATCGAGTAGGTCCCGTTGCCGTAGCTGGAGTCGGCCGGCACCCGGGCGATCAGCTCGTACCCCTGCTGCTTGCGCAGCACCTCGTCGATCTCGCCGTCCAGCCCGGCCGTCGGGCCGTACCGGAGGGCGACGACGTCGAAGTAGCGCTCGGCCAGCGCCGCCCGGTACGCCGGCACACCGGCGAGCCGCCGCCCCTGCTTGGTCGTGTACTCGAAGAAGTACGTGCCGGTCCACTGGTACGGCTCGGTCAGGTCGCGCAGGTAGTAGCGCGGCACCTCGGACTCCTCGACCAGGTAGTGGCCGGTGACCGGGCGGACCTGCGTGCGCAGCACCGACACCAGCGGCCCCGAGTCCGGCCAGTCGTGGTAGTCGCGCTGGGCCTGCCGCCCGCCGACCGTGGTCAGCAGCAGGATCGCGGCCAGTGCGAGCCCGAGCCGGCGGGGGTCCCGGGCGCCCCGCCCGATCAGCCGGGCCAGCGCGTATCCGGCCAGCGGCGCCGCGAACAGCAACCCGTAGCCGGCGTGCTTCTGCAGCGAGGTCAGGGTGTGCAGGTGGGCCCGGTAGGCCGGCGCCAGCAGGGCGCTGCCGGCCAGCAGCAGCCCGGTCAGGCCGGCCCGCAACCGGTCCCCGCGCGGCACCGCGGCCACCAGGAGCACCGCGCCGGCCATTGCCAGCAGCACCAGTAGGAGCACGTAGCCGGCGGACTCGTCCAGCACCTGCCGGACGCTGTCGGTGCCCTCGGGCCGGGCCGTCGTGGTCGCCACCAGGCCGCGGACGAAGCCGCGACCGGCCACGGCCAGCACGCCCGCGGCGAGGGCCGCGGTGAGCACGAGCAGCGACACGGCCCGGGCGATCGCGCGGAGCCAGCCGCGCGGCGCGGCGGTGAGCACGGCCAGCCCGAGCACCGCCGGCAGCCACAGCGCGGCCGCGTACTTGATCGTCACGGCGGCGACCAGCACCGGCGCCGCGGTCCACAGCAGCGCCACCGGCCGACCCGCGGTCGCCACCGCGATCCAGGCCGCCAGCGCGAGCAGGAACACCGCCGGCGCGTCGTAGGTGGCCAGGCCACCCATGAACAGCGTCGGCCCGGCGACCGCGAACGCGGCCGCGGCGAGCAGGCCCGCGTGCCGGTCGAACAGCCGGCGGGTCAGCCCGGCCAGCAGGCCCGTCGCGCCCAGCATGAGCAGCAGGGACACGGCCCGGGCCGCGACCAGCCCGCCGACCTGGTCCACCAGCGCCCCGAGCACCGGATAGAAGAACGGCGCCCCGGAGAAGTAGGTGGCGTAGTCGTCATACGTCGGGGCGCCGTGCAGCCACAACGCCAGCTGGCGGTGCCCGGCGTACAGGTAGAGGGCCTCGTCCTGGAAGGCGGAGTTGCGCAGGACGAGGGTGAGCGCGGCCTGGGCGGCCAGGATCGCCAGCAGCGGCGCGCCGGTCCGGAGCCGGGCGACCGCTCGCGACGGCCGGCGTACTGGCGGAGCAGGGCGGCGGCGGGCCGGGGCCGCGAGGGTGGTGGTCACCGGCCCACCCCGTCGAACAGGCCGGACAGTGCCGACCGTACGGCCGGGTCGCGGTCCGGGCGCCAGGCCGCCGCCCCGGGCGGGGTGAGGTCCGGGTACGGACCGGGCACGTGGTAGGTCACCGCGGCCACGTCGTCCCGGGCCTCGACCGCGGCGGCCAGGCCGCGCAGCCAGGCCGTACGCCGGGCCGCCGGGCCGGCCACGCTGACGTCGACCAGCAGCGGCGTGCCCGGATGGGCCCGGGCCGCCCCGGCCAGCCGGCGGGCCGGGTCGAGCCGCGGCCCGGTCGGGTACTGGTACAGGGTCACGGCCACCAGGTCGATCTCGGCGGCCGGCGGGCGGTAGGCGCGGTCCGCGGCCGGGTCGGCCGGGCTCCACACCCACGCGACGTTGGTCGCGCCGGCCGCGCGGAACAGCGCCCGGATCCGGGACCAGGCCCGCGGCGAGTCGGCCGGGATTCCGCCCCGGGTCACCGCGGAGGTGGCCGCGTAGTTGCGGTCCACGGCCGGCAGCACGGTCAGGTACACCGGCCGCCCGTAGTCGGCGAGCTGGCCGGCCCACGACCGCAGGACGTCGTCGTCGACCCCGTTGCCGATCGCGGTCAGCGAGGCCTCCAGGGTGGGCTTGCCGTCCCGGCTCAGCACCAGGGTCAGCCAGGGCGTCCCCCCGGCCGCGGCGACGGCCTCGGCCCGGTCGGCGTCGAACCGGTCCGACACCTCCTGGGTCCACCCGTCCACCGTCCCGGCGCGGCTGCCGGTCGTGACGGCCGCGCGCTCCGCCGCCGTCACCCCGGACAGGCCGGTCCGCGGCGGCGCCGGCACCCCGAGCGGGGCGGCGTCGACCGTGGTGGCGGGGGTGGGGTTGAGCGCGACGAAGGCGCCCACGAGCAGGACGCCGGCCGTCGCGGCCAGCGCGGCGGCGACGGGGACCGGCCGGCGGACGGGCCGCCGCCCGCGCGACGCCGTCCGGGCGGCCCGGGCCGGGTGCGGGTCCCACGGGGCCGGGACCGGCCGCCGGGCCGGCACCCCCCGGGCGGCCCGGCTGTCGGCCGCGACCAGTCCGAGGAAGGCGCCGATCGTCAGGCCCAGGTAGACCAGCCACGCGGCGGCCAGCCAGTACGCGGGGTCGTGCCGGACGACCACCGCGACGACGAGCGCCAGCCCGCAGGCGGCCAGGGCGGCCAGGTGGGGCCGGGCGGCCCGCCAGGCCGAGGAGTCGGCCCGGACCTTCGGGGTGATGGTGAACCGGCCGTGGCCCTTGGTCAGCGTCAGCCAGGTCGCCCGCAGCAGGGCGGGGAAGGAGCCGAAGCCGAGCACGATCGACCGCCAGGTGGTCAGGCGCCACGCGGCGTGCCAGAACCCGACGATGGTGAGCAGGTAGTACGGCACGAAGTGGAACAGGAAGGTGCCCAGGGTGGCGCCCCGCACGCCGCTGGCCCCGGTCAGCAGGAAGATCACGGGCGCGGCCAGGAAGACGACGTCGCGGATCCCGCTGAGGTAGTGGGTGACGGCCAGGCCGTACTGCAGCCGCTGCTGGGCCCGCAGGCCGCCGCGGCGGGGCAGCACCAGGTCCTTCCAGTGGGTCCGCAGGACCATCAGCGTGCCGCGGGCCCACCGCTCCTGCTGCCGGAGGTAGGAGCGCAGGTCCACCGGGCCCAGGCCGGTCGCCAGCACGTCCGGCAGGTAGATGCTGCGCCAGTGCGGGGCCAGCCGGATGGAGGCGGCGAAGTCCTCGGTCACCGAGTCGGTGGGCAGGCCGCCGATGGAGTCCAGCGCCCGGGCCCGGAGCACGACGTTGGTGCCGCAGATGAACGCCGAGTCGTGGTCGGCCTTGCCCGGGCACAGCAGCCGGTAGAACAGGGACTGCTGGTCGTCTGCCCAGCGGGCCACCGGGTTCTCCCGGTTGCTGTAGTACTGGCCGGTCTGCACCCAGCCGATCCCCCGGTCGGCGAACGGCGGGACGGTGCGGACCAGGAAGTCCTCGTGCGCCACCTGGTCGGCGTCGAAGATGACCACGAGGGCGTCGCCGGTGGCGCCGACGAGCTGCCGGGCGTGCTCGATGTTGCCGGCCTTGGCGCCGCCGCCGACCGTACGGGTGACGCAGTGGACCCCGAGCCGGTACGCCAGCCGCTCGACGTCGGGGCTGCAGGGCGCGCCGGCCACGCGGCCGTCGTTGCAGACCACGATGGTCACCTCGGCCCAGGGGTGCTCGCGCAGGTAGCGGGCCCGGGCCGCCAGCGCGGCCCGCAGCGTCGGCTCCAGCACCCGCGGCCCCTCGTCCACCGTGGGGACGAAGACGAAGATCGGCAGTGAGCTGGGGTCGAGGTCGGACCACACCGGGTCGACCCGCTGCGGCCACAGGGTGACGTGCAGCCCGACGCTGTGCAGCGCGGCGTGCAGCTCGGCCAGGAACAGCGGCACGCCGATCCACCAGCCCACCCAGGACAGCACCGACAGCCGCCAGGACAGGTAGTCGACGGCGGCCAGGTAGACCGCGACCGCGACCGCGATGATCCGCGCCTGCCGGCCCTGCCAGCCGGCCGCGCGGGCGAGCGCGAGCGTGAGCAGCGCGGCGACGACCGCGAGCCAGCCGCCGGGCTGCAGCCACGCGACGCCGACCGCGGTGAGCAGCAGGGCGACCCGGCCGGCCCAGACGACCCGCCGGGACGGGGCCGGATCGCTCCAGGCCGGCTCGGCCGCCGGCGGGACCGGTGGGCGCCGGTCCGGCTCGGGCCATCCGGGCGGCGGTCCCGGAACGAACCGCGTCGCGTCGTCGACCCGGGACGGCACGGCACGCCGCGGCGCCGGGATCCACCGGGTCGGTTGGTCGACCCGGACGTCCGGTCGCCGCGGCCGCACCGTGGTCCGGTCGACCCGGCGCGGCGCCGGGGTCACCTGGCGGGTCCCGCCGGCCAGGGCGGCGAGCCGCAACCGCAGCACCTGGGTCAGCAGCCGGACGCCCTCCTTCGGGGACGCCTTGCTCTCCCCCGACAGCCGGGGCTGGAAGGCGAAAGGCACCTCGGCCGTCCGCAGCGGACCGGACCGTCCGATGATCTCCAGCAGGATCTTGTAGCCGGTGGGCCGCAGCCGGTCGAGGTCCAGCCGCCCGGGCCGGACGGCGAAGAACCCGCTCATCGGGTCGGACACCGCCCGCAGCCGGCGCGGGAACAGCAGCCGGACCAGGACTGTGCACAGCAGCGAGACCAGCACCCGCCAGCGCCCGGCCAGGCCGTGGGCGTCCCCGGTGGCCGTGTACCGGCTGGCCACGACCAGGTCGTGGCCCTCGGCCGCGGTGGCGAGCAGCTCCGGCACCACGTCGGCCGGGTGCTGCAGGTCGCCGTCCATGACCACGGCGACGTCACCCCGGGCGGCCCGCAGGCCCGCGACCACGGCGCCGCCCAGGCCGCCGGCCCGCTCGCCGGCCGGCCGGTGCAGGAGCCGTACCCGGCCACCGGCGGTCCGGGCATGCCAGGCGACGACCTCCGGGGTGTCGTCGTCGCTGTCGTCGACGAACAGCACCTCCGCGTCCGTACGGCCGAGGGACCGGTCCAGGCGGCGCAGCAGCTCGGTCACGTTGCCGGCCTCGTTGCGGGTCGGGACCACGACGCTGAGCGCGAGCGGGAACCGGCCGGCGGGCCGGTCGACCTGGTGGGGCCGCGGGCGCGCCGGGATGGCGGTGCGGCTGTCGGTCATGGGGTCTCGCTCCTGTGCTGGGATCGATCACTAGGGCGGCCGCGATGCGGCAGCCGGCCGTCACGTACGACGTACGCGGCGTGCCCAGCGGCCCTCGCGCCGTCTGCTGCAGCGGAGGTTCCTGTCGCGGCCACCGCCAACGATGAGCGCGGGCGGTCGCGAGGATGACGTCAGTTCAGGTCGTGACCGGAGTCACCGGTCCCGGCCGGCCTGACCGCCGGCACCCGGTCGGACACCTTCCCGTATGTCGTGCCGGACGGCGCCGGAGCCGGTCACGCCAGTCATCTGACCGAGGTTGTCCCCCCGGCCCGGGTGAGCTGCTGCACCACCAAGGACGGGTGGCCGGCGACCGCTCCCAGTACCTCTCGGCGCCTGCTACGGCGCCGACCGGGCGGGGTCCACGGTCTCCCAGGCCAAGCGCGGCGGGTTCGGGCTGCGGTCCATGACGGTCGGGATAAGGTGCGCGTACGACTGCATCGCGGCGTTCTCCGAGACCGACCTGACCGAGGGCCTCCGGGCCATCGACGTCCCGACCCTCATCGCCCACGGCGACGACGACCAGATCCTGCCCATCGTCGCGGCTGCGCAGAAGTCGATCGACCTCGTCCTCAGCGCGACGCTCAAGGTCTACCCGGGCGCCCCGTACGGACTGACCGGTGACCACGAGCGCGAGTTCAACGCCGAGCTGCTCGCCTTCCTGGCCGCCTGACCGCCGACCCCCTACCGAGAGGCAACCGCATGAAGCCCACCCTCGTCCTCGCCCACGGCGCCTACGCGGACTCCGGCAGCTGGAACGCGGTCATCGCACCGCTGCAGGCGCAGGGACACCGGGTCATCGCCGCCGCCGTCCCGCTGCGCAGCCTGGCCGGCGACGCCCAGGCCCTCACCGACCTCGTCCGCTCGATCGACGGCCCGGTGGTCCTGGTCGGGCACTCGTACGCCGGCTCGGTCGTGACGAACGTCGACCCGGACGCCGGCGAGATCGTCGCCCTGGTCTACGCCAACGGCTTCGCCCTGGCACCGGGCGAGAGCAGCGCGGACGCGTCGGTCCTGGCTCCTGGCGGCACCCTCGGCGACACGCTCGTCACGGTCCCGCTGGCCGGGGGCGGGGTCGACACCTACATCGACCCGCCCAAGTACCACGCCCAGTTCTGCGCCGACCTGCCGGCCGAGCAGGCCGCGCTGATGGCGGTCACCCAGCGCCCCATCACCCAGGCCGCCCTGGCCGAGCCGTCCGGCGCCACGTCGCTGTGGCGTACGGTCCCGAGCTGGTTCATTTACGGCGAGCTGGACAAGAACATCCCCGCCGGCGCACACAAGATCATGGCCGAGCGGGCCGGGGCCCGGCGGGCCGTGGAGGTCCCGGGAGCGTCGCACGTCGTCCCCGTCTCCCACCCGGACCAGACGGTGCAGTTCATCCTGGACGCCGTCGACTCCGTCACCCCGTCGAACGGCTGACCTGACCGCTGCCTCCCGTGAGGACGGAACACATGTCCATCGACGCAACGCCCGCCGACGACGGCCTGGCCGGCCGGCTCAAGCGCACCGAGGTCCAGCACCGCGGCTCCTCGATCCCGGGCCGGGAGATCGTGCAGGTGCTCACGGAGATCCCGGTCGGGGTCGAGTCGGGCTGGCACACCCACCCCGGCGAGGAGGTCGGCTACATCGTCGCCGGCACCGTCGAGATGCGGATCAGCGGCGGCGAGACGCTGACCCTGGCCGCCGGCGACGGCTTCCTCATCCCGCCGGGTACGCCGCACAACGCCCTCGACCTGGGTCCCGGCACCGGCCGGATGCTCTCCACCTACCTGGTGGAGATCGGGCAGCCGCTGGCCACGATCGTCGACGGTCCCTGAACTCAGCCGCCCGGGCCGCCCTGCGTGCGGTTGAGCGGGTCCCGCAGGGCGGCCGGGGAGGTGATCCCGAGCTCCGGGAACACGTGGTGCAGGTGCGAACGGACGGTCCGGTGCGACAGGTGGAGCCGGACCCGATCTCCCGGTGGGTCAGCCCGCCGGCGGCCAGCTCGGCGATCTGCCGCTCCTGCGCGGTCAGCGCCAGGCGCGGGGCTCAGGTCTGCTCGGACAGGAAGGCGAGCAGCTCCCGGTTGACCTCGGCGTGGTGGGTGACGGGGTTGACGTGCGGTCCGCCGTCGATCTCGACGTAGCGGGCGTCCGGCAGCGCCGCGTGCAGCCGGCGGCCCTGGCCCTCGATCGGCAGGATGCGGTCGGCGGTGCCGTGGATGATGAGCGTGGGCACGTCGAAGCGGGTGATGTCCTGGGTGAAGTCGTCCAGCCAGCCGACGGGGGCGGCCCAGGTGCCCAGCGGCGAGGCGTCGGCCCCGGCGTGCCACATCGCCCGGACGGTCTCCTCGCTGACTCGCTTGCCGAGGTAGTCGTCGAGGTTGAGGAAGTCACCGAGCAGCCCGGTCAGCCAGGCGTAGCGGTCGCCGAGGATGGCCTGCTGGACGCCGTCCACGCCGGCCTGGTCCACCCCCTGCGGGTTGTCCGCCGACTTCGCGAACGACGGGGCGAGGCTCTCGATCATGACGGCGCCACGGAGCCGCCCGGTGCCGTACCGGCCGATGTAGCGGGCGACCTCGCCGGTGCCGAGGGAGAACCCGACCAGCACCGCGTCGTTCAGGTCCAGGGTGGTCAGCACGGTGTCCAGGTCGGCGGCCAGGGTGTCGAAGTCGTAGCCGGTGCTGGGCCGGCTGGACCGGCCGAACCCCCGCCGGTCGTAGGTGATCACCCGGTGACCGGCCTGCACCAGCGCCGGCAGCTGCGGCTCCCAGGACCGGCTGTCCAGCGGCCAGCCGTGCAGCAGCACGACCGGAGAACCGGTGCCGTTGTCCTCGTAGAACAGGTCGATCGGCGCGGTGTTCTCACGGCCGACGGTGATGGTGCCCATGGGTCCTCCAGATGGGGGCGGCGCTGGCGAGCGCCCTCAGAATGGCCGGGGTCGGGGTCCGCGGCATCCCGAGCGGCCGGAGACCTTTTCCGGTCCGCCCTACCGACAGCGGAGGGCGACCGGTGCCAGGATCGGCGGGTGTGCCGGCAGAACGTCCTCGTGGTGACGACGACCCGACTTCCGCCGCCTCGCGACCCTGGTCCTGACCGGTGGGCACCCGTGCTTGCCGAGGCCGGCGGCGTCGCGGACGCGCTCGTGGTGCTGGTCTCGTCCGACATCAGCGCGTCCAACGCCGCGACCGCCCGCCGGGTCGGCGCCTGCGGCTTCGTGGCCAAGGTCGACCTGCTGGAGAACCGGCTGCGCCGGCTCGTCGACCCGGGCTGGCGGCCGTGACCGCGGCCGGCGCCCTGCGGGTGGCCCTGGGCGAGGGCGACGTGCTGCTGCGGGAGGGCATCGCCCGGCGGGGCACGGGCCTGACCGGCCTGCACGACCGCGTCGCCGCGAACGACGGGAGGCTCACGATCTCCAGCCCGCCCGGCCAGGGAACCCACGTGCAGGCGCTCCTGCCGACATCCTGACCGCCATGGTCATCCTGCTCGCCCTGACCACGCTGGTGTCGACGACCCTCGGCGGCCTGTTCGCGCTGCGCAACCGGGACCGGCTGCACCTGATCCTCGGCTTCACGGCCGGGGTCATCCTCGGCGTGGTCGCCTTCGACGTGCTGCCGGAGATGGTGGACCTGGCCCAGAGCACCGGCACCGACTTCGGCGTGCCGATGATCGCGCTGGTGGTCGGCTTCCTCGGCTTCCACGTGGTGGAGAAGTCGATCCTCCTGCACGAGGGACACGAGGTGGAGTACGGCGCCCACTCCCACCCCGCGGTCGGGCTGGCCAGCGCGCTGGCGTTGTCCGGGCACAGCCTGGCCGACGGCATCGCCATCGGCCTGGCCTTCCAGGTCGACAACACCGTGGGCGTCGCCATCGCCCTGGCCGTGATCGGCCACGACTTCGCCGATGGGCTCAACACGATGGCCCTGATGCTGGCGTACGGCAACAGCCGCCGCCGGTCGCTGCTCCTCCTGCTGCTGGACGCCGTCGCCCCGGTGGTCGGCGCGGCCAGCACGCTGCTGTTCACCCTGTCCGACACCGGCCTGCTGCTCTACCTGGGCGCGTTCGCCGGCTTCCTGCTCTACATCGGCGCCAGCGACATCCTTCCGGAGGCCCACGCCAACCACCCGTCCCGGCTGACGCTGGTCATGACGATCACCGGCACCGCGCTGATGTGGGTCCTGGTCCGGGTCATCGCCACCTGAGCCAGGAGGCCCGTACCGACCCGATGAGTGTCGTCTGTCACATCCGGGTACGCATCCGACGTATCGCGATGAGCACACGGGCGCAGGATCCTGCCCCCGGGCGAGGAGGTAACCGGTGAACCTCTGGCGCACCAAGACGATCGAGCAGTCGATCGCCGACACCGAGGAACCGGAGCACCAGCTGCGCAAGCGGCTCAGCGCCCTGGACCTGACCGTGTTCGGGGTCGGGGTGGTCATCGGGACCGGGATCTTCGTCCTCACCGGGAAGGCGGCGGGGGTGCAGGCCGGTCCCGCGGTCGCCCTGTCCTTCGTCTTCGCCGGCATCGCCTGCGCCCTGGCCGCCCTGTGCTACGCGGAGTTCGCCAGCACCGTCCCGGTCGCGGGCTCGGCGTACACGTTCTCGTACGCCAGCCTGGGCGAGCTGGTCGCGTGGATCATCGGCTGGGACCTCATCCTGGAGCTGGCCCTGGGCGCCAGCACGGTCGCGGTCGGCTGGTCGACGTACTTCGCCGACGTGATGAAGTCCGCCGGCATCACCATCCCGGGCTGGGCCTACGGGGAGGGCCACAATCTGATCGCCGCCGTCATCGTGCTGCTGCTCACCGCGATCATCTGCACCGGCATCAAGGTGTCCTCGCGGGTCAACATGGTGATGGTCGCGGTGAAGCTGTTCGTCGTGCTCTTCGTCATCGTCGCCGGGCTGTTCTACATCAAGGCCGCGAACTACTCGCCGTTCGTCCCGCCGGCCGGCTCCCCCGGCGCCGGCGGGGCCGAGAGCACCCCGTCGCTGCTGCAGGACCTCGGCTTCTCGCCCGGGTCGTTCGGCGTGACCGGCATCTTCACCGCCGCCGCGCTGGTGTTCTTCGCCTTCATCGGCTTCGACATCGTGGCCACGGCCGCCGAGGAGACCCACCGGCCGCAGCGGGACGTGCCGATCGGCATCCTCGGATCGCTCGCCATCTGCACCGCCCTGTACGTCGCCGTGTCGCTGGTCGTCACCGGGATGGTGAAGTACACCGACATCAAGGTCGACGCACCGCTGGCCGAGGCGTTCCGGTCGGTGGGCAAGCCCGGCTTCGCGACCTTGATCTCGGTCGGCGCACTGCTGGGCCTGACGACGGTGATGATGATCCTGCTGCTCGGCCAGAGCCGGGTCTTCTTCGCGATGAGCCGGGACCGGCTGCTGCCGCCGACGTTCTCCCGGGTCAGCCCGCGCTTCGGCACGCCGATCCGCACCTCGATCACCACCGGCGTCGCGGTCGCCCTCATCTCGACCTTCGTGCCGCTCTCCGAGCTGGCCGAGCTGGTCAACATCGGCACGCTGTTCGCGTTCATCCTGGTCGCCGTCGGCGTCCTGGTGCTCCGCCGCAAGCGCCCGGACCTGCGCCGGGGCTTCCGCTGCCCGGGCGTCCCGGTGATCCCGGTCCTGGCGATCCTGGCGTCGTTCTACCTGATGCTCAACCTGCCCGGCGAGACCTGGATCCGGTTCGTGGTCTGGATGGCGATCGGCTTCGTCCTGTACTTCGCCTACGGCGCCAGCCACAGCCGCCTCACCACCGACCCCCACTACTCCCGCGAAGCCGACGCAGCCGCCGCCGCCGCCCGCCAACGCCGCTGACCCCAGCCGAAAAGTGACGATCCGCTCTACTCGCTCACGTGGATGACGCTGGCTCGGTGTTGCGTGCGGCCCGGAAGGCAGCGGGTCTCACGCAGGCCGAGCTGGCGCGCCGGGCCGGAGTCACGCAGAGCGTCATCAGCGCCTACGAAGCCGGCCGCCGGGAGCCGTCGGTCGCGACCTTGTCGCGGCTGGTCGACGCCGCCGGCGCGACGCTGCGGCTGCACGTCGAGCCCCATCAGGTC
>DATDKW010000209.1:0-2937 GCA_036519715.1 Mycobacteriales bacterium
CGCAGGCCGCTGGCGGGCGCGTTCAGCTCGGTGAGCCGGGCCTGCAGCGCCGCCCGCACCGACCGCTTGAGGTCCAGCGCGGCCGCCGCCCCGTCCAGGTTCCACTCCGGGTCGAGCAGCGCCACCATGCGCTGCTCGACCACGTCCCGGGCGATGCGGGACGCCAGGTACGCCCCGGTACGGGGGCCGTCCGGGGTCTCGTACGTGGTGCCGCCGGCGCCGCCCATCCCGTCGAACACCGCGACCAGTCCGAGCTCGCGGCCGTGGCGCACGATCGGGTCCGAGTCCTCGCCCTGTCCGGGGATCTTGGGCAGGTTGAACCCGAAGGAGACGCGCGGCCCAGCAGCCGACGGTGCCTGTCTCGGCTGCACCGGCTGGGTGGGCGGGGGTTCCCAGGCCGACGGGACCGGAGCCTCCACGTCGGCCGAGGCCGCCGTCTCCGCTGCCGCCGTCTCCGCTGCCGCCGTCTCCGCTGCCTCCGGCTCGGCCTGCTGTGCGTCCTGGATGCCCTCGACCTGGGGCTCGCTCACACCGAGTTGCCGATCGAGTCGATGATCGTGCCGTAGTCGAGGTCCGAGAGCCCGCCGCCGGCCTGGGACGGGTTGTGCACGACGTTCTCCCACACGGCGGAGATGTCGCTCCAGCCCGGACCGTCCGGCGCGAACAGGATCAGCCGCTTGCTGCTGGCTCCCAGCGGCCCCTGGGTGTCCTCCCACAGGTCCGTCAGCGCGCTGAAGTCGCCGGGCACCCGCGACCGCAGGTCGGCGGGAACGAGGCTCGGGTCCAGCGGGTGGGCGGGCTGGTCGGTCCACACCACCACGACCTGGCGCCGCCGGTCGCCCCGGTTGGTCCACTGCGAGTTCATGGCCAGCGCGACCGCCTCCAGGCCGGACTCCGGCGCGTCGCCACCGCCCTCCGCGATGAGCCCGTCCACGAAGCCGCTGAACGCGCTGCGCTCGTCCGGCAGCCGGTAGAACGGCGACTCCTGGATCCCGGCGTCGCCGTCCGCGGCCAGGTCCCGGAACGCGACGACGCGGACCCGGAGCTCGTCGACGTTCTTGCCCTTGGCCACGAGGTTGCTCTGCACGTCGTCGTAGAAGCGCAGGGCGTTGGTCTTCACCGCGTCGATGATCGGGTCCATGCTGCCGGTCACGTCGATGCAGAACACGATGTCGACGGCGTAGCTCAGCCCGCGGGACACCGGCGCGGCCAGGCTGGACTGCTCGGCGCCCCCGGCCGGCGTGCCGGAGACGGCGGCCGGCGCCTCCGCCGGGACCTCCGCCGGGACCTCCGCCGGGACCTCTGCCGGGACCTCTGCCGGGACCTCTGCCGGGACCTCTGCCGGTGCCGAGCCTCCCGCCGCCGCGCCGTCGGGCGCAGCCACGTCCGCCGTGGCCGCGACGTCCGGCGCCGCGCTCTCGGCCCCGGGGCCTGGTGCGTCCGTCATCTCATCCTCCGTCTGCTCGACTCGAACCGCTGGACCTTCCGGGCACCCGACGAACCCGTGCCCCGGACCTACCCAGGCCGCCCATGACGACACCCGGTGATAGCTTGCGTTTCCGCAGGGCCGGCATCCGCAGGTGGCGACCCGCCGGTGCCACCGGGACGGCCGCGCGAAGGACGTCGCGGGCTTCGGATGCGCGACTGGGTCCGGACACGCGACACCGGCTGGGCGGCGCATCGCCCAGCCGGTGTGATCGCGAGGAAGCTCAGGCCATGGCCTCCACCTTGGACTTCGGCGCGCCGGTAGCCGCTGTCGTGGCGGCGTGCCGCAGGCCCAGGAGCGCCAGCAGGATGAGCAGGACGCCGGCGCCGACCGCGACCCAGGCGGCGATCAGGGCGACCGTGGCCATGGTGTCGAAGGCGTAGGCGTTCAGCAGCAGGCCGCGCAGGGTCTCACCGCGGAAGAGGGTCTGCACCTGGCCGGCCAGCGCCTTGTCGTCCGGGTTGGCCAGGGCCTTGGAGCTGACCTGCGAGTAGGTCTGGCCCTCGGCGACCTCGCCCAGGTGGACCTTGATGTAGTGGTCGGCGAAGGCCTTGGCCTGCGCGCCGTTGGTCATGGTCTGCCCGGCGTACTTGGCGATCTCCTTCTGGTCGCTCTCCGGCAGGGACGTCAGGCCCTTGGATCCTTCGGCCGGGAAGGTGATCTGCTGCTCGCGGAGCTGGTCGGTGACCTGGTTGTGCACGTAGCTGTGGGCGAAGAAGAGCAGGGAAGCGGCTGCCAGCAGCACGACCCCCATGATTGCGCCGGTGATCGAGACGAGCCGGTCGATAACGCTGCGGGTCATGGTCGTTCCCATCTCTGCGTGAAGTTCGATTCCGTCGCCGCCAGCGTCGCCGTTGCCGGGTGGGGACGGTGAGGGCAGATGGTCACCTCACGCAGGGTCTTTCGACCCTCCGGACGCCACCGCGCCGGCCGGGTGGCGCGGTGGCGTCCGGAGGCGCCGGAGAAGGGTCGAAGGTCCCGGCCGGTGCTGACCGACGACCCCGGTCCGGACGGCCCGCCCCGACCTAGCGTGGCCGTGTGAACGACACCTCTCCGGTCAGCGCGGAGCAGCTGATGTCCACGCCCGTGGTGGGAGTCACCGCGGACCACAGCCTGGCGGCGGCGTGGGCGGCGATGCACGAGCAGCACGTCCACCACCTCGTCGTCCTGGACGAGTACGGCCTCTCGGCCGTGCTCGACGACCGGACCGTGCTGGCCGAGTGGCCCGCCAGTGGTCCGGAGGCGCCGCATCGGCGGCTGGTCCGGGACGTCGTCCAGCACGGCGTCCGCTGTGTCGGCCCGGACGAGCCGGCCGCCGCCGTGGCCCGGGTGATGACCGAGAGCCGGTGTGACGCCGTGCCGGTGGTCAGCCGCAACGGCATGGTGCTCGGCCTGGTCACCGCCACCGACCTGGTGGCCGCGGTCGCCCGGGAGGCCGTGGTCGTCGCCCC
>DATDKW010000210.1:0-6297 GCA_036519715.1 Mycobacteriales bacterium
GGAACTCCAGCGGGTCGGCGCCGGCCACCGCGGCCGCCTCGTCCATCGTGGACTCGATCGCGAACACGTTGAAGTAGCCGCCGAGCGAGCGCATCGCCGAGGTGCGGATCGGCGACTCGGTCAGCCGGTGTCCGGTCACCCGCCGGTTCGGCAGGTCGTAGCCGGGCAGCGCGTTACGGGCGCTGCCGGCGCCGTTCGCGATCGGCGGGTCCACCGCGGCCGGGTACGTGGCCGGGCGGGCCAGCGTGGTCGCCGCGAGCAGGCCCGGCACGCCCGCGTACCCGGGCCGGCTGCTGTGGCCCTGGCTCCAGACGTCGTAGGACCAGGAGCCGAGCCGGCCGGCCGCGTCCAGCGTGCCGGCCACGTCCGCCACCATGGCCGAGGAGAACGGCGACCAGGTCAGCTCGTCCGACCGGCTCCACAGCACCTGCACCGGCGTGCCCGGCAGCGCCCGGGCGACCAGCACGGCGTCGAACGCGGCGTCGTCGGCGCCGTTGTGGCCGTAGCAGCCGGCGCCCTCGGCGTGTCGCACGTGGACGGTGGCCGGGTCCAGGCCGAGCGCGGCGGCGATGGCCCGGCCCAGGTTGCCGATGCCCTGGCTGTGGGACCACACCTCGACCCGGCCGTCCGGCTGCCAGACGGCGACCGCGCAGCTCGGCGCCATCGAGGCGTGGGCCAGGAACGGCCGGCTGTAGGTGGCCCGCACCCGCTGCCCGTCCACCGGCCCGGCGGTGCCGCTGCCGGCGTCGGCGGCGTCGTCGGCCACCGGGATCGTCTCGTGCGGACCGGTCCGCAGGAAGGTGCCCAGGTCGTCCTCGTCCGGCAGGGAGTCCACCTCGGACCAGACCGCGGTGTCCCGGAGCCGGTCGGCCGCCCGGACCACGGTGGCCTCGTCCGGGCCGGCCACGGCCAGAAAGGAGCCGTCCCGCACCAGGGTCAGCCCGTCCGGCTCCGGCACCTCGACCAGCGTCGCGCCCGGCGACGGCGGCCGGATCACCCGGGCGAACCACTGGCCCGGCAGCCGGAGGTCGTGCACGTAGCGGGGTCGGCCGGCGATCTTGTCCGGCAGGTCCAGCCGGGGCGCGTCGGTGCCGGTGTACGCCCCGCCGGTGGCCAGCGGGACGCCAGCCTCAGCCGGCACGTCCAGGTCGACCGCGTCGGCCAGCTCGGCGTAGCTCGCGGACCGGCCGTCCGGGTCGGTGAACCGGCCTGCGGCGACGGTCACCTTCTCCGGGGCCACGTCCCAGGTCCGGGCGGCCGCGGCCGCGTACAGGGTCCGGACGTGGGCCGCGGCCGCGCGCAGGGCCGGTCCGCTGGTCGAGATGGACAGGCTGCCCGCGGTGACGCCCTCGTCCGGGCCCACGGCCGTGTCGGCCGGCAGCATCCGCACGGCGGCCAGGTCGACGCCGAGCTCGTCCGCGGCCAGCTGGGCCAGCGCGGTGAGGATGCCCTGACCCAGCTCGACCTTGCCGACCCGCACGTCGATGCGGCCGTCCGGCCGGACCTCGATCCAGCGGGACAGGACCGGGTTGGCGGCCAGGTCCTTCGGCAGCACGGCCGGCTCAGTCATCGCCGCCCCCGGCCCGGAGCACGGCCGTGACCATCCGGCCGTGGGCGCCGCAGCGGCACAGGTTGCGGTCCAGGGCCGCCACCACCTCGGCCTCGTCCGGCCGGGGCGAGCGCGCCAGCAGGGCCGCGCCGGTCATGATCACCCCGGTCACGCAGTACGCGCACTGGGCCGCCTGCTCGTCCAGGATCGCCTGCTGCACCGGGTGCAGCTCGCCCTCGGGAGCCAGCCCCTCGACGGTGACGACCGCCTTGCCCTCGACCGACCACAGTGGAGTGTCGCAGGACGGCACCACGGCCCCGTCCACGTGCACGAAGCAGGCCCCGCACAGGCCCATCCCGCAGCCGAACCGGGACCCGACCAGGCCCAGGTCGTTGCGCAGCACGTACAGCAGCGGGGTGGCCGGGTCGGCCTCGACCTCCCGCCGCTGCCCGTTGACGGTGAGCGAGAACTGTGCCCGCTCGCGCTGCGAGCCCTCGCGCTCACTCATGGCCGGTTCCCGAACACGGCGGGGTGGTGGGACAGCTCGATGCGGGTGCGGCGGATGTGGCCGGCCAGGAACCGCCCGGCGTCGACGGCGTCGCGGCGCTCGACCGCGTCCAGCAGCAGCCGGTGCTCGGCGTTGACGACCCACATCCGGCCCGGCCCGGACAGCTGCACGAAGGCCCGCCGGTAGTGCTGGGTCGAGTTCCACAGCCGGACCACGGTCGCGGTCAGCTGCTCGATCCGGCAGCCCTGGTAGGTGCCGAGGTGGAAGTCGCGGTCCAGCTCCAGGAACCGGCCGATGTCCACACCGGACTCGATCTCGTCCTGGATGGCGGCCAGCCGGGACATCTCGGCCTCGGTCAGCTCCGGCAGGCTCTCGGTCAGCGCCAGCGGCTCGAGCTGCTCGCGCATCCGGTACATCACGTCGACCTCGTGCATGCCCAGCCGCGGCACCCGGGCGCCCTTGTTGGCCTCGTGCTCGACCAGCCCCTCGGCCTCCAGCATCCGCAGGGCCTCGCGGACCGGGATGCGGCTGGCCCCGAGTCGCTGGGCGATGTCCTCCTGCCGGACCCGCTCGCCCGGCCCGATGCCGCCGCCGAGGATCTCGGCCCGCAGGTGGTCGGCGACCCGGCGGCTGGCGGCGGGCGCGACGGTCGCGGCGTCGACGGTCATCCGTGCGCCCGGTCCCAGGCCTTGCCGTCCGGATAGGACACCAGCTCGAACTGCATGCCCCAGGGGGAGAGGAAGTAGACCCAGCGCTGGCCCTCGTGGTGGCTGGTGCTCGCGGTCGGCTCGCCGCACACCGTCACCCCGGCCTCGCGCAGGTAGGCGACGGCGGCGTCGAGGTCGTCGACGTACAGGGCGATGTGGTGGCCGCCGATGTCGCTGTTGCGCGGCATCTCGGTGCGCTGGTCCGGGGCGGTGTAGGCGAACACCTCCAGGATCGTCCGGCCGCCGAGGGAGAAGAACCGGTTCTCCGGGACGGTGGCGCGCGGGTGAACGTTGAGGTGCTCGGCCATCCAGTCGCCGTCGTGGGCGAACGGGCCGAGCGAGTAGAGGTGGTCGCAGCCCAGCACGTCGACCAGGAAGCGGGTGGCCTCGTCCAGGTCGGGGACGGTGAATCCGACGTGGTCGAGGCGGCGCAGGCCGGGCAGGGCCACGACGACCTCCTCGTGATCAATGGATCCAATAGCAACTATCTCGCCTCCCCTCGCGCCATGTCCAGCCCTGGAGCTCTGGAGAATGGATCCGATCCATGGCAGGCTCGGTTTGAGTGTCCGCTCAGCCGACGGAGGCACGATGACCGCCCACCGCACGCCCGAGCTCGCGGCCGCCTGGGTCGAGGTCAGCGCCACCGACGAGGACTGGGACGCGGCCGCCCCGGAGCTGCTGACCACCATGTTCGGCCAGCTGGTGCTGATCCGGGCATTCGAGGAGTACGTGCTCAAGCTGGCCGCGGCCGGCCTGGTGCACGGCCCGGCGCACTCCAGCATCGGCCAGGAGGGCGGCGCGGTCGGCTCGGTCCTGGCCCTCACCGCCGAGGACACCGTCAACGGCTCCCACCGCGGCCACCACCAGTTCCTGGCCAAGACCCTGGCGTACGTGGCGCCGAAGGGGATCGACCTCGTCGAGGGCGTCTCCGACGAGGTCCGCACCGTCGTGCTGCGGACGCTGGCCGAGATCTGCGGCCTCGACCGCGGCTGGAGTCACGGCCGCGGCGGCTCCATGCACCTGCAGTGGAAGGACGCCGGCGCGATGGGCACCAATGCCATCGTCGGCGGCGGGGTGCCGATGGCGGCCGGGTTCGCCTGGTCGGCCAAGCACGCCGGCACCGACGCGGTCTCGGTGACCTACTTCGGCGACGGCGCCGCCAACATCGGGTCCACGCTGGAGACGTTCAACCTGGCCGCGGCCTGGGCGCTGCCGGTCTGCTTCTTCATCGAGAACAACCAGTACGCGGTGTCCACCTCGGTGGCCGAGGCGACCGGGGAGCCGCGGCTGTCCGCCCGTGGGCCCGGGTTCGGCATCGCCAGCTGGCGGGTCGACGGGATGGATCCGCTGGCGGTGCACCTGGCCATGCAGGAGGCGGTCGAGCACATGCGGGCCGGCCGCGGGCCGGCGCTGGTCGAGGCCGACACCTACCGGTTCTTCCACCAGAACGGGCCGTTCCCGGGCAGCGCCTTCCGCTACCGGGACAAGGCCGAGGAGGCCTCCTGGCGGGAGCGGGACCCGGTCCGGCGGACGGCCGACCACCTGGTCCGCCGCGGTCTGCTCACCCGGGAGCAGGTGGAGGAGTCGGTGCGGGCGGCCGGGCGGCTGCTGGAGGAGGCCGGCGACGTGCTGCTGGAGCCGCTGCCGGACGGGAAGCCGGGCCAACAGCGGATCCGGCCCGCGGAGTGGCCCGATCCGTCCTATGTGGACGTCGGTGTGCGCGGCGACCTGTCGGAGTTCGAGGGCGCCCGGTACGAGTTCACCGGGTCGATCCGCGAGGACATGCCGTTCATCGAGGCGGTCGCGGGTGTGATGGCCCGGCGGATGGCCACCGACGACCGCATCGTGGTGATGGGCGAGGACGTGCACCGGCTCAACGGCGGCACCAACGGCGCCACCCGCGGCCTGGCCGACGCCCACCCGGACCGGGTCCTGGGCACCCCGATCAGCGAGAACTCCTTCACCGGCCTGGCCGGCGGGATCGCCATCGACGGCCGGTACCGCCCGGTGGTCGAGCTGATGTACGCGGACTTCATGTGGGTGGCCGCCGACCAGCTGTTCAACCAGATCGGCAAGGCCCGGCACATGTACGGTGGCACCGGCCCGGTGCCGTACGTGCTGCGCAGCAAGACCGCGACCGGCACCGGTTACGGCTCGCAGCACTCGATGGACCCGGCCGGGATCTACGCCACCGCGCCGGGCTGGCGGATCGTGGCCCCGTCCACCCCGTACGACTACGTGGGGTTGATGAATTCGGCCCTGCGGTGCGAGGACCCGGTGGTGGTGCTGGAGCACGTCGACCTCTACGGGTCGGCCGGCCCCGGGCCGGTCGGCGACCTGGACTACTGCCTGCCGGTGGGCCGGGCGGCGGTCCGGCGCAGCGGCGAGGCGCTGACGATCGTGGCCTACCTGGCGATGGTGCCGGAGGCGCTGGCCGCGGTGGAGGAGACCGGCCTCGACGCCGAGGTGATCGACCTGCGCTGGCTGGACCGGGCGTCGCTGGACTGGGAGACGCTGGAGGCCAGCGTCCGCAAGACCAACCGGGTGCTGCTGGTCGAGCAGGGACCGGTCGGCACCTCGTACGGCGGCTGGCTGGCGGACGAGATCCAGCGGCGGCTGTTCGACTGGCTGGACCGGCCGGTGGACCGGGTCACCGGGGGCGAGGCGTCACCGAGCATCAGCAAGGTGCTGGAGCGGGCGGCGTTCGCCCGCCGCGAGGAGGTCGCGACCACGCTGCGGGACATCCAGGCCGAGATCGGGGAGGGCTGATGGCCCGGCTGCTGCGGATGCCCGAGGTCGCCGCCAACACGCTGGAGGCGACGCTGTCGGAGTGGCTGCTGGCCGAGGACACCGCGTTCTCGGACGGGGACCCGATCGCGACCGTGGAGACCGACAAGGCCGCGGTGGACGTGCCGGCCGAGGGTGACGGGGTGATGGTGCGGACCCTGGTCCGTCCGGGTATGACGGTCGCGGTCGGGGCGCCGATGGCGCTGATCGCTGCGCCCGGCGAGCAGATCGCGGACGTGGACGCGGTGCTGGCCGAGCTGGGCGGGGGATCGCCCGCGGCCGGGGCCGGACGGACCGGCGATCCGGCCGGGCCCTCGGCGGCGCGGGGTCCGGCGGCCGGGTCGAACGGCGGGCGCGTCCTGTCCAGCCCGCTGGCGCGGCGGCTGGTGCGGGAGCACGGGCTGTCCCTGGCCGACCTGACCGGGACGGGGCCGGGCGGGCGGATCGTGCGCGACGACGTCCGGCGCGCGGTCGAGGCCCGGGGTGCGCCGGCCCCGGCCGACGCGGCCGGTCCGTCGGCCCCGGCCGACGCGGCCGGTCCGGTGGTGGACTTCGAGCCCGCCTACGGCTCCGCGGTGGACGCGGATCCCGCCGCCGGGGACGAGGGGACCGACACGGGTCCCGCGTTCGTCCCGGTCCCCGGACCCGACGCCGACGCGACCACCACGCCCGCCAGTCCACCCGCCGCCAGTCCACCCGCCGCCGCCAGTCCGCCCGCCGCCGGGAGTCCACCCGCCGCCGGGAGT
>DATDKW010000211.1:0-21439 GCA_036519715.1 Mycobacteriales bacterium
ACCCGCAAGATCACCGTGGACGCCGCCGGCGAGGTCGCGGGCCTGAAGGACACGATCAACCAGATGATCGCGACCCTGCGCGAGACCACCCGGGCCAACCAGGAGCAGGACTGGCTCAAGACCAACCTGGCCCGCATCTCCGGCCTCATGCAGGGCCAGCGGGACATGAACGCAGTGGCCCGGCTGATCATGAGCGAGCTGACCCCGGTGGTCGCGGCCCAGTGCGGCGCGTTCTTCCTGGCCGAGGCGGCCGAGATCACCGCGGCCGCGGACGCGTTGCCGGGCGGCCGGGCCCGGCTGCGGATGATCGCCGGCTACGGCTACCCGGGCGGCGGCGACGGCGTGCAGGAGAGCTTCGCCTTCGGCGAGACCCTGGTCGGCCAGGCCGCCGCCGAGGGCACCCGGATCCACCTCACCGACGTCCCGGCCGGCTACGTGACCATCTCCTCGGCCCTGGGCAGCGCCCCGCCGGCCGAGCTGGTGGTGCTGCCGGTGCTGTTCGAGGGCCGGGTGCTGGCGGTCATCGAGCTGGCCACGTTCACCCCGTTCAGCGCGACCCACCTGGCCTTCCTGGACCAGATCACCGAGACCATCGGGGTCACGGTGAACACGATCATCGCCAACTCCCGTACGGAGGAGCTGCTGACGCAGTCCCGCCGGCTGACCGAGGAGCTGCAAGAGCGGTCCGAGCAGCTGCAGGGCCAGCAGGAGCAGCTACGCGGCACCAACACCGAGCTGGAGCTGAAGAACGCCGAGATCGAGGAGGCCGGCCGGGCGCTGGCCGACCGGGCCGAGCAGCTGGCGCTGTCCTCCCGCTACAAGACCGAGTTCCTGGCCAACATGTCGCACGAGCTGCGCACGCCGCTCAACAGCCTGCTGATCCTGGCGCGGCTGCTGGCCGACAACGTGTCCGGCAACCTCACCGCCGAGCAGGTCAAGTACGCCACCGTCATCCACGGCGCCGGCAGCGACCTGCTGCAGCTCATCGACGACATCCTCGACCTGTCCAAGGTCGAGGCGGGCAAGATGGACTCCAGCCCGGCCGACGTCAGCTTCACCAGCGTGATCGAGTACGTGGAGAGCATGTGCCGGCCGCTGACCTCGGACAAGGGCCTCGGCTTCACCGTCTCGATCGCCGACGACCTGCCCCCCACCCTGCACACCGACGGGCGGCGGCTGCAGCAGATCCTGCGCAACCTGCTGTCCAACGCGGTCAAGTTCACCGAGTCGGGCGAGATCCGGCTGGTGGTGAAGCCGGTGGACCGCACCCGGTTCCAGAACCCGAGCCTGCGCCGGTCCCCCGGCGTGGTCGCCTTCCAGGTCATCGACACCGGCATCGGCATCCCGGCCGAGAAGCTGAAGATCATCTTCGAGGCGTTCCAACAGGCCGACGGCACCACCTCCCGCCGGTACGGCGGGACGGGGCTGGGCCTGTCGATCAGCCGGGAGATCGCACACCTGCTCGGCGGCGAGATCGAGGCCGACTCCACGGTCGGCAAGGGCTCCACGTTCACGCTGCACCTGCCGATGCGGCGGGGCGCGCCGGCGCAGCCCCGGGAGCTCTACCGGCCCTCGCCCGACCTGGCCCGGGACAGCGCCCGGGACAGCGCCCGGGACACCGCCCGCGACACCGCCCGCGACACCGCCCCGCCCGCGCCCCGGCCGGCGCCGCAGGACGACGAGACCCTGATCGGCAAGCGGGTGCTCATCGTCGACGACGACGTACGGAACGTCTTCGCGCTGGCCAGCGCCCTGGAGCTGCACGGCATGGAGGTCTGCTACGCCGACAACGGCGACTCCGCGCTGGAGGCGCTGGACCAGCCGCCACGGATCGACGTCGTGCTGATGGACGTGATGATGCCGGGCATGGACGGCAACACGGCCATGGCCGCGATCCGGGCCCGGCGCGAGCACGCCGAGCTGCCGATCATCGCGGTGACCGCGAAGGCCATGAACGGGGACCGGGAGCGCAGCCTGGACGCGGGCGCCTCCGACTACGTGTCCAAGCCGGTCGACACCGAGCACCTGCTCGGCCTCCTCCGGGACCACCTCGCTTGAGCACCCCCGCCTTCGCTAGGTTGGCCTGATGGCGCGAATCCTGATGGTCGACGACCGTCCGGAAAACCTGCTGGCCCTGGAGGCGATCCTCAGTGTCTTCGACCACGAGCTGGTCCGGGCCAGCTCCGGGGACGAGGCCCTCAAGGCCCTGCTGACCGGGGACTTCGCGGTGATCCTGCTGGACGTCGCGATGCCGGGGATGGACGGGCTGGAGACCGCGGCCCACATCAAGCGCCGGGAGCGGACCCGGGACGTGCCGATCATCTTCCTCACCGCCGTGCACCCGGACGCCGAGCACGCATTCCGGGGCTACTCGGCCGGGGCCGTCGACTACGTGTCCAAGCCGTTCGACCCGTGGGTGCTGCGGGCCAAGGTGGCCGTCTTCGTCGACCTCTACCACAAGCGCCGGCAGCTGCAGGAGCAGGCGACGCTGCTGCGCGGCCGGCTCAAGGAGGCCGCGCTGGCCGAGGGTGCGACCGCCGACGACCGCGCCGACCTCGCCGCCGAGCTGTCCGACCGGCTGACCGCGGTCGAGCACTGCTTCGCCGCGCTGCGGCCCACGGTGGACACCGAACCGGCGGCCGAGGAGCTGGCCACCGGCCTGACCCGGCTGCGGGCCGCGATCGACGCGCTCGCGCCGCGCTGAGGCGATGCCTGTCGATCGGGACTTCTGGTCCCAGGACCGGCCGCCGGACGACCCGTACGCCTACCGGGTCGTCACCGTCGCGCACGGCCGGCTGGACGAGCCGGCGGCCAAGGAGCTGGTGGACCAGCTGCATGCCGGTATCGACGCGGTCCTGGTCGCGGTCGGCGGCGTCGCCAGCCGCACCGTCGACGACGAGCGGGGCGAGTCCAGCTGGCTGCTGGCCCCGCCCCGGGCCGGCGACCTGGCCGACATGGTCGTCGCCGTCACCGAGCGCCTCAACCCCGGCAGCTGGACCATCGAGAGCTTCTAGCCCGCGGGGTCCGGCCCCGAGGATGCAGTCGCGGGCGGTCTGGCCCGGTCGGCCGGCCCCGCCAGACCGCCCGCGGTGCCCCGCGGCGTATGTCCGGGCAGACCGGTCCACCGGTGCGCACCATCCCCCGTGCGCGCTCCGACACTGCAGGACACCATCAAGTGGCCATCGGGTCAGCGGACGACCCGGTACCAGAGGTTCGTCGCCAGCGGCGCGGCGCTCACGCTGGTCCGCTCCAGCCGGACCGTGGTCCCGCCCGGGTGGTCGAACAGCCGGACGCCGTCCCCGAGCAGCACCGGCGCGACCAGGACGAGGACCTCGTCCAGCGCCCCGGCCTCCAGACACTGCCGGGCCGTGCTGGCGCCGAGGACGTTGACGTAGCGGTCGCCGGCCGCCGCCGCGGCCGCGGCGATCGCCTCCGCGAGGCTCGGGGCGAAGGTGATCCCGGGCACCGGGTCGGCCGGGACGTGGTGGGTGAGCACCACCTGCGGACCCTCCCAGCCCCCGCCGAACGGCTTGCCGGCCCGCTCGGTGCCCCGGTGCGGGTCGTCGCCGCGGAAGGTGCGGGCGCCCACCAGCAGCGCCCCGATCCGGCCGATCAGATCGTCCACCAGCGGGTTGGGGCCGAGGTAGTCCGTCAGCCAGGACATGTCGCCGCCGGGACCGGCGATGAAGCCGTCCAGGGACATGGTCACCGAGTAGAGCATCCTGGCCATCGTGTGAACCTCCGGGAGGAGCGGATCCGACCTCGGTCGAGACGGCCGGGACCGCCGGAACTCATCGGTACGCCGGCGGCAACCCGAACGCGGCGAACAATCCGGGGTCGTGGAAGGCGATGATCTCGGCGATCCGTCCGTTCTCGATGCGGAGCACGCCGATCGCGAAGGCCTCGTACGCCGTCCCGCCCGGCCGCCGTACGTACGCGGCCGCGGCCGGCTGCCGGTTGGCCCCGGTCGCCACCATCCGGAACCGGCCCACGTACGCGGGCGAGCCGGGATCCCAGCCCGCGGCCAGCGCGGCGAGGACGGCAGGCCGGCCGGCGAACCACATCGGGAACGGCGGCATCGTGGTGCGCACCTCCTCGGCCAGCAGCGCGGCCAGCGCGGCCAGGTCGGCCCGCTCCACCGCGGCCATGTAGCGCAGCAGCACCGCCCGCTCGGCCGCGGTGGGCGCGGTCGCCGGGGCCCAGTCCAGCCGGCGCCGGGGCAGCCACTCGGCCAGCGTGGCCCGGGCCCGCTGCAGGGCGCTGTTCACCGAGGCCACGCTGCCGTCCAGGACCGCCGCCGTGTCCCTGGCCGGCCAGCCCAGCACGTCCCGCAGGATCAGCACCGCCCGCTGCCGCGGCGGCAGGTGCTGGATCGCGGCCAGGAAGGCCAGCTCGATCGTCTCCCGGGTGACCGCGACGGCCTCGGGCTCGTCCCGGCCCGGCGCGACCGGCTCCGGCCCACCGCCCGGCCCGCCGCCCAGCCCACTGCTCAGCCCACTGCCCGGCCCGCTTCCCGGCGCGCTGCCCGGCCCGCTCAGCCGGTCCGGGAACGGCTGCAGCCAGGCCAGGTCGGTCCGCGGCGGCCGGCCGGCGGCGGGGTCGGCCGGGGGCGTCAGCTGATCCGGGAGCACCCGGCGCCGCCGCCCGGCCAGGACGTCGAGGCAGGCGTTGGTCGCGATCCGGTAGAGCCAGGCCCGGAAGGTGGCGCGGCCCTCGAAGCCGGCCAGGTTCTTCCAGGCCCGCAGCAGCGTCTCCTGGGTCAGGTCCTCGGCCTCGTCGTACGAGCCGAGCATCCGGTAGCAGTGCACCCGCAGCTCGCCGCGGTGGCGCCGGACCAGCGCCGCGAACGCGGCCTCGTCCCCGGTGCGCGCCGCCGTCACCAGCGGGTCGGCCGGCCGCTCGGCGACGCTGCCCGGCCGGCGCGCGGAGCTACTCGACGGTGACGGACTTGGCAAGGTTGCGGGGCTTGTCGACGTCGTACCCGCGGGCCTGGGCGATCTCCGCCGCCAGCACCTGCAGCGGCACGGTCGTGACCAGCGGGGACAGCAGCGTGGGCGTCCGCGGCACCTCGATGAGATGGTGCGCGTACGGCCGGACCGCGGTGTCGCCGTCCTCAGCGATGACGATCGTGCGAGCCCCGCGGGCCCGGACCTCCTGGATGTTGGACAGCAGCTTCGCGTGCAGCACCGGGCGCCCGCGCGGCGACGGCATCACCACCACGACCGGCAGCCCGTCCTCGATCAGCGCGATCGGCCCGTGCTTGAGCTCACCGGCCGGGAAACCCTCCGCGTGCATGTACGCCAGCTCCTTGAGCTTGAGCGCACCCTCCAGCGCGACCGGGTAGCCCACGTGGCGGCCCAGGAACAGCACCGCCTTGGACCCGGCGATGTCCCGGGCCAGCTCCCGCACCGGCTCGACCACGCCGAGGACCTGGCGGATCAGCTCCGGCATGGCCTCCAGCGCGGCGAACTCGCGGGCCACCTCGTCGCCGTACTTGGTGCCCTTGGCGCCGGCCAGCGCCAGCCCGACCAGCTGCGTCGCCGCCACCTGGGCCAGGAACGTCTTGGTCGCGGCCACGCCGATCTCCGGTCCGGCCCGGGTGTAGAGCACCGCGTCGGACTCGCGCGGGATCTGCGCGCCGTTGGTGTTGCAGACCGCGAGCACCTGGGCCTTCTGCTCCCGCGCGTGCCGGATGGCCTCCAGCGTGTCCATCGTCTCGCCGCTCTGGGAGATGGCGACGACGAGCG
The DNA here is from genome assembly GCA_036519715.1 of Mycobacteriales bacterium. Lineage (GTDB taxonomy): Bacteria > Actinomycetota > Actinomycetes > Mycobacteriales > CADCTP01 > CADCTP01. Next base: position 5,748 of record DATDKW010000211.1, read on the forward strand.
TGTCCCGGTCCAGCACCGGGTCGCGGTAGCGGAACTCCGAGGCCATCTCGACCTCGACCGGGACCCGGGTCCAGTGCTCGATGGCGTACTTCGCGATCAGCCCGGAGTGGTAGGCCGTGCCGCAGGCAACGACGAAGACCTTGTCGACGTCGCGCAGCTCCTGCGTGTCCAGGCGCTGCTCGTCCAGCACGATGCGGCCGTCCACGAACCGGCCCAGCAGCGTGTCGGCGACCGCGGCCGGCTGCTCCTGGATCTCCTTGAGCATGAAGTAGTCGAAGCCGCCCTTCTCGGCGGCGGCCAGGTCCCAGTCGACCCGGAACGGCGACACCGCGACCTCGGTGCCGGCGAAGTCGGTGACCGTGTAGCCCTCGGCCGTGATCTCGACGACCTGGTCCTGGCCGAGCTCGACCGCCTCCCGGGTGTGCTCGACGAACGCGGCCACGTCGCTGGCCAGGAACGTCTCGCCGTCGCCGACCCCGAGCACGAGCGGCGAGTTGCGCCGGGCCGCGACCAGCCGGCCGGGGTGGTCGGCGTGCGCGACGACCAGGGTGAACGCGCCCTTCAACCGCCGGCACACCTGCCGCAACGCCTCGGCCAGGTCGTCGCCCGCTCCCGGCAGGGCCGCGGCCATCAGGTGGGCCACGACCTCGGTGTCTGTCTCACTGCGCAGTTCGACCCCGGCCGCCTCCAGCTCCGCCCGCAGCGGCGCGAAGTTCTCGATGATGCCGTTGTGGATCACCGCGACGGCGCCGGCGGTGTCCAGGTGCGGGTGGGCGTTGCGGTCGGTCGGCGGTCCATGGGTGGCCCAGCGGGTGTGCCCGATCGCCGTGGTGCCCGCGATCCCGGCCGGGTGCTCGGACGCCAGGATCTTGTCCAGGTTGCCGATGCGGCCGGCCTTCTTCGCCACCACCAGACCGTCGTGGATGACGGCGACACCGGCCGAGTCGTAACCGCGATACTCCAGCCGGCGCAGGCCTTCGAGCACAACGTCCAGGGCCTGCTGGGAGCCGACGTAGCCGACGATGCCGCACATGGCTAGACAGAGTACGGGAGCCTGGCTGTCGATATCTGATTACGGACCGTAAGATGCGCTGGTCAGACGTCGGCGATCGAGGGTCGATGACGACCAGCACGACCATCGGCGGGGCCGGGGCCGCTCGTGCGCCGGCGTCAGGTGGTGGCGACGGCGGCGGCGACCCGGTGGGCGACGGCGTCGGCGAGGTCCTGGGTCGGGGCCTCGACCATGACCCGGACGATCTGCTCGGTGCCGGACGGGCGGAGCAGGACCCGGCCGTCGTCGCCGAGCTCGGCCGCCGCCGTCTCGACCGCGGCCACCACGGCCGGCTCCGCCGCCACCCGGGCCTTGTCCGCGACCGGCACGTTGATCAGCACCTGCGGCAGCCGGTGCAGCACCGCGGCCAACTCGGCCAGCGGCACGCCCGTCCCGGCCACCCGGCTCAGCAGCTGCAGCGCGGTCAGCAGCCCGTCCCCGGTGGTGGCCCGGTCCGCGAACACCACGTGGCCGCTCTGCTCACCGCCGAGGGACAGGTCCTGCGACCGCAGCGCCTCCAGCACGTAGCGGTCGCCGACCGGCGTGGTGACCACCCGGACGCCGGCGTCCCGCATGGCGTGGTGCAGTCCGAGGTTGCTCATCACCGTGGTGACCACGGTGTCGTCCTTCAGCCGGCTCTGCTCCCGCAGCGCCAGCGCGCACACTGCCAGGATCGCGTCCCCGTCGACGATCGCGCCGTCGGCCGACACCGCCAGGCAGCGGTCGGCATCGCCGTCGAAGGCCACGCCCACGTCCGCGCCCAGCCGGGTCACGGCCTCGACCAGGCCGGACAGGTGGGTGGAGCCGACGCCGTCGTTGATGTTCTCGCCGTCGGGCGCGGCCGCGATCGCGGTGACGTCGGCGCCGGCCCGGGCCAGCACCGCCGGCCCGATCTGCGAGGCGGCGCCGTGCGCGCAGTCGACCACCACCCGCAGCCCGTCGAGCTTGTGCGGGAGGGTGCCGAGCAGGTAGTCGCCGTAGCGGTCGGCCGCGTCGGGCAGGTCCCGCAGCCGGCCGACCCCGGCGCCGGTGGGCCGGCTCCAGCTCTCGCCGATCCGCGACTCGATCTCGTCCTCGACGGTGTCGGCCAGCTTGAGGCCACCCCGGGCGAACAGCTTGATCCCGTTGTCCGGCATCGGGTTGTGGCTGGCCGAGAGCATCACACCGAAGTCGGCGCCGAGGTCCGCGGTCAGCCGGGCGATGGCCGGGGTCGGCAGCACGCCGACCCGCAGCGCGTCCGCGCCGGCGCTGGTGAGCCCGGCCAGGACCGCGGACTCGAGCATCTCGCCGCTGGCCCGGCCGTCCCGGCCCACCACCACCACCGGGCGTCGGGTGCCGGAGCGCTCGGCCAGCACGTGCGCCGCGGAGACCGCGACGCCCAGCGCGACCTCCGGGGTCAGCTCCGCGTTGGCCAGCCCGCGGATCCCATCCGTACCGAACAGCCGTCCCATGACAACTCCCATCGACCGGGCGACCACGTTGACAACCGGCGTGCGGGGGGGACACGACGACGCCCCGCCCGGGACTCCGGACGGGGCGGGAAGCCGACTAGCGCTTCGAGTACTGCGGGGCCTTGCGGGCCTTCTTCAGACCGTACTTCTTGCGCTCCTTGACCCGGGGGTCGCGGGTGAGGAAGCCGGCCTTCTTCAGCGCCGGGCGGTCGTCGATCTCGACGTCGATGAGCGCGCGGGCGATGCCGAGCTGCAGGGCTCCGGCCTGGCCGGTGATGCCGCCGCCCTTGAGCAGCGCGATCACGTCGTACTGCTCGTTCTTCTCCAGCATGACCAGGGGCTCGCGGATGAGCTGCTGGTGCACCTTGTTGGGGAAGTATTCCTCGAGCGTGCGGCCGTTGAGGGTGAACTGGCCGGTCCCCGGGACGAGACGCACCCGGACGATCGCCTCCTTGCGGCGGCCCACGGTCTGCACGAGCCGCGTGCTGTCGTAGGCGACGGAGGTGACGGGCGCGACAGGAGCCGCGGTCGGGGCGATGGGGTCGGTCACGTATATCCCTTACTGCGCGATCTGGATGATCTCGAACGGAACGGGCCGCTGGGCCGAGTGCGGGTGGTCCGGGCCGGCGTACACCTTGAGCTTGGAGAGCATCTTCCGGCCCAGGGAGTTCTTCGGCAGCATGCCCTTCACGGCCTGCTCGATGACCCGCTCAGGGCGCTTGCGCAGCAGGTCGGCGTAGGTCTCCTTGCGCAGACCGCCCGGGTAGCCCGAGTGCCGGTAGGCGAAGGTCGTCTCGGCCTTGTTGCCGGTCATGACGACCTGGGCGGCGTTGACGATCACCACGAAGTCACCGGTGTCCACGTGCGGCGCGAACTGCGGCTTGTGCTTGCCCCGCAGCAGGATCGCCGCCTGGCTGGCCAGGCGGCCGAGGACCACGTCGGACGCGTCGATGACGTGCCACGCGCGGGTGACCTCGCCGGGCTTGGGGGTGTACGTGCGCACGGGACTGCCTTCTCTTCTGCTCGGAGCGGGGAGGCACACCTCGTGCGCCAGTGATCGAGGGTACCTGTGGGCCGCCGACCGGGTCAAAAGAGCCCCCGGCCGGCGACCCGCGGCTACACCGAGCGCTGGTACGAGGAGAAGGCGCGGGCGGCCAGCGCCGCCGCCACCACCGCCAGCCCGGCCAGCGCCGCCAGCCGGCCGCCGACCAGACCCCAGTCGACGTCCTCGGCCAGCATCTGCCGGCCGATCAGCACCGCCCACTCCACCGGGTTCCACCTCGCGACGGCCGCGATCCAGCCCGGCAGCCGGTCGGACGGCACCAGCATCGAGGACAGGAACGACAGCGGCAGCACCACGAAGTTCACCGCCCCGATCAGCGACTCCTGGCTGCGCAGCAGCAGCGCGAGGGCGTTGGAGTAGGACGCGAACGCCGCCGCCAGCAGGATCACCGCCCCGACGAAGACCAGCGTGACCAGGATCCCGCCCGGGAACCGGGCGCCGGTGGCGAGCCCCAGCCCCAGGATCACCAGCGTCTGCACGACCGTGGTGACCTGCTGGTAGAGCAGCGAGCCGGTCATCACCGAGCTTCGCCGGACCGGCGAGACCAGCAGCCGGTCCATCACCCCGCGCTCGGCGTCGGTGATGAAGCCCATGCCGGCCCAGCCGCTGGAGAACAGCGCGGTCATCACCGCGATCCCGGGCGTCAGGTAGGCGATGTAGTCCCCGGTCGGCGACGGCACCACGTTCTCGAACAGCGCGCCGAACAGCAGCAGCCACACCACCGGCTGGACCAGCGTGACGGCCACGAACCAGGGCTGGCGCAGCAGCGCCCGGACGCCGCGCCCGGCCAGCTGCAGCGGATCGGACACCATCGCGCTCAGTGTCCGTTCCTCGGACAGGCGGCCGGGCGCAAGCGCCAGGCCGCCGGCCCTCGTCTCTCCCCGCTCGCGCTGCGAGCCCTCGCGCGTGCTCATCGGACGGCTCCTTCCAGCTCGGGCTCGGGGGTGGGCTCGGCCGTGTACGAGCGGCCGGTGTGCCGGAGGTAGACGTCGTCCAGGGACGGCCGGGCCACGGTCACCGAGGCGACGGCCAGGCCGGCCGCCTCCAGCCCGGCCAGCACCGCGGGTACGGCCCGGGCCCCGTCGTCCACCCGGGCCCGCAGCGTGCGCCCCTCCAGGGTCACGTCCCGGACCCCGTCCAGCCGAGGCGGTGCCGGCGGGGGCCCGGCCAGCTCGACCACCAGCGCGTCCCCGTGCAGCTCGCTCTTGAGCTGCTCGGCCGACCCCTCGGCCACCACCCGGCCGCGGTCGACGATGGCCAGCCGGTCGGCCAGCTTGTCCGCCTCCTCCAGGTAGTGGGTGGTGAGCAGGACGGTCAGCCCCTCGCCCCGGGCCAGCGCGCCGATCTGGGCCCACAGCTCGGCCCGGGCCTCCGGGTCCAGACCGGTGGTCGGCTCGTCCAGGAACAGCAGACTCGGCCGGTGCACCAGGCCCATGGCCACGTCCAGCTTGCGCTGCATGCCGCCGGACCAGGTCCGGACCAGCCGGCCAGCGGAGTCGCCCAGGCCGAACCGGTCCAGCAGCTCGGCCACCCGGGAGCGCAGCACGGCGCCGCGCAGCCCGTACAGGTGACCCTGGAGGAGGAGGTTCTCCCGGCCGGTGGCCTCCAGGTCGACGGCGTGCTTCTGGAACACGCAGCCGATCGAGCGCCGGACGGCGTCAGGCCGGCGGGCCACGTCGTGACCGGCGACCACGGCGGTGCCGGAGGTGGCCGCGGTCAGCGTGGTGAGGATCTTGACGGTGGTGGACTTGCCGGCGCCGTTGGGGCCGAGCAGCCCGAACACGGTGCCGGCCGGGACGGCGAGGCTGACGCCCCGGACCGCCCGGACGTCCTTCGGATAGGTCTTGACCAGATCGCTCGCGGCGATCGCGTCGTCGGGCACGTGCGCTCCTTCGTCACAGCGGAGCGCGCTGGTTATCGTGACGGTGCGGCCGCGCGGGCCAGCGTCGCTCCGGCGATGGGGGCTTGCGGGTTCCGGTCCGGCGGGGTGCGCCAACACCCCGCCGGACTCAGCTCTGTTCGGTCGGCAGCCGGAAGGGCGCCACCTCCTCCCCGGCCGCGAACTGCCGGTGCGACTCGCGCCAGTAGTCGACGCCCTCCAGGCTGCCGTCGCGGATGGAGGCGGCCAGCTTCTCCACGAACTCGATCTCGGCCTCGATCTGCCCGCGCCGGTAGTCGCCCTCGATGAGGAACAGCCGGGGCACCCCGAGATTGGCGGCGTACCGCTCCATCTCCAGGCCGCCGTGCAGCTGGGACCGCAGCACGGCCGCGCGCTGGTCCAGCAGCCGGACCGCGGTGTCCGGGTCGAGCCCGCCCAGCAGCGACAGCCCGGCCTCGAAGGACTGGTATTCCTTCACCGGCGTCCCGATGAGGTCGGCCAGCCAGTCCAGGAACTCCAGCCGGCCGGCCGGAGTGATCTCGTACACGGTGCGTTCCGGGCGGCGGCCGTCCTTGACCGTCTCCCGCGGCGCGATCAGCGCGTGCTTGTGCAGCGCCTCGACCACCGAGTAGAGCGAGCCGTAGTTGAGCTTGATCGACTCGTGCTTGCCCCGCTCCCGCATCGTCGTGCTCATCTCGTACGGGTGCATGGGGCGCTCGGCCAGGCAGCCCAGGACGGCCAGGGCCAGCGGGTTGCTCACCTTGCGGCGGGGCATCGCGGCTCCTTCAGCTCGATTACTCGAAGTCGAGTATCTGTACACGAGTATCCGCTGTCAACGCCCGCAACTCCGCATGTGCCTGGTCACTCTTATCGGGGTGGTCGAGCACGCGCTGGCCCGGTCGACCGCGGTCTGACCCTTTCCGGTCCGTCCCTGTGCGTTTCGTACGCCCAGGAATCGGCTGACCCATGCCGGTGCGTACGCGGCTGATGACCGTGCGAAGTATCACCGAGTTCTCATTGCAGACCTTCTCGTGCTCGCGAAAGATTCGGACACTTCCGAGGCCGAGCAGCAGTACGAGGAGGTACGGCGTGTCGGCGGTGCTCGACTACCTGCCCAGGGGCAACACCCTCAGCGACGAGGAGTGGCACCGCCGGCACAGGTTCCTGCAGTGGATCCTGGCGGGACACCTGCCCGCGCTGGCCGCGTTCGGGCTGCTGCGCGGCTTCTCCGCCGCCGACGTCGCCGAGGCGCTGACGCTGCCGCTGGCCTGCCTGATCATCGGGCACCTGCTGCGGTCCCGGCGGATGGCAGCCGCGTTCATCACCCTCGGCCTGGTCTACTGCTCGGCCGCGCTGGTCGGCTTCTCCGACGGCGCCATCGAGGCGCACTTCCACTTCTTCATCATGATCGGCTTCATCGCGCTCTACCAGGACTGGGTGCCGTTCCTGCTCAACATCGGGTTCACGGTGCTCAGCCACGGCGTCGGGTCGACCCTGGTGCCGGACCTGATGTTCAGCCACACCTCGGCCCAGCAGAACCCGTGGGAGTGGTCGCTCATCCACGGGATCGCGGTGCTGGCGGCCTGCGTGGGCGTGGTCGTGTTCTGGAAGAGCACCGAGGACGAGCAGGGCCGGTCCCTGACGCTGACCAAGCAGCTCGCGGACGCCGAGATCGGCCGCCGCCGCTTCACCTCCGACCTGCTGGTCAACCTGGCCCGCCGCAACCAGAACCTGCTCTACCGGCAGCTCGACCTGCTCAACGAGCTGGAGGACAAGGAGCGCGACCCGGACGCGCTGGCCAACCTGTTCCGGCTCGACCACCTGGCCACCCGGATCCGCCGCAACGCCGAGAGCCTGCTGGTGCTCTCGGGCGAGGAGTCGCCGCGGACCTGGCGCGAGCCGGTGCAGCTGGTCGACGTGGTCCGGGCCGCGATCGCCGAGATCGAGGATCTGGACCGGGTCGAGGACGTCATCGACGAGACGCTGGCCGTGTCCGGCCGTACGGTCGCCGACCTCACCCACCTGTTCGCGGAGCTGCTGGAGAATGCGGTCCACTTCTCCCCGCCCGGCGTGGCCGTGGTCGTGCGCAGCCGGCCGGTGCCGGCGTCCCCCGGCACCCACCTGGTCACCGTCGAGGACTGGGGCGTCGGGATGACGGCGCAGGAGCTGGCCGAGGCCAACGACATCCTGCGGGCGCCGCGCGAGGTCGACCTGTCGGTGTCGCAGCGGCTGGGACTGCACGTGGTCGCCCGCCTGGCCCAGCGCTACGGGATCACGGTCGAGCTGACGCCGACCCCGGGCGGCGGGGTGACGGCGGTGGCCGTGCTGCCGGCGGCCGTCTTCGAGCGCAGCCCGGAGCTGGTCGGGGCCGGGAGCCCGGCGGGCAGCGGGTACGGATCGTTCCGGTCGGCCGCGGCCGGGGTCGGGGTGGTCACTCCCCCGGCCGGCACGCCCGCGGTCCGGACCGGCTTCGGCGGTGCGGCCGGACCACTCAACGGGACCGCGGCCGGCGCTGTACGCCCCGGCCCGGCCGCCGACCCGCTCACCGACCCGCTCACCGACCCGCTCACCGGCCCGGCCACCGGCCCTGTCACCGGGCCCGTCGCTGGTCCGGTAACCGGCGCGACCCGGGCGGCGGCTGATCCGCGGGCCGGCGGCCCGCTGACGACCGGGGCCGCGCCGGGGATCCCCGGCGCCGGCCCGATGGGCAGCCCCATGGGCGCCCCGGCCGGCCCTCGGCCGGGGGTGCCCGGCAGCCCGGTGGACGGGCGGCCGGGGATGCCCGGGAATCCGGTCGACGCGCGGCCGGGGACGCTCGGGAGCCCGGTGGACGGGCGGCCGGGGGTACCCGGGAACCCGGTTAACGAGCGGCCGGGGATGCTCGGCAACCCGGTGGACGGTGGGTCGGGCGGGGCGACGAGGGTCGGGGACATGGTGTCCGGTCCGGCCGGGATCGTGGCGCCGGGTCCGGAGGCGCTGACCGCCGACACGGCCGCGCCGCCGTACGCGCCGGTGCGGCCGACGCCGCCGGCGGCCGACGGGCCCGGACAGCCGACGCCGCCGGCCGGTGACGGGCCCGGGTTTGCGCTGCCCCGCCGGGGGCCCGGCGAGTACCTGGCGCGTACGCCGCTGGGGCGGACGGCGTCGCCCGACGGACCGGCTTCGGCCGACATCACCACCGGCCCGGGCACGGACGACCGCGCCCACGGCCCCACCGCCGCCGACCACATCAACGGCGGCAACGGGCCCGTCACCCCGGACCTGCCCGCCGCCGCGTACGGCCCGGGCGACCACACGGGCTTCACCCGCACCCCCGCCGGCGGCGACGGCGCCGTCCAGCCCGGCTACACCGGCCCGCGCCCGTTCGGCGAGCTCACCGACGAGTCCGAGCACTGGTCGAGCTGGTGGACCCGGGCCGCCCCGGTGGAGTCCAGCGAACCCCGCCCGGCCGAGCCCCTGCCGGAGCCGGAGCCCAACGGCGCCCGCCGGCCCGACCCGGTCCGGCTGCCCGAGCCCCGCCCGCCCGCGGACGACGGCCCGCAGCTGCGCCGCCGCGTACCGCAGGCCAACCTGGCCGCGGGCCTGCGCCGGGAGACCGAGCAGGCACCGCCGGCCGAGGACAACGCGGTCGTCCGGGACCCGATGGCGGCCCGCAACGCGCTGTCCCGCTTCCAGGCGGCGCAGCGCGCGGCCCGCGACCAGGTCGACGGTGACCACCCGGAGGGACCGTCGCGATGAGCTACCCCCTGGCCGCCGGCCGCCAGCTCGACTGGTTGATCGACGACTTCACCCGCCGGGTCCACGGCGTCCGGCACGGGCTGGTGGTGTCCGGGGACGGCCTGCGGCTGGCCGCGTCCGAGGGGCTGTCCATCGGCCTGGCCGACCAGCTCTCCGCGGTCGCGTCCGGGCTGGTCAGCCTGACCCGGGGGGCCGCGCAGTGCTTCCGGGCCGAGCCGGTCCGGCAGACCATCGTGGAGATGGCCGGCGGCTACCTGTTCGTCACGGCCATCGCCGACGGCTCGGCGCTGGCCGTGTTCGCCGACTCCAGCTGCGACATCGGCATGGTCGGCTACGAGATGACCATGCTGGTCAACCGGGTCGGCCAGCTGCTCACCCCGGCCGTACGGGGATACGGCGGCCTGCCGTGACCGAGCCGACCGGAAGCGGCCGGGTCGTCCCGGCCTACCTGCTCACCCGCGGCCGCACCCGGTCCACGGGGGCCGAGCTGCCGCTGGAGGCGCTGGCCACGGTCACCGACTCCGGCCGGGAGCGCTACCCGTCGCTGGACCGGGAACGCCGCGACATCCTCGACCTGTGCGGCCGGCCCACGTCGGTGATGGAGGTCGCCGCCCACCTGCATGTTCCGGTCGGGGTGGCGCGGGTCCTGGTCGGCGACCTGGCCGCGGGCGACTACCTGGCCGTGCACCTGCCGCGCCAGGCCGACGGGCCGCCGCCCGCCGAGATCCTGGAACGACTGCTGGAGGGCCTCCGTGGCCGATGAGCGGCGCGAGCCACCCGTACCCGTCAAGATCATCATCGCCGGTGGCTTCGGGGTGGGCAAGACGACGTTCGTGGGCTCGGTGTCGGAGATCCCGCCGCTGCGGACCGAGGCCCTGATGACGGAGCTGTCCGAGGGCGTCGACGACCTCACCCACGTGCAGAGCAAGACCACGACCACGGTGGCGATGGACTTCGGCCGGATCACCGTGGACGAGCAGCTGGTGCTCTACCTCTTCGGCACGCCCGGGCAGGACCGGTTCTGGTTCATGTGGGACGACCTGTCCCGGGGTGCGGTCGGCGCGGTCGTGCTGCTGGACCTGCGCCGGATCGACGACTGCTTCGCCGCCATCGACTACTTCGAGGACCGGCGGGTGCCGTTCGTCGTCGCGATCAACGACTTCCCGGAGGCGGGCGCCTTCAGCGACGCGGCCGTCCGGGACGCGCTGGCGCTGCGGCCGGACCAGCCCCTGCTGCGCACCGACGCCCGGCACGCCGGCGCCGCCCTGAGCACGCTGATCTCGCTGGTCGAGCACGCCCTGGCCCGGGTCACGGCCGCGTGACCTCATAGGTCAGCACGACGTTGTCGGACCCGTCGAAGCGGCGGGTCCCGGCCAGGCGCAGGGCCGGCGGCGGGGCGTCGAACGCGCGCACGCCGTCACCCAGCACCACCGGCCCGACCATCAGGTGCAGCTCGTCGACCAGGCCGGCCGCCAGCAGGTCGTTCCACAGCGTGCGGCTGCCGAACACCAGCGTCTCCCCCGGCAGCGCGGCCACCGCGGCGTGCGCGTCGGCCCGGCGGACGATGCGGGTGGTGTCCCGCCAGGCCCCGAGGTCGTCGGGGTCGAGCCGGTCGGAGACGACGACCTTGGCCACCGCGTCGTTGCGGCGGGCGACCTCCTGCGGGGCCCCGGACGTGATCCGGGCGGCGATCTCGGCCCGGTCGACGGCGCCGCCGAGCTGGGCGTGGATCTCGTCCACGACCGTCTCCGGCTCCCGCAGCACCCGCGGCCAGAACGAGGCGAAGCCGCGGTAGGAGTTGGCCCCGACCAGCAGCGTGTCGGCCGTCCGCAGCCGCTCGGCGTTGTACGCGTCGAACGCGCCGTCCATCGGCAGCACGGTCGAGTTGCCGTCCGCCGCCGCGACGTACCCGTCCAGCGACACGATGTTGGACACGATGAGCATCGTCCTGACCTCCTCTGTCGGTGTGTCACTCCTACAGAGCCGGGGCCGGTCCGGAACTCATCGGTGCCGGCGGAACTCTTCGGCGCAGGTCCGGGTCGAGGAAGCCGGTCAGGTCCGCGATCTGCCCGTCCCGCAGGGTCAGCACCAGGATCGAGCCCAGCTCGTACGCCGGGCCCTGGTAGCAGGCGAAGGCGGGCTGGCCGTTGGCCCGGATCGGCCGCAGCCGCCAGGGCGTGGCGAACATCCGCTCCCGCCAGAACCGCTCGATCCACTGTGGACCGTCGAACCAGGCCGGCAGCGGCGGCATCACGAACCGGGCGTCCGCGGTGAGCAGCGAGACCAGCGCGGGCACGTCGGCCCGTTCCCAGGCCGCGACGAACTCGGCCACCAGCGCCCGCTCGTCCGCGCCGGCCGGCTGCTCGGGACGGTCCGGGGAACCCACCGTGGCCCGGGCCCGCTGCAGCGCGCTGTTCACCGACGGCACGCTGGTCCCCAGCACCGCCGCCACCTCGGCCGCGGAGAACTGCAGGACCTCGCGCAGGATCAGCACCGCGCGCTGGGTGCCGGGCAGCTGCTGCAGGGCGGCCACGAAGGCCAGCTCGATCCCCTCGCGCCGCTCGTACGCCTCCTCCGGGCCGTGCACCCACGGCTCCAGGAACACCGGCCCCTCGACCGGCCGGCCGAGGTCGGCGGTCTGCTCGAACGCCGGTCCGGTGACCAGCACTCGCGGCGGTCTCCGGGACGTCAGCCGCAGGCAGGCGTGGGTGGTGATCCGGTAGAGCCAGGTCCGCACCGAGCTGCGGCCCTCGAAGGCGGCCAACCCGCGCCAGGCGCTCAGCAGCGCCTCCTGCAACGCGTCCTCGGCGTCCTGGACCGAACCGGTCATCCGGTAGCAGAGCCGCAGCAGCTCGGCCCGGTGGGGCGCGACGAGCTCCTCGAAGTGCGCCGGCGCGGGCAGGTCGGTCCTCCCTGCCACTGTCAACATATAGCGGAGCGGGGGGCTTGCGGCAAGACCCGGGTCATGGCGCAGGATCGTCGACCGAGCCTGCGACCTGCGACAACGGGAGCTTCATGATCGACGTGATCATCGTCGGCGGCGGACCCACCGGCATGATGCTGGCGGCCGAGCTGCGCCTGCACGGCGTGGGCGTGATGGTGCTGGAGCGGGACCCGGAGCCGAGCCCGATCGTCCGCTCGCTCGGCCTGCACACCCGCAGCGTCGAGCTGCTGGACCAGCGCGGGATGCTGGAACCGTTCCTCGCCGCCGGCACCCGCCACCCGCTGCGCGGCAGCTTCGCCGGCATCCTCACGCCGGCGCCGGACGGGCTCGACACCGCCCACCCGTACCTGCTCGGCATCGGGCAGACCACGGTCGAGCGGCTGCTCACCGAGCACGCGGTCGCCGCCGGCGCGGAGATCCGGCGCGGCTGCGCGCTGACCGGCCTGACCCAGGACGCCGGCGGGGTGACCGCCGAGCTGGCCGACGGGACCCGGCTGCGCGCGCGCCACCTGGTCGGCTGCGACGGCGGCCGCAGCACGGTACGGAAGCTGGCCGGCATCGGCTTCCCGGGCGAGCCGGCCCGGTCGGAGTGGCTGCTGGGGGAGGTCGAGCTGACGGCGACGCCGGAGACGGTGGACGCTGTGAACGCCGAGGTGCGCCGGACCCAGCGCGGGTTCGGCGTCGGTCCGATCGGCGGCGGGGTGCACCGGGTGGTCGCGCCGGCCGCCGGCGTCGCCGAGGACCGTACGGTGCCGCCGACCCTGGACGAGCTGAAGCAGCAGGTCCGCGCGCTGGCCGGCACCGACCTCGGGCTGCACTCGGCGCGCTGGCTGTCCCGCTTCACCGACGCCACCCGGCTGGCCGACCGCTACCGGGACGGCCGGGTGCTGCTGGCCGGCGACGCCGCCCACATCCACCCGCCGACCGGCGGCCAGGGCCTCAGTCTCGGGATCCAGGACGCGGTCAACCTGGGCTGGAAGCTCGCGGCCGCGCTGGCCGGCACGGTCGACCTGCTGGACAGCTACGAGGCGGAGCGACGCCCGGTCGCGGCGGACGTGCTCGACCTGACCCGGGCCCAGGCCGAGCTGCTCTCGACCGAGCCGGGCCCGCAGGCCGTCCGGCGGCTGCTGGCCCGGCTGGTCGAGTTCGACGACGTGAACCGGTTCCTCATCGAGCAGACCGCGGGGATCGGCATCCGGTACGACCTGGGCGACGGGCCCGACCTGGTCGGCCGGCGGCTGCGGGACGTCCGGCTGACCCGCGGCCGCCTCTACGAGCGGATGCACGCCGGCCGCGGCCTGCTGCTGGACCGGACCGGCCGGCTGTCCCTGGACGGCTGGGCCGACCGGATCGACCTGGTCGCCGACGCCGGCGCCGAGCTGGACCTGCCGGCCGTGCTGCTGCGGCCGGACGGGTACGTGGCCTGGGCCGGCGACGACCAGGCCGAGCTGCCGGACCGGCTGGCCCGCTGGTTCGGCCCGCCCGCGTAGCGGGCCCGTTCAGCGGACCCGGTCGACGCGGGCCGCGTCCCAGACCGGCTCGTCCGACTCCACCACCGCGCCGTCCTCCCGGAACACCAGGAACCGGTCGAAGGTCCGGGCGAACCAGCGGTCGTGCGTCACCGCCAGCACCGTCCCCTCGTACGCGGCCAGCGCCTGCTGCAGCGCCTCCGCGCTGACCAGGTCGAGGTTGTCGGTCGGCTCGTCCAGCAGCAGCATGGTGGTCCCGGACAGCTCCAGCAGCAGCACCTGGAACCGGGCCTGCTGCCCACCGGAGAGCAGGTCGAAGCGGAGGTCGGCCTGCTCGTTGAGCCCGTAGCGGCGCAGCGCGCCGACGGCCCGGCCCCGGTCCAGGCCCGACCGCAACCCCTCGCCCCGCCAGAGGATGTCCACCAGCGTCCGGCCGAGGAGGTCGGGCCGCTCGTGCGTCTGCGCGAACAGCCCCGCCACCACCCGGGCCCCGAGCCGGGCCGCGCCGGTGTGCGCGACGGGCTCGCCGGCCAGCAGCCGCAGGAAGTGCGACTTGCCCGACCCGTTGGAGCCGAGCACCGCGACCCGCTCGCCGAAGAACACCTCCAGGTCGAACGGCTTCATCAGCCCGGTCAGCTCCAGCCCCACGCAGGTGAGCGCGCGCACCCCGGTCCGGCCGCCGCGCAGCGTCATCGTCACCTGCTGCTCCACCGGCCGCTCCGGCGGCGGCCCGGCCGCCTCGAACTTGGCCAGCCGGGTGCACATGGCCCGGTATTTCGCGGCCATCGCCTCGCTGATCTTCGCCTGCTGCTGCAGGGTCCGGACCAGCTCCTTGAGCCTCGTGTGCTCCTCGTCCCAGCGCCGGTGCAGCTCGTCCAGCCGGTCCAGCCGGGCCTCGCGGGCGGCCGCGTACGTCTCGAAGCCGCCGCCGTGGGTCCAGGTCGAGTGGGCCTCGACGGTGACCACCCGGTCGGCCGTGCGGGCCAGCAGCTCCCGGTCGTGACTGACGAACAGCACCGTCTTCGGCGTCTCCCGCAGCCGCTGCTCCAGCCAGCGCTTGCCCGGCACGTCCAGGTAGTTGTCCGGCTCGTCCAGCAGCAGCACCTCGTCCGGCCCGCGCAGCAGCGTCTCCAGCGCCAGCCGCTTCTGCTCGCCCCCGGACAGGGTCTGGACCGTGCGGTGCTGCGCCCGCTCGTACGGGACGCCGAGCGCGGCCACGGCGACGGTGTCCCAGCGGACCTCGGCGTCGTAGCCGCCGGCGTCGCCCCAGGCCGCCAGCGCCGCCGCGTAGCGCAGCTGGGTCGGCTCGTCCTCGGTCTCGGCCAGTGCCCACTCGGCCGCCTCGAGCTCCTCGCCCGCGTCCCGCAGCGGCTTCGGGGCCAGCCCGAGCAGGAACTCCCGGACCGTGGTCGAGTCCCGCACCGACCCGATGAACTGGCGCATCACGCCGAGCCCGCCCGAGCTGGCGACCCCGCCCGAGGTCGGCGTCAGGTCGCCGGCGATCACCCGCATCAGCGTCGTCTTGCCGGTGCCGTTCGCGCCGACCAGGGCGGCCTTGGTGCCCTCGCCGACCCGGAAGTTCACGTCGTCCAGCAGCACCCGGCCGTCCGGCAGCAGCACCGACACGTGCGCGACGTCCACATAACCCACGCCCCCAGTCTGCCCGGTCGGGTCACCCCGTTTTCCGGTCCCGGGCCGCGGCGAAGATCCGCTCGACGTTGGGCGGGGCGAAGAACTCGGCCGGCGACGTGACCCCGGCGCTCACGCGGGCGAAGCCGTCCATCGCCGCGCGGTCGCCCTGCATGGCCCCGAGCAGCCCGGCCAGCTCCGGGGACGGCGGGGCCAGCGTGGCGAGCTCGGTGGTGAACTCGTACATCGGCAGCACCTGGGTGTCCCGGGCCGACCGGTACGCCGCCATCGCCGGGCCGAACTCCCGGGTCCCGGACAGCACGTCGTGCAGCGCGGCCGCGCACAGCTCGGCGTCCCGGAACGCGTCCTGCATCCCCTGGGCGGTGATGAAGTCGCGGTTGTAGCCGGCGTCGCCGACCAGCGCCCAGCCCGGCCCGTACGGGGTGCGGAAGTAGTTGGGCACGGCCG
>DATDKW010000212.1:0-10420 GCA_036519715.1 Mycobacteriales bacterium
CCTTCGCATGTACATCATCAGTGACAGTCGGGCGAACGCGCACGGGGGGTCAGGGGCGGCGGCCGGACCAGGTCCACGCGTAGCCGGGGTCTTCGCAGGCCAGGCCGGCGGTGGCGAGGAGGAGGGGGCGGAAGGTGTCGACCATGACCGCCAGCTCGTCGAAGCGCTCGGCGCCGAGGGCGCGCTCGACCGCGCCGGGCTGCGGCCCGTGCGTGAACCCGCTCGGGTGCAGCGAGATCGACCCCTGCTCGATGCCCGACCCGCGCCGCGCCTCGTAGTCGCCGGCCGCGTAGAACAGCACCTCGTCCGAGTCCACGTTGGCGTGGTTGTACGGCACCGGCACCGCCAGCGGGTGGTAGTCCACCTTCCGCGGCACGAACGAGCAGATCACGAAGTTCGGCCCCTCGAACGTCTGGTGCACCGGCGGCGGCTGGTGCACCCGCCCGGTGATCGGCTCGAAGTCGGACACGTTGAAGGCGTACGGGTAGAGGCAGCCGTCCCAGCCGACCACGTCGAAGGGATGGTCCGCGTACGTCAGCACCGACGTCCCGGCCCGGTGCCGGACCAGCACGTCCACGTCGGACCCGGTCTCCACCAGCGGCGCCGCCGGCCCGCGCAGGTCACGCTCGCAGTACGGCGCGGACTCCAGGAACTGGCCCCGCGGCGAGAGGTAGCGCTTCGGCGGCCCGATGTGCCCGCCGGCCTGCACCACCAGCGTCCGCAGCGGGCCATCGGAACCAGGCACCCACCGGTGCGTGGTCGAGGTCGGGAGCAGCACGTAGTCGCCGGGCCCGACGTCCAGCACACCGAACACCGTCTCCACCCGGGCGGTGCCCGACTCCACGAACACGCACTCGTCACCGATCGCGTTGCGGTAGAGCGGTGACGGCACGTCGGCCACCGAGTACGACAAGCGGACGTCGTCGTTGGCCAGCAGCAGCTGCCGGCCGGTGATCGCGTCGGCCGAACCGGTGTCCAGCTTGGAGGTCCGCAGGTGCCGGGGCAGCAGCGGGTGGTTGGCGGTCAGCGCCTCGGCCGGCTGCTCGTGGGCCCGGGAGTCGACGATCGCGGTCGGCAGGTGCTCGTGGTACAGCAGGGCCGAGTCGGCCGAGAAGCCGTCGGAGCCCATCAGCTCCTCCGCGTACAGCCCGCCGTCGGGCTTGCGGAACTGGGTGTGCCGCTTGCGCGGCAGCTCACCGACCTGCCGGTAGTACGGCATCGCCGCCTCCTCCTGGACCCGGGAACGGCGCTGTCCCCGCATCCGACCCTCGCCCGCTCCGCCGCCGCCGTCAAGTCGGTGCTCCGCACAACGCGTACTACTCGGAGTGGTAACTACCCCACCGAGTGGTACGCCCTGATCAGAAGCACATCCGCTAGCGTCCGGCGGCGTGAGCGGGTCCTGGCTGGCGGTGCCGGCAGACAGCGGGTTCGGGGTCGGAAATCTGCCGTACGGGGTGGTCGGCGGGCGGGTGGTGGTCCCGCTCGGGGACGGGCTGCTCGACCTGGCCACCATGCTCGGCGCGGTCGACCCGGACCTGGCCGGTCGGGTGCAGGGTCCGTCGCTGGACCGGCTGCTCGCTTCCGGTCCGGACACGTGGGCCGCGGTCCGGGGCACGCTGCAGCAGATCCTGACCGAGGACACCGGCGCGCACCGGCGGGCGGTGGAGCTGGCCCAGGTCGACCCGGAACCGCCCGAGCTGCCGTTCACGATCGCCGACTACGTCGACTTCTACTCCTCCGAGCAGCACGCGACCAACGTGGGCAAGATCTTCCGCCCGGACGCCCCGGCCCTGCCGCCGGCCTGGAAGCACCTGCCGATCGGCTATCACGGCCGGGCCGGCACGGTCGCCGTCTCCGGCACCCCGGTGGTCCGGCCGCGCGGGGTGCTGGGACCGGGGACGTACGGGCCGACCGAGCGGCTCGACATCGAGGCCGAGGTCGGCTTCGTCGTCGGCACCCCGTCTCGGCTGGGCGAGCCGGTGGTCGCGGCCGACTGGCGCCGGCACGTCTTCGGCGTGGTGCTGGTCAACGACTGGAGCGCGCGGGACATCCAGTCGTTCGAGACCCGGCCGCTGGGGCCCTTCCTGGGCAAGTCGTTCCTGACCAGCGTGTCGCCGTGGGTGGTGCCGCTGGCCGCGCTGGAGCTGGCGTTCGTCGACCCGCCGGTGCAGGACCCGCGCCCGCTCGACCACCTGCACCCGGCCGGGCCGGCGCTCGACCTGATCCTGGAGGTGCGCCTCAACGGGCACGTCGTCTCCCGCCCGCCGGCCGCCGCGCTCTACTGGACCGCCGCCCAGCAGCTGGCCCACCTGACCGCCAACGGCGCGTCGCTGCGGACCGGCGACCTCTTCGCCTCCGGCACGGTGTCCGGGGACGGCGCCGACCAGCTCGGCTCGCTGCTGGAGCTGACCCGCGGCGGCCGGGACCCGCTGCGCCTGCCCGACGGCAGCACGCGGGCCTACCTGGAGGACGGCGACACCGTGACGATCTCCGCCACCGCCGGCCGGATCAGCCTGGGCGAGGTCAGCGGCACCGTGCGCTGACGGAGGGCCGCCACCGCCCGCCCCGTGCCGGGCGGAGGCGACCCCCCGCGGGAAGCAGTCTGAGCCCCTGGAGAGTGATCTGCAAGTTGCAGAACGAGATTTGCTGCTATGAGGTCGGTCTGGGACAGTGGGAAGCATGCCGACGCCGGACAGTCCGGCGGTGGGCCGCCGCCGCCTCGCCCAGGAGCTGCGCCGGCTCCGGTCGGCCGCGGGCCTGACCATCTCCGACGTCGCCAGCCGGCTGGAGTGCTCGGCCGGCAAGATCAGCCGGATCGAGACCGGCACGGTGTCCGCGCAGGCCACCGACGTGCAGGCGATGCTCGACCTGTACGGGGTGGCGCCGGCCCAGCGCGCGTCCCTGACCGACCTGGTCCGGCTGTCCCGCCGGCGGGCCTGGTGGCAGGACTACACCGACGTGGTCCCGGCCGGGTCGAGCCGGTTCTTCGGCCTGGAGGACGGCGCCGCCTGCATCGACCAGCACGCCGGCCCGCTGGTGCCCGGCCTGCTGCAGACCCCGGCGTACGCGCGGAGCGTCATGGAGGCGCCCGGCACCGCGTCGCCGGCCGAGGTCGAGCGCCGGATCGAGCTGCGGCTGCGGCGCCAGCAGCTGCTGACCCGGGCGCAGCCGCCCCGGCTGCACGTGCTGCTGGACGAGGCGGCGCTGCGGCGCGAGGTCGGCGGCCGGGACGTGCTGGCCGGGCAGCTGGACCGGCTGGCCGAGCTGTCCGGCCAGGAGCACATCCGGCTGCAGGTGGTGCCGTTCGGGGCCGGGGCGTACACGGCGATGGGCGTGGCCTTCACGGTGTTCTCGTTCTCCGACCCGGCCGACCCGCACGTGGTCTACCTGGAGCAGCTCACCGGGAACACGCTGCTGGACACGGCCGAGGAGGTCCGCCGGTACGAGGCCGCCTACGCCGAGTCGGCCGCCCGCGCGCTCGACCCGGCCGAGTCCGCCGACCTCCTCCGCGCCGCCGCCGCCGGCGTCAACCCGGGCTAGTCGAACTCGCCGGCGCGGACGCCGGTCAGGAACGCCGCCCACTCCGCCGGGGTGAACCGCAGGACCGGCCCGGCCACGTCCTTGGAGTCCCGCACCCACACCTCCTGACCGCTCACCGCCACCTCCACGCAGGTCGAGTCCGCGCCCTGGCAGGCCCCACTCCGTCGCCACGTCGGCGTCATCCGGCTGCCCTCCGCTCCATCCGGATCCCCGCCCGAGTCAAGGCGCTGGCAGCGGGCCTGCGACAGATCGACGGCAGAAGCCCGTACAAGTCCGTACGGGGCGTGCTACAACGTTTCGACAGAGAGCCGGAGGAGGGTGCCCCATGCCCGAGTCGTACGCGGAGCGTCCCGATCCGGACCTGATCACCACCCGGTCCGGGTTCGCCCAGGAGCTGAGCCGGCTGCGGGAGCAGGCCGGTCTCACCGTCCGTGAGGTCGCCCGGGCGGTCGGGATCCGCGACTCGACCGCCGGGGGCTACTTCAGCGGCCGCCACCTGCCCGGCCCCAGCTCCCAGCAGCTGCTGGCCGGGATCGTGCGGGTCTGCGGCGTGGAGGACCCGGCCGAGGTCGAGCGCTGGGTCCGGGCCCTGGTCCGGGTCCGGCGCGCGCCCGGACCGCGGCCGGCCGGCGAGCCCGCGCCGTACCGGGGGCTGGCCAGGTTCGAGCCGGAGGACGAGCGCTGGTTCCACGGCCGGGAGGCGCTGACCCGGTTGGTGGCCGAGCGGCTGCGGACGGCCCGGACGCCGGTCGTGGTGACCGGCCCGTCCGGATCGGGCAAGTCGTCGCTGCTGCGGGCCGGGCTGGTGCCGGCGCTGCGCCGGGAGCGGCGGCCGGACGGCGGACCGGTCTGGGACTGCCGGGTGCTGGTCCCGGGCCGCCACCCCCTGCAGCGGTTGCAGGCCGAGCCTCCGGCCGAGCCGGGCAGCACCCTGGTGCTGGTCCTGGACCAGTTCGAGGAGGTGTTCACCCAGTCGGCCGACCCCCGCGACGAGGTCGCCGAGGCCGTGGTGGAGCTGGCCCGGGACGCCCGGGTCGTGCTCGGCCTGCGGGCCGACTTCTGGGCCGCCGCCGCGGCCCAGCCCGCGCTGGTCCCGGCCCTGCAGGACGGCCAGGTCGTGGTCGGCCCGATGGGCCCGGCCGACCTGCGCCGGGCCATCACCGAGCCGGCCCGGCTGGCCTCGATCGAGCTGGAGGCCGGCCTGGTCGACGTCATCCTCAGCGACGCCACCCCGCGCGGCGACGCCGGCACGCTGCCGCTGCTGTCCCACGCGCTGCTCGCGACCTGGCAGCGCGGCCACCACGGCCGGCTCACGGTGGCCGACTACCTGGGCAGCGGCGGCATCGGCGGCGCCATCGCGCAGACGGCCGAGAGCATCCACCTCGCCCTGACCCCGGAGCAGCGCGAGCTGGCCCGCCGGCTGTTCCTGCGGCTGGTGCACGTCGACGACGATGCCGCCGACACCCGGCGCCGGGTGCCCCGGGCCGAGCTGGAGGACGCCGGCCTGCTCGACCGGTACGTGGAGCAGCGGCTGCTCACCGTCGACGCCAGCACGGTCGAGATCGCGCACGAGGCGCTGCTCACCGCCTGGCCGCGGCTGCGGGAGTGGGTCGACGCCGACCGGGCCGGCCTGCGGGTGCACCGGCAGCTCACCGACGCGGCCCGGGTCTGGCAGCAGTCCGAGCGCGACCCGCACACGCTGCTGCGCGGCGGCCGGCTGAGCACGGCCGCGGAGTGGGCCGCCGACCACGACCGCGCCCTCAACCAGGCCGAGCGCGACTTCCTGGCCGCCTCGGTGGCCGCCGCGGCCGCGGACGAGGCCGCCCGCCGCCGCCGCGGCCGCCGGCTGCGCACCCTGCTGGCCGCCGCCTGCGCCCTGCTGCTGCTCAGCGGCGGCCTGGCCGGGGTGCTGTTCCGGCAGCGCCAGGCGGCTGAGCAGCAGCGGGACGCGGCCATCTCCCGCCGGGTGGCGACCGACGCCGACCGGCTCCGGGACGTCGACCGCAACCTGGCCATGCAGCTGGCGCTGGCCGCATACCGGATCTCGCCGACGGTGGAGGCCCGCTCCAGCCTGGTCGACTCCTCGGCGGTGCCGGCCGCGACCCGGCTGCTGGGCGCGCCCGGCCTGCTCCAGGCCGTCGCGGTCACCCCGGACGGCCGCACGGTCGCGGCCGGCGGCGCCGACGGGCTGGTCCGGCTCTGGGACGTGCCCACCCGCCGGCTGGTCGGCACGCTCACCGGGTCCGCCGGCCGGCAGCCGACGGTGTTCGCGGTGACGATCGCCCCGGACGGGCGCACGCTGGCCGCCGGCGGCAGCGACGGCCGGCTCCGGCTGTGGTCGCTGGCCGACCGGTCCCGCCCCCGGCTGCTGGCCGCGGTCACCGGCGCGACCGGCCCGCTGCCGACGGTCTTCGCCGCCGCGTACTCGCCCGACGGCCGGACGCTGGCCGCCGGCGGCGCGGACGGGGTGGTCCGGCTGTGGTCGCCGGCCGACCCGGCTCGTCCGCGGGCGATCGGCCTCCTGCGCGGTCCCCGCTCGTACGTGCAGGCGCTCACGTTCAGCCCGGACGGCCGCACCCTGGCCGCCGGCAGCGCCGATCACTGCGTCTACCGCTGGGACCTGCGCCGCCGGACCGCCCTCGGCGCCCCGCTGACCGGCCCGGCGAAGACCGTGTACGCCGTCGCGTTCAGCCCCGACGGCCGGCTGCTGGCCGCCGGCAGCGCCGACAAGGCCGTGCACCTGTGGGCCGACGGCGTACCCCGGCCGGCCCTGACCGGCGCCACGAGCTGGGTCAACGCGCTGGCCTTCAGCCCGGACGGCCGGCAGCTGGCCGCCGGCGGCTCGGACAACGCGGTCCGGATGTGGTCGACGGCCGGCGACCGCCCGCTGCTGACCACCCTGCCCCACCCGGGTCCGGTGACCGCGGTCCGCTTCGCCGGCCCGGCCCTGGTCACCGGCGCCGCCGACGGCGCCGTCCGGCTCTGGCCGCCGCTGCCGGGCCCGGCCCCGTTCCGGGACGCGGTGTTCAGCGTGCAGTTCACCGCCGGGGGCGACCGGCTCGTCGCGGCCGGCGGGACCGGCGACAACACCGTCCGGAGCTGGGACGTCCGCGATCCGCACCGGCCGGTGCCGGTCGGGCCGACGGTACGCGGGCCGGTCCCGGAGGCGGAGTTCACCGGGGCGATGGTGGTCAGCCCGGACGGCGCCACCATCGCGACCGGCAGCAAGGACGGGTCGGTCCGCCTGTGGCGCGGCGGCCGGCCGACCGTGCTGCGCGGGCCGCAGAAGCTGGTGGAGTCGCTGGCGTTCAGCCCGGACGGCCGCATCCTGGCCGCCAGCAGCGACGACCAGCGGGTCTGGCTCTGGTCGCTGGCCGACCCGGCCCACCCGCGGGCCCTGACCGGCGCGACCAACTACGTGTACGGCGTCGCCTTCGACCCGACCGGCCGCTACCTCGCCGCCGGCAGCGTCGACGACCGGGTCCGGATCTGGGACGTGCGCGGGCCGGACCGGCCCCTGGTCACCCTGGCCGGCCCGACCGGCTACGTGATCTCGGTCGCGTTCAGCCCGGACGGCGGCACGCTCGCGGCCGGCAGCGCGGACCACCGGATCTACCGCTGGGACGTCCGGGACCCGGCCCACCCGGTGGCCGCGGCGCCGATGTCCGGTCCGGGCAACTACGTCTGGGGCGTCACCTTCAGCCGGGACGGCGGCCTGCTCGCGGCCGCGGCTGGAGACCGCACGATCTGGGCCTGGGACCTGCGCGGCCGGGACCCGGCCCTGGCCCTGCGGTTGACCGGCGCCACCGACTCGGTCTTCACCCTCGACCTCCGGCCGGACGGCAAGTGGCTCGCGGCCGGGTCGGCCGACACCCTGGTCCGGCTCTGGAACCTGGACCCGGAGCAGGTCGCCGGGCACGTGTGCGCCACGGCCGGCGACCCGCTGACCCGGGCCGAGTGGGACCGGTACGTCACCGGCTCGCCGTACCGGCCGCCCTGTTCCTAGCCCTCGTACGCGGCCGAGGTGGCGGCCCGCAGGACCTCCTTCACCGGCAGGCCGAGCGCGTCCGCGGCCCGGCGCACGTCCTCGTACTCGACGCTGACGTTGACCACCGTCCCCTCCAGCCGGGCCAGCTTGGTCGCGATCCGCTCCCCGCCGACGGTGACCGACCCGGTCTCCCGCTCCAGCGCGGTCTTGCCGACCGCGACCTCCCGGACGCCCAGGGTGCTGGTGCGCCGGAAGATCTCGGCCCGGACCGCGGCCACGGCGGCCGGCGGGCACAGCGCGTGCAGGGTGTGGGCCGGGCGGCCCTTCTTCATCAGGATCGGGGTCAGCCAGGCGTCGCTGGCGCCGGCGGCGAACAGCCGGTCCAGCACGTCCGGCCACAGCCGCGGGTCCAGGTCGTCGACGTTGGTCTCCAGCACGACCGCGTCCGTCCGGGGGCTGTCCGGCGTGCCCAGGACCAGCCGGAGCACGTTGGGCAGCTCCGCCGGGTCGCGGCCGCCGGCCCCGACGCCGACCCGGACCGGGGTCAGCGCCGGCAGCGGCCCCCACCCGGTCACGGTCGCGGCCAGCAGGGCGGCCCCGGTCGGCGTGCACATCTCGTACGGGGCCGGGCCGCCGCGGACCGGCGCGCCCGCCTCGGCCAGGATGCCGAGCACGGCCGGGGCCGGCACCGGGATCACCCCGTGCCCGCTGCGGGCCGTGCCGCCCGAGCCCACCGTGACCGGCCCGGCCAGCAGCGCGTCCAGGCCGAGGTGGTGCAGGCCGGCCGCCACCCCGACCACGTCGGCGATCGCGTCCAGCGCGCCGACCTCGTGGAAGTGCACGTCGTCGGCGGTGACCCGGTGCACGGCGGCCTCGGCCCGGGCCAGCCGCCCGAACGCGTCCAGCGCGGTGTCCCGGACGGGCGCCGCCAGCGCCGCCCCGGTGACCAGCGAGCGGACGTCGGCCCAGGTCCGCCCGTGCGGAGCCGACGACGTCCGTACCGACACCGCGGTCGCGCCGATCCCGTGCCGCTCGACGGTCGACACGTCCAGCGCGATCGGCTCGACGCCGATCGCGTCCACCGCCCGCTGCAGCACCTCCACCGGCACCCCGACGTCCACCAGCGCGCCCAGCAGCATGTCCCCGCTGGCCCCGGCGGCGCAGTCCAGCCAGCCGATCACCGGCTGGTCCGGCGGGCGACCCGGGCCGCGAACAGGCCCGCGCCGAACCCGTTGTCGATGTTCACCACGACCACACCCGGCGCGCAGGAGTTGAGCATGGTCAGCAGCGCCGCCACCCCGCCGAAGGAGGCCCCGTAGCCGACGCTGGTCGGCACGGCCACCAGCGGCACCCCGGTAAGGCCGCCGACCGCGCTCGGCAGCGCGCCGTCCATGCCCGCCACCACGACCAGGCAGTCGGCCGCGTCCAGGGTCTCCCGGGCCGCGAGCAGCCGGTGGATCCCGGCCACGCCCACGTCGGTGACCCGGCTGACCGCGGCCCCGCTGACCCGGGCCGTGAACGCGGCCTCGGCCGCCACCGCCCCGTCCGAGGTCCCGGCCGCGACCACGCACACGGTCCCGCGGGTCTCCGGCAGCGGGCCGACCGCCACGCAGCCGGCCTCGGCGGCCGCGTCCGGGTACGCCTCCCGCAGCGCCGCCACCAGCTCGGGCGCGGCCCGGGTCACCAGGGCGGGCCGGTCCGGGTGGGCCGCCCGCAGCGTGGCCACGATCGCCAGCGCCTGCTCCACCGTCTTGCCGGCCCCGTACACGACCTCGGGATCGCCGGTCCGGACCGCCCGCTCCACGTCCACCCGCGCGAACCCCAGATCCTCGAACCCCAGATCCTCGAACCCGTGCACCGGCCGAACATAGTCCGGTGCCGGGCTGGCCTAGGCTGCCGGGCGTGATGCGGTACGCGTACCTCGGGCCGGAGGGGACCTTCGCCGAGGCCGCGCTGCGGACGATCCCCGACGTCGGGGACGCCCCGACGCTGCCGCAGCCGACCGTGCACGCCGCGATCGAGGCGGTCCGGTCCCGGGTCGCCGACGCCGCCGTGGTCCCACTGGAGAACTCGGTCGAGGGGTCGGTCGCGATCACCCTGGACGAGCTGGCCACCGGCGCGCCGCTGCGGATCGCCCGCGAGGTGCTGCTGCCGGTGATGTTCTCGCTGCTGGTCCGGCCGGGCACCGATGCCGACGCGGTCAAGACCGTCGCCACCCACCCGCACGCGGAGGCGCAGACCCGGCGCTGGCTGCGCGAGTACCTGCCGGCGGCCGAGGTCGTGTTCACCGGCTCCACCGCCGGCGCGGCCATGGCGGTCGGCAAGGGCGAGTACGACGCGGCCGTCGCGGCCCCGATCGCCGGGATCCGCGCCGGCCTGGAGCCGCTGGCCGAGGACATCGCCGACAACCCGGGCGCAGTGACCCGGTTCGTGCTGCTCACCCGGCCCGGACGGCCGGCCGCGCCGACCGGGCAGGACAAGACCAGCCTGGTCGCGTTCATCCGGGACGACCACACCGGCGCGCTGCTGGAGGTGCTGACCGAGTTCGCGGTGCGGGGGGTGAACCTGACCCGGATCGAGTCCCGCCCCACCGGCGAGCAGCTCGGGCGCTACTGCTTCTCCATCGACTGCGAGGGGCACCTGGCCGAGGCCCGGGTCGGCGACGCGCTGGCGGCGCTGCGGCGGATCTGCGCCGACGTCCGCTACCTGGGGTCCTACCCCCGGGAGGGCGGCGGCCGGAACACGCCCCTCCCGCCGGGCCGGGACGACGCCGCCTTCACCGATGCCGCGGCCTGGCTGGCCGACCTCCGCGGCTGACGCCTTCCTCCAAGACCGGGCCTGCGCCGCCCGGCAGGCTGGGACCATGTCCCACTACCCGCCGATCACCCCGCA
>DATDKW010000213.1:0-4488 GCA_036519715.1 Mycobacteriales bacterium
CAGCGAGCCGGCGACGGCGAGGGTGAGCCGCAGCCAGCGCTGGGCCTTGAACCCGCCGTGGGTGAAGTAGCGGTGGAAACCGACGGTGACGCCCAGGCCGGAGATGAGGTAGAAGCCGACCGCCAGGCCGACGTCGACCCAGCTGATGCCCCAGCCCCAGGCCACGGCGACCGCGCCGGCGAGGGCCAGGAACGGGACGATCACGATCACGTACAGCAGGGTCTGCTCGACCTTGCCCTTGCTCTCTTCGGTCATCGGCTTCGGACCGCGCGGTGGCGCGGAAATGACAGTCGACATGGGACCTCCCGGTCGGGGATGCGGGGTCGGGATGCACTCGGCCTCGGCCGACGAATGAGGTTGTTCCCGTAGCTACGTCACCGTAACCTACGGATGCGTAACTTCCGACCTCGCCGGTGGGACGCTCCCGGTGCCGGGAGATGACGCGCGCGGGCTGCACTACGCTCGGGGGCCCGTGGGGGATGGGGTAATCGGCAGCCCGCCGGCCTTTGGAGCCGTGCAGTCTCGGTTCGAGTCCGAGTCCCCCAGCCACTGGGGCGACCTATGCCCAGGTGTTGCTTGGGCGCTCAGTGGCTGGTGATGCCAGCCGCGGGGGCGACCCCCGCGAGCCCCACGTTCCGGTCGCCGCCGGTTCGGTGGTGGTGCGGTCGGTGGCGGTGGTCGAGCGACCCTCGTCGGCTGCAGGTTGTGGGTGGGTCTTGCTGGGGTGCTGTCCTGGGTGGCGTGGGGGGCAGGGATGCTCGGGGGTCCCGTAGGCTGGCTTCGCCAAGTGGTGCCGTGGAGTGCGAGGAGTCGACACGTGACGGACGCCCGGCCGACTGCCGTGGTGGTGCTCGCCGCGGGGGAAGGCACCCGGATGCGGTCGGCCACTCCCAAGGTGCTGCATCAGCTGGCCGGCCGCTCGCTCGTCGGCCACATGCTCGCCGCCTGCGCGCCGCTCGGGGCCGACGCGACCCTGGTCGTCGTCGGGGCCGGCCGCGACGCCGTCATCGACCACCTGGCCCGCACCGCGCCGCACGCGACCCCGGTCGTGCAGACCGAGCAGCACGGCACCGGCCACGCCGCCCGGGTCGCGCTGGCCGCCGTACCGGACCTGGCCGGCACCGTGCTGGTGCTGCCCGGCGACGCCCCGCTGCTGCGCACCGAGACCCTGCGCGCCCTGGTCGAGCAACACCAGCAGACCGGCGCGGTCGCGACCGTGCTGACCGCGGTGCTGCCCGACCCGACCGGCTACGGCCGGGTGCTGCGCCGCCCCGGCGGCGGGGTCGCCGGCATCGTCGAGCACCGCGACGCCACCGAGGAGCAGCGCGCCGTCGCGGAGATCAACACCAGCGTGTACGCGTTCGAGTCCGGTCCGCTCCGCGACGTCCTGTCCACCCTGTCCGCGGCCAACGCCCAGGGCGAGGAATACCTGACCGACGTCATCGCCGCCTTCGTCGACAAGGGCCTGGCCGTGGGCGCGCTGTCCGCGGCCGCGGCCGAGACGGCCGGCGTCAACGACCGGGTGCAGCTGGCCGCCGCGGCCCGGGCGTACAACGAGCGGGCGCTGGCGGACTGGATGCGGTCCGGGGTGACCGTGCTCGACCCGGCCAGCACCTGGGTCGACGCCGACGTCGAGCTGGCCCCGGACGTGACCCTGCGCCCGGGCGTGCAGCTGCACGGCCGCACCGTGGTCGAGACCGGCGCCGAGATCGGGCCCGACTGCACGCTCACCGCCACCGTGGTCCGGGCCGGGGCCCGGGTGGTCCGGGCCCACTGCGACGGCGCCGAGGTCGGGCCGGGCGCCTCGGTCGGCCCGTTCGCCTACCTGCGGCCCGGCGCCACGCTCGGTCCCGGCGCCAAGGTCGGCACGTACGTGGAGGTCAAGGGCAGCGAGCTCGGGGCCGGGGCCAAGGTGCCGCACCTCTCCTACGTGGGGGACGCCACCATCGGGGCCGGGGCCAACCTCGGAGCGGGCACGATCACCGCGAACTACGACGGCGTGGCCAAGCACCGCACCACGATCGGCGAGCACGTCCGGACCGGCAGCGACACCGTGCTGGTGGCCCCGGTGACCATCGGCGACGGCGCCTACACGGCGGCCGGATCGGTGATCACCGGCGAGGTCCCGGCGGGAGAGCTCGGGGTCGGCCGGGCCCGGCAGCGCAACATCCCCGGATGGGTGGCGAAGCGCCGGGCGGGCACACCATCGGCAACAGCGGCCGCCCGGGCCCGTGGCGAATAGAGGAGGCGGCCGGTGACGGGCAACAACGCGATCGAGGCGCAGAACCGCAAGAGCCTCATCCTGATCTCCGGCCGCGGCTATCCCGCGCTCGCCGACGAGATCGCTTCCGGCCTCGGGGTCGCGCTGACCGACACCTCGGCGTACGACTTCGCCAACGGCGAGATCTACGTGCGCTACGAGGACTCCGTCCGCGGCAGCGACGCGTTCGTCATCCAGAGCCACACCGTGCCCATCAACACCTGGGTGATGGAGACGCTGATCATGGTCGACGCGCTGAAGCGGGCGTCGGCCAAGCGGATCACCGTGGTCACGCCGTTCTATCCGTACTCGCGGCAGGACAAGAAGCACCGCGGCCGGGAGCCGATCTCGGCCCGGCTGATCTCCGACCTGTTCGAGCGGGCCGGCGCCGACCGGATCATGTCGGTGGACCTGCACACGGCCCAGATCCAGGGCTTCTTCGACGGCCCGGTGGATCACCTGTTCGCGCTGCCGCTGCTGGCCGACTACGTCGAGGAGAAGTACTCGGGGGCCAAGTTCACCGTGGTCTCCCCGGACGCCGGGCGGCTGCGGGTGGCCGAGCGCTGGACCGACCGGCTCGGCGGCTGCCCGCTGGCCTTCATCCACAAGACCCGCGACCCGCTCAAGCCCAACGAGGTCGTCGCCCACCGGGTCGTCGGCGAGGTCGCCGGCCGCAGCTGCATCCTGGTCGACGACATGATCGACACCGGCTCGACCATCGTCAGCGCGGCCCGGCAGCTCAAGGACGCCGGCGCCGCGGACGTGATCATCGTGGCCACCCACGGCATCCTGTCCGGTCCGGCGATCGACCGGCTGAAGAACGCGCCGATCAACGAGGTCGTGCTGACCAACACGCTGCCGATCCCGCCGGAGAAGATGATCGAGGGGATGACCGTGCTGTCGATCGCCCCGCTGATCGCCCGGGCCATCCGCGAGGTCTTCGAGGACGGCTCCGTGACCAGCCTCTTCGACGGCGCCTCCTAGGGCGCTGGTAGGCTCTCAGGGTTGCCCCGGCGAGGGCGTCCACGCGGCCGCCGTCATCGACGCGGCGCGCCGTGCGCGTCCCTCGCCCCCTGCGCGCGTACGAGGAGAGTTTCACCGTGGCCGACGAGGTCCGCATCCAGGCCGAGCCCCGCACCGAGTTCGGCAAGGGCGGTGCCCGCCGCACCCGCCGGGCCGGAAAGATCCCGGCCGTGCTCTACGGGCACGGCACCCCGCCGCGGCACATCGCGCTGCCGGCCCGCGAGTTCGGCCAGGCCATCCGGGGCGGCGGCAACACGCTGCTCACCCTGCAGCTGGACGGCGGCAGCGAGCTGGCCCTGCCCAAGGCCATCCAGCGCGACCCGATCCGGGGCGACTACGAGCACGTCGACCTGCTGCTGGTCCGCCGGGGCGAGAAGGTCACGGTCGAGGTCCGGCTGATCCTCACCGGCGAGGTCGGCGACCGCGACTCGCTGGTCGACCAGCAGCTGATGACGCTGACCGTCGAGGCCGAGGCCACCCACATCCCGGACCACTTCGACGTCTCCATCGAGGGCGCCCAGGTCGGCGACCATGTGACCGCCGGCCAGGTGCAGCTGCCCGAGGGCACCACCCTGGTCGGCGACCCGGACCAGGTCGTCGTCGCGGTGCAGGCCACCCAGACCGCCGAGCAGCTCGATGCCGAGCTGGCCGTTTCGGAGGCCGAGGCCGGCATCGAGCGCGACGAGCCGACCGCCCCGGCCGACGAGGCCGAGACCCCCGCCGAGTAGGTGGAGCCGTTCCTGGTCGTCGGGCTCGGGAATCCGGGCCCGGCGTACCGGGGCAACCGGCACAACGCCGGTTTCCTCGTGCTCGACCTGCTGGCCGGCCGCGTGGGCGGCCGGTTCAAGGCCCACAAGGGCCGGGCCGACGTGGTCGAGGCCCGGCTCGGGCCGCTGCCGGCGCCGCGGGTCGTGCTGGCCAAGCCCAAGGCGTACATGAACGAGTCCGGCGGCCCGGTGGCGTCGCTGCGCGACTTCTACAAGGTGGCGCCGGAGCAGCTCGTCGTCGTGCACGACGAGCTCGACCTGCCGTACGGGGCGCTGCGGCTCAAGCGCGGCGGCGGCGACAACGGCCACAACGGGCTGCGCTCGATCACCAAGTCGCTGGGCACCCGCGAGTATCTGCGGGTGCGGTTCGGCATCGGCCGGCCGCCGGGCCGGATGGATCCGGCCGACTACGTGCTGCGCGACTTCTCCGCGGCCGAG
>DATDKW010000214.1:0-3211 GCA_036519715.1 Mycobacteriales bacterium
CGGGCCGGGGTCCTGGTTCACCAGCGTGCTGCCGCACGTGCTGGTCCCGGACCTGCGCGCCGCGCTGGTCACGACCCGGGCCCGCCGGGTGGTGGCGCTCAACCTGGCGGCCCAGCCGGGGGAGACCGCGGGCTTCTCGCCGCAGCAGTACCTGGAGGTGCTCACGGCCCACGCGCCCGGCCTCCGGGTGGACGCCGTCGTCGCCGACACCGACGCGGTGTCGGACCCGCGTGGTCTGATGTCGGGCGTGTCCGCGCTCGGTGCCCGCCTCGTGCTGGCCCCGATCGCGGCCGGGGACGGCACCCCGCGGCACGACCCGCAGCGGCTGGCCGCGGCCTATCAGCAGGTGCTCGGGAACATCCCGGCCGTGACGGCCGGTTCGGTGCACGACGGGGGACAGGAAGCGGGGGTACGCCAATGGCGATGACGGCGTCCGTGAAGGACGAGCTGAGTCGGCTGTCGGTGACCAAGACGTGCGACCGGCGGGCGGAGATCTCCGCGCTGCTCCGGTTCGCCGGCGGTTTGCACATCGTCGGCGGCCGGGTGGTCGTGGAGGCCGAGCTGGACACCGGCTCCACCGCGCGCCGGCTGCGTCGGGACATCGCCGAGGTGTACGGGCACGCCAGCGAGGTGCAGGTGCTGGCCGGCTCCGGGCTGCGCAAGGGCAACCGCTACATCGTCCGGGTGGTCAAGGACGGCGAGGGGCTGGCCCGGCAGACCGGGCTGCTCGACCAGCGCGGCCGGCCGGTTCGGGGCCTGCCCCCGCAGGTGGTCTCCGGCGGGGTCTGCGACGCCGAGGCGGCCTGGCGGGGCGCGTTCCTGGCCCACGGCTCGCTGACCGAGCCGGGCCGGTCCTCGTCCCTGGAGATCACCTGCCCGGGACCGGAGGCGGCGCTGGCCCTGGTCGGCGCGGCCCGCCGGATGGGCATCCAGGCCAAGGCGCGCGAGGTCCGCGGGGTGGACCGGGTCGTGGTCCGGGACGGCGACGCGATCGGCGCGCTGCTCACCCGGCTCGGCGCCCACGAGAGCGTGCTGGCCTGGGAGGAGCGGCGGATGCGCCGCGAGGTCCGGGCCACCGCCAACCGGCTGGCCAACTTCGACGACGCCAACCTGCGCCGCTCGGCCCGGGCCGCGGTGGCGGCCGGGGCCCGGGTGGCCCGGGCGCTGGAGATCCTCGACGGCGACCTGCCCGACCACCTCGCCCAGGCCGGCCGGCTGCGACTGGACCACAAGCAGGCGTCGCTGGAGGAGCTCGGCCAGCTCGCCGACCCGCCGATGACCAAGGACGCGGTGGCCGGGCGGATCCGCCGGCTGCTCGCGCTCGCCGACAAGCGCGCCGCGGACCTCGGCATCCCGGACACCGAGGCCAGCGTCACCCCCGAGATGCTCGCCCCCTAGGTGTCGTGACCCGGCACGTTGTTGACGGCGTGCCGGCTTGATAGTGGGAGGACCTCCGGGCGGAGTGGGTGTGTCTGACGCACTCGCTCTGGCCCAGGAGGTCCTCTGTGTCGCACGGTAACGCCCGCACGACGGTGTTCGCGCGCAGGCTGATGGTGGAACGGCGGTTGGCGGGGTGGCCGGCGGCGCGGATCGCCGAGCAGCTCGGTGTTTCCCGGGCCACGGTCCATAAGTGGATCGGGCGGTGGCGGGCTGAGGGCTGGGCCGGTCTGGCCGACCGGTCCAGCCGACCGAGGACCAGCCCGACGCGAATGTCACCGCAGGTGGAAGCGGAGATTCTGGCGCTGCGGGACAGCGCGCGGCGGGGACCGGTGTTCCTGGCCGCCGAGCTGGGCTTGGTCGCCTCAACCGTCGGACGGGTCCTGGCCCGCCACCGGGTCCCGCCGCTGACCGCGATCGATCCGATCACCGGCGAACCGGTCCGCCGGCGGCACTCCGGCATCCGTTACGAACGCCGACGGCCTGGTGATCTGCTCCACGTCGATGTGAAGAAGTTGGGCCGGATTCCCGACGGCGGCGGCTGGCGCCTGCACGGCCGCAGCGAAGACGTCCGGGGTCGAAAGGTTCACCGCCGGCCTCTGGGCTACGACTACCTGCACGTCGCCGTTGACGACCACACCCGCCTGGCCTACGTCGAAGCCCACCCCGACGAACGCGACCTCACCTGCGCCGGGTTCCTGCACCGCGCCGCGGCCTGGTTCCGCGCCCGAGGAGTCCGGGTGCTGCGAGTCCTGACCGACAACGCCAAGGTCTACCGGATCGGCGGGAACTGGGCCGCGGTCTGCATCGCCCTCGGCATCCGGCGACGGTTCACCCGACCCGGCTGTCCGTGGACGAACGGCAAGGCCGAACGCTTCAACCGGACCCTCCAAGTCGAGTTCGCCTACGCCCGACCCTGGACCTCCAACGCCGACCGACTCGCCACCCTCGACAACTGGGTCACCCACTACAACACTCGACGTCCCCACACCGCCGTGGCAGGCCAACCACCCATCACCCGCCTCACCGCCTGACGTCAACAACGTCGCGGGTCACGACATCTAGGCCTGTACCAAGCCCGCCGTACTAGGGTCGGCTCGTGTTCGATCTCACCGGGAAGACCGTCCTCATCACCGGCGCCTCGCGGGGCATCGGCGCCGCCGTCGCGCACGCGATGGTCGCCGCCGGCGCCCGGGTGGCGCTGAACAGCCGCGGCGTCGAGCAGCTGGAGAAGACCGCGGCCGAGGTCGGCGGCGACGCGCTGGTGCTGCCCGGCGACGTCACCGAGGCCGAGGTCGCGCAGGGCGTGGTCGCCGACGCGGTCGCCGGGCTGGGCCGGCTGGACGTGGTGGTCAACAACGTCGGCGGCAACGGGGTGATGGTGCCCTTCCCGCAGCTGCGGTTCGCGGGCTGGACCAAGGTCATGCGGCTCAACGTCGACTCGGCCGTGCACGTGCTGCAGGCCGCCGGGCCCCACCTGCTGGAGCAGGGCAGCGGCTCGGTGATCAACGTGGCCAGCGTGGCCGGGCTGGCCGCGACCCCGGCCATGGCGCAGTACGGCGCCTCCAAGGCCGCCCTGATCTCGCTGACCCGGACGCTGGCGGTCGAGTGGGCCAGCACCGGCGTACGGGTCAACGCGCTGTGCCCGGGCTGGACCGCCACCGACCTCAACCGCAGCCTGTGGGAGAACGAGGAGGTCTACGCCGGGCTGACCGCGACGATCCCGATGGGCCGCTGGGCCAGGCCGGAGGAGATGGCCGGTCCGGCGGTGTTC
>DATDKW010000215.1:0-10554 GCA_036519715.1 Mycobacteriales bacterium
GGGACGGGGCGGCGGAACGGGACCGGGGGTCCCGATCCGCGTGGCACCCGGACCAATGAGGCGAGCCCGAACGGCGGGACTGGCGCCGCTCCGGACTGGGGCAAACTGGGCGCCGTGGGGGACGGCAATCTGGTCCGCCGGGTGCCGGGTGCCCAGATGCCCGCCGGCGCCCGGGGTGCCAGGCCGGGACAGGCGGCGCCGGGGGACAGCGCCGGGCACCATCCGGACGGCGTGGACCACCCGGCCGGGAACGGAGCCGCTCCGGACCGGGCCGAGCAGGACGCGTCGGCGGCGCGGTCGCTGGTGGAGGAGTTCGAAGCCGGGGTACAGCGGGCGTTGCAGCTGGGCAACGGCAGCGGCAATGGCACCGACAGAGGGCCGGCGAGGGCCGAGACGGACGAGGAGGATGCCAGGTGAGCCACACCGCCTACGGACTGAGCGCGGAGGCCCAGAACTTCAACTGGCTGCTCGGCAAGTTCGCCGCGGAGACCGCCGGTGTCCTGGAGGCGATCGCCGTGTCCTCGGACGGCCTGCTGATGGCGATGTCGGCCGGTCAGGAGCGCGGCGGCGCCGACCGGCTGGCCGCGATCACCTCCGGCATCACCAGCCTGGCCGGCGGCGCCGCCCGGGCGTACCAGCTGGGTGGGCTCAACAAGGTCATCGTCGACATGGCTCACGGCTACCTGCTGGTCTCGGCGATCAGCAGCGGCTCGGTGCTCGGCGTGATCGCCGCCAAGACCGCCAACCTCGGCAACATCGCGTACGAGATGACGCTGTTCGCGACCCGCGCCGGCGCGGCGCTGACCCCGCAGCTGATCAACGAGCTCAAGAACTCGCTCGGCGACTGACCCCCCGTTCCCTGCGACCCCACCGGACCCGTGACCCACGACTCGACCGAACCGCCGGAGCGCCCCGAGGGGGCGCTGGTCCGGCCGTTCCTGGCCACCGGCACCGAGCCCGAGGCGGTGGAGCCGCCCGCGGACGGGGCCGCGCTGCGCCCGTTCCTGCTCACCGCGGGCCGGGTCGCCGGGCAGGACGCCTCCATCGCCATCGAGACGCAGGTGGTGACGACCGAGCAGGGCCGCACCGCCGCCGGCGAGCTGGGCTTCGAGCGCCGCGACATCGTCTCGCTCTGCGGCGACCCGCTGTCGGTGGCCGAGATCGCGGCCCAGCTGTCGCTGCACCTGGCCGTGGTCCGGGTGCTGGTGGGCGACCTGTCCGCGGACGGCCACCTGTCGGTCCACCTGCCCAACGCCGACGCCCCCACCGACGTCGACACGTTGCTGAGAGTGATCCGTGGGCTCCGCGCCATCCGCTGAGCTGGGCCGGGCCGCCCGCCGCCGGCCGCCGCTCCCGGTCAAGATCGTGATCGCGGGCGGGTTCGGGGTGGGCAAGACGACCGCGGTCGGCAGCATCTCGGAGATCAGCCCGCTCACCACGGAGGCCGACATGACCGCGGCCTCGCTCGGCATCGACGACACGAGCAAGGTCCCGGGCAAGCG
The DNA here is from genome assembly GCA_036519715.1 of Mycobacteriales bacterium. Lineage (GTDB taxonomy): Bacteria > Actinomycetota > Actinomycetes > Mycobacteriales > CADCTP01 > CADCTP01. The sequence goes on from DATDKW010000215.1 coordinate 1,503, forward strand.
GACCACCACGGTCGCGATGGACTTCGGCTGTATCACCATCGACGAGAGCTTGAAGCTCTACCTGTTCGGCACGCCGGGGCAGGACCGGTTCGGCTTCATGTGGGACGACCTGGCCATCGGCGCGATCGGGGCGCTGGTCATCGTGGACAGCCGGCGGCTGGACGACTGCTATCCCGCGGTCGACTACTTCGAACGGCTGGGGCTACCCTTCGTGGTCGCGGTGAACCGGTTCGACGGGCTGGTCGCGCACGATCTTCCCTCGATCAGGTGGGCCTTGGCGATCGATGACGGCATCCCGCTCATTACCTTCGACGCTCGTGACAAGCTGTCCGTACGGGATGCGCTCCTCGTCGTGCTGGATCAAGCTCTGGCCCGGGCGCGGGGCGCCCGACCCGGACCGGGGAGCTGATCGGCTACCCACCGCGACGGCGTGACGACGAGGCGACGGGGGAGAGGTCAGTGGCGGACATCAACGACCGGCTGGACCGGCTCCAGCGGCGCGAGGAGTTCGACCGGTTCGGGCGGCCGATCCGCCTGGCCGAGTCGGCCGGGCCGGTCGTGTCGCGGCCGGCCGGGGTGGACGACCGGCTCGGTGAGGTGCTCGACGCCGTCGCCGCCGTGGTCAGCCGGCACCCGGGTCTGTCGGTCATGGTGGCGGTCGCGGACGGGCGGGTCGGGCGGCCCGTGGTCCGGGTGACCGAGCGCGACGGCGGGGTGGAGACCGGCGTGGTGGTGCCCGGCGGGCAGAGCGGGCGGGCGGCGATGGCGGCGGCGCCGGACGAGCAGGCGGCCGCGGTCCCGAGCGCGACGGCGCCGGTCCGGGCGGCCGAGTTCGGCCGCGAGCCCGCGCTGGCCGCCACGACCTACGAGGCCGCGCTGACCGGCACCGACCCCGAGGGTGGGTACGGCGGCGGTCCGGTCCCCGAGAGGATGCCCGCGCGTGAGGCGCTGGCGGCGCCGTTCGCGGCCGAGCCGGGCGGCCCGGTGACGCCGGCCCGGGAGGCGGCGCCGTTCGGAGCCGCGGCGGACCGGGAGGCGATGCCGGATCGGGAGCCGGCGTACGGGTCGGCGGTGCCTCCGTCGGCCCGGGACACGACCCGGCCGATGGCGATGCCGGCCGGGGACCCGGTGTTCGAGGCGCCCGGCCAGGGCGGCGCGTCGCGGGTTCCGGCGTACCGGCCGGCGGTCCGTGACGCCGCCGTGCCCGCGGGCGACCCGGTGTTCGAGCCGGGCGGCCGCGAGGTCAACGGACGGCACGCGGCGCGGCCGGACGAGGCGCCGGGCTGGACCGGCAACTCCTGGCACAACTCGCTCTGGTCCAAGAACCGCGGCCGCCCGGAGCCGGACCGCCGTCCCGAGGGCGACTGGCCATCGACCGCGGCCGACCGCCGCCCCGAGCACGACCGGCCGCCGGCCCCGTCCGGCCGCTGGGCCGACGCGGACCCGCAGGCCGAGCGCGAGCGTTGGACCCAGCCGGACCACCTGAACCCGGACTACCGGTCCGAGCCGGACCATCGGGCTCAGCAGGACTACCGGGACCAGCAGGACCTTGGCCAGCGGGACTACCGGGGCCAGCAGGACTGGGGTCAGCAGGACCGCGGCCAGCAGGATTCCGGTGAGCCGATCTACCGGGGTGGGCAGGACCGCGGTCAGCAGGACCGGGTCCAGCAGGACCCCGGCCCGCAGGGCTACCAGGGCCGGCAGGACCGGGGTCGGCAGGACCGGGGTCGGCAGGACCGGGGCCAGCAGGAGTCCGGGGAGCAGGACTGGCGAGGGGAGCAGGACCGGGCGACGCCGGAAGGGGTCGCGGACGAGCGGCCGACCATCCCGGTCGCCGGCGACACCAGCCAGGTCGTCACCCGCCTGGCCCAGCTCCTCCGGGAGAACCCCACGCTCGCGTCGAGCTGGAGCCGGGAGGAGCCGGAGTGAGCGGACGGCCGCCCCGAGAGCCGCGCGGGACAGCACCGTGACCGCGCGCGACCTGCCGATCGGGATCTTCGACTCCGGCGTCGGCGGCCTCACCGTGGCCCGGGCGATCCTGGACCAGCTGCCGGACGAGCCGCTGCTCTACGTCGGCGACACCGCGCACGGCCCGTACGGTCCGCTGCCGATCGCGGAGATCCGCCGGCACGCCCTGGCGGTCATGGACGACCTCGTCGGCCAGGGCGTGAAGATGCTGGTCATCGCGTGCAACTCGGCCAGCTCGGCCTGCCTGCGGGACGCCCGGGAGCGCTACGACGTGCCCGTCGTGGAGGTCGTGCTCCCCGCGGTCCGGCGCGCGGTCGCCGCCACCCGCACCGGCCGGGTCGGGGTCATCGGCACGGCCGCGACGGTGGCCAGCGGCGCGTACCAGGACGCGTTCGCGGCGGCGCCGCACATCCAGGTGACCGCGGCCGCCTGCCCCCGGTTCGTGGACTTCGTGGAGCGCGGCCGGACCAGCGGGCGGCAGGTGCTGGGCCTGGCCAACGCCTACCTGGCCCCGCTGGCCGCGGCCGACGTGGACACGCTGGTCCTCGGCTGCACGCACTACCCGCTGCTCACCGGTGTGATCGCGCTGTCCATGGGCGACGGGGTGACGCTGGTGTCCAGCGCCGAGGAGACGGCCAAGGACACCTACCGGGTGCTCACCGACCACGACCTGCTCCGGGACGAGGAGGCCGGCCCGCCCCGGCACCGCTTCGTGGCCACTGGCGACCCGGAGCCGTTCCACCGCCTGGCCCGCCGTTTCCTCGGCCCGGAGGTGACCGCGGTCGACGCCGCTACGGTGCCGGCATGAGGCTCACGATCATCGGGTGTTCGGGCAGCGTGCCGGGTCCGGACAGCGCCGCCTCGGCCTACCTGGTGGAGCAGGACGGGTTCCGGATCCTGCTCGACCTGGGCAGCGGCGCGTTCGGGGCGCTGCAGCGGCACCTGGACCCGGCCGCCGTGGACGCGGTCGTGCTGTCCCACCTGCACGCCGACCATTGCCTGGACCTGACCGCGATGGTCGTGCACCGGCGGCACGGCGGGCCCGAGCCGCTGCCGCGGATCCCGGTGCTGGGGCCGGGCGGGACGCACGACCGGCTGGCCTCGGCCTACGACCCGGGCGCGCGCGGGGGCCTGCGGGACGTGTTCGCGGTCACCGCGGTGCAGCCGGGGGAGCGGGAGCTGGGACCGTTCCGGCTGCGGTTCGAGCGGGTCGCCCACCCGGTGGAGACGTACGCGATCCGGGTCGCCGCCGGCGGCCGGGTCCTGGCGTACTCGGGTGACACCGGGATCAGCCCCGGCCTCGTCGCCGCGGCCACCGGCGCCGACCTGCTGCTGTGCGAGGCGTCGGTCACCGACGGCCTGCCGCACCCGCCGGACCTGCACCTGACCGGACAGGAGGCCGGGTCGCAGGCGGCCGAGGCCGGCGTCGGCCGGCTGCTGGTCACGCACGTGCCGCCATGGACCGACGCCGCCGTCGTACACGAGAAGGCGGCCGGTGCGTTCGGCGGCCCGACCGAGCTGGCCGCCGACGGCGCGGCGTGCGAGGTCTAGCCGGGCAGGAACGACAGCCGGACCTGCCGCTCCGGGTTGTCGCCGTTGGTGTCGACCAGGCAGACCGACTGCCAGGTGCCGAGCGCGATCCGGCCGCGGAGCACCGGCAGGGTCGCGTACGGCGGGACGAACGCGGGCAGCACGTGGTCGCGCCCATGACCGCGGCTGCCGTGCCGGTGCCGCCACCGGTCGTCGGTCGGCAGCAGCGCGTCGATCGCGGTGAGCAGGTCGTCGTCGCTGCCGGCACCGGTCTCGATGATCGCCAGCCCGGCGGTGGCGTGCGGCACGAAGATGTGCAGCAGCCCGTCCTGCTCGGCCCGTACGAACGCCGCGCACTCGTCGGTGATGTCCCGCACGACCGGGCGACCGCCGGTCCGGATGGTCAGGATCTCGCTGCGCACCGGGGCAGTCTAGGGTTGCGCCCGTGACGCGACCGGACGGACGGAAGCCCGACGAGCTGCGGCCGGTGACCATCACCCGGCACTGGCAGAAGCACGCCGAGGGATCGGCGCTGGTGGAGTTCGGGGACACCAAGGTGCTGTGTGCCGCCAGCGTGACCGAGGGCGTGCCGCGCTGGCGCAAGGGCAGCGGGCTCGGCTGGGTGACGGCGGAGTACGCGATGCTCCCGCGGGCCACCCACACCCGCTCCGACCGGGAGTCGGTGCGGGGCAAGATCGGCGGGCGCACGCACGAGATCAGCCGGCTGATCGGCCGGTCGCTGCGGGCCTCGGTCGACCTCAAGGCGCTGGGCGAGAACACCATCGCCATCGACTGCGACGTGCTGCAGGCCGACGGCGGGACCCGGACGGCCTCGATCACCGGCGCCTACGTGGCGCTGGCGGACGCGATCAGCTATCTGCGCGGGCGCAAGGCGCTGGCCCGGCCGGAGCCGCTGATCACTTCGGTGGCCGCGGTCAGCGTGGGCGTGATCGAGGGCGAGGCCCGCCTGGACCTGCCGTACGTGGAGGATGTCGCCGCCGATACCGACATGAACGTGGTCTGCACCGGCAACGGCGACTTCGTCGAGGTCCAGGGCACCGCCGAGGGAGCGCCGTTCGACCGGGCGACGCTGGACCTGCTGCTGGACCTGGCCGTGGCGGGGTGTGCGCAGCTCACCGAGATCCAGCGCCTGGCCCTGGATTCGTGAAGCTCGTACTCGCCACTCGCAACGCGGCCAAGCTCGAGGAACTGCGCCGGATCCTGGCGCCGCTCGTTGCGGTGGAGGTCGTCGGCCTCGACGACGTGCCGCCGTACGAGGAGGTGCCGGAGACCGGCGCCACCTTCGAGGAGAACGCGCTGATCAAGGCGCGGGAGGCGGTGCTGCGGACCGGCCTGCCGGCCGTCGCCGACGACTCCGGTCTGACCGTGGCGGCGCTGAACGGGATGCCCGGGGTGCTGTCCGCGCGCTGGGCCGGCAGCGCCGCCTCCGACGAGGCCAACCTGCGCCTGCTGCTAGAACAGATCGCCGACGTGCCGGATTCGCGGCGGGCCGCCACCTTCGAGTGCGCCGCGGTCCTGGTCACGCCGTCCGGGGCGGAACAGGTCGCCCACGGCACCATGAGCGGCAGGCTGCTGCGCGCGCCCCGAGGCAGCAACGGCTTCGGCTACGACCCGATCTTCGTCCCCGACGGCGACACCCGTACCACCGCCGAGATGACCGCGGCCGAGAAGGACGCCATCAGCCACCGCGGCCGCGCCTTCCGCACCCTCGCCCCCCTCATCGCCACCACCCTCACCTGAGCAGCCAGCCGTCGGGGGTGGCGAGGTCGGTGGCGGCGTCGGGGCCCCAGGAGCCGCGGGGGTAGGGCTGGACCTGCGGGCGGTGCTCGAGGACCGGGGTGATCGCCTCCCAGGCGTGGGCGAGGCCGTCGGGCCGGGTGAACAGGGACCGGTCGCCGGTGACGACGTCGTGGATGAGCCGCACGTACGGCGGGAGCGGGTCGCTGTCGGGGACGTCGGCCAGGGCCAGCCGGGCCGTCCCGGTCGTCAGGGTCAGCTCCGGGCCGGGGCGCTTGACCACCAGGCGCTGCTCGATCTCCCCCGACCCGGACACCGAGACGGTGAGCACCGTCCCGTCCGCCGGCAGCTGCCCGGACAGCGGCCCGGTCGGCTCCTTGAAGATCACGCTGACCTGCTGCGCGTCCCCGGCCAGCTGCTTGCCGGTACGGAGCAGGAACGGCACGCCCTGCCAGCGCGGGGTGTCGATCCACAGCCGCGCGGCCACGAACGTGTCGGTGGTCGAGTCCGGCGCCACGCCCTCGGTGTCGGTGTAGCCCTCGAACTGCCCCAGCACGACCTCGGCCGGGTCCAGCGGCCGGAACCCGGCGATGACCGTCTCGCGGGCGGCCTGCAGGTCGGCGGCCGACATCGAGGCCGGCGGCTCCATCGCGACCTCGGCCGCGAGCTGGAACAGGTGGGTGACGATCATGTCCAGGAGCGCGCCGGTGGCGTCGTAGAACTCGGCCCGGTCGGCGATGTCCAGCGTCTCCGGCACGTCGATCTGCACGGCCCGGATGTGGTCGGCGTTCCAGACCCGGTTGAACAGCGTGTTGCCGAACCGCAGCGCGTGCAGGTCCTGGGTGCCTTCCTTGCCGAGGAAGTGGTCGATGCGGAAGACCTGCTTCTCTTCCAGCACCTCGTGCACGGTCTTGTCCAGGGCCCGGAAGTCCTCCGGTGACGTCCCGAACGGCTTCTCGTAGACCACCCGGGAGCCCGACGTCAGCCCGTGCTGGCCCAGCCCTTCGGTGATCTTGCCGAACGCGGACGGCGGGATGGCCAGGTAGTGCACGTACTGGGCGCCCTCGCCGAGGTCGCTCTTGGCGTCCTCGAGCACGTCGAGCAGGCTGCCGGGGTCGTCCTTCTCGAACCCGCCGCCGGCGAACCGCAGCCGCTTGGAGAAGTCCTCCCACGGTCCGTCCTCGGGCTTCGGCCCGAACTCGGTGAGCGCGTCGTGCACCGCGCCGGTGAAGTCCTCGTGCGAGACGTCGCCGCGCCCGTTGCCGATCAGCAGCCAGTTGTCCGGCATGAGCCCGTGCTGCGCGAGCTGGAAGAACGCCGGCAACACCATCCGCTTGGACAGATCCCCGGTAGCCCCGAACAACACGAACACCACACTCTGGTCATCAGCCACGACCTCACTCTCCCCCACAACTCCACAGCCATGCAGCCCCCACCTGACCAACCGATGAGGACCAACCCACCCGCTGCAGCCGATCAGGAACCACCCACCCGACCGCCGCCGGACGCACCATGGGTCCGCGGGGCTCGGCCCCGCGGCAGACATGACGAGCGACCCGGCGAGCGCACCCCGCGAGCAGGGCAGCCCGGAGCGAGTGCGGGAGGGGGGACTCGAACCCCCACGCCCGAGGGCACCAGAACCTAAATCTGACGCGGCTGCCTGTTACGCCACTCCCGCTCGGGCCCCAGCTTAGGGGCTGCGCCATTCCGCCCTTGCCGGCCCGACCCGGGACGTACGCTGCTGCCGGGGTGCCGTGGGGTGGGGGGAATCCGTGTACACGTCTGTCCGCAATGGTCCGGAGGTCCCTCCGGGTACGGCGGAGCCCGGGGACGCCGCCGAGCGGCCGGGCGGCAAGAAGCGGCTGGCCGGCGTCGGCGGCACCGTCGTCGCGATGGGGATGGTCAGCTTCCTCACCGACGCCTCGGCCGAGATGGTCACCGCGGTGCTGCCGCTGTTCCTGATCCTGCAGATCGGCCTCACCCCGCTCCAGTACGGCGTGGTCGACGGCGTCTACCAGGGCGTCACCGTCCTGGTCCGGCTGGCCGGCGGCTACGTGGCCGACCGCTGGCGGCGGCCGAAGCTGGTCTGCGCGGCCGGGTACGGCCTGTCCGCGGTGAGCAAGCTGGGCCTGCTCGGCGTCGGCTCCGCCACCTCGACCAGCCTGGTGCTGGCGGTCGACCGGACCGGCAAGGGGATCCGCACGGCGCCCCGGGACGCGGTCATCGCCGCCTCGACCCGGCCGGGCCTGCTCGGGCGCGCCTTCGGCGTGCACCGCGCGCTGGACACCGCCGGGGCCATGCTCGGCCCGCTGCTGGCCTTCCTGGTCCTGCTGGCGGTGCCGGGCGGGTTCCACTCGGTCTTCGTGGTGAGCTTCTGCGTCGCGGTCGTGGGTGTGGCCGTGCTGGTCGTGTTCGTGCCGGACGTGCGCTGGCAGGCTCCGCCCGGCGCGGCCAAGGTCGCCGGCCGCGCGGTCGCCGGCCTGCTCAAGGACCGCCGGCTGGTCGGGCTGACCGTCGCGGCTGGGCTGCTGGGCCTGGTCACGGTGTCCGACGGCTTCGTGTACCTCAGCCTGCAGCACCGGCTGCAGGTGCCGGCTGAGGTCTTCCCGCTGTTCCTGCTGGGCACCTCCTCCGTCTACCTGGTGCTGGCCATCCCGCTGGGCCGGCTGGCCGACCGGGTCGGCCGGGCCCGGGTCTTCCTCGGCGGGCACGTCGGCCTGGTCCTGCTCTACCTGCTGCTGCTGACCGGGGCGGTGCCGGCTTGGCTTGCTTGCGGCGGCGCGCTGGCCCTCCTGGGCACGTACGACGCCGCCACCGACGGCGTGCTGTCGGCCGGCGCGGCCGAGATCCTGCCGCCGGCGCTGCGCAGCAGCGGGCTGGCCCTGGTGCAGAGCGCGCTGGCCGGCGGCCGGCTGCTGTCGAGCCTGCTGTTCGGTCTGCTGTGGACGGTCACCGGCGGGCAGCGCGGCGGGCTGGCCGCGTTCACGGTCGGGCTGGTCGTGGTGCTGCCGATCGCGATGCGGCTGTTGCGTACGAAGGCCCGGGTGGCGGCGTGAGCGATCTCAAGGTCGGCCGGGGCCGGGTGATCGCGTTCACGGTCGTGGCCGTGCTCGCCGTCGCCGGAGCCGGGACGTACGTGCTGCGCGAGGCCCGGCGCAGTGACGCCGGCCTGGCCGCGGCGGCCGCGTCGGAGGCGGCGGCGCCGAAGCGGGACGCCGCCACCGTGCTGAAGGAACCGCACCTGGTCGTCCGCACCACCGCCCTGGGCCCGTCGAACGGGAAGATCGCGGTGGTGCCGCTGTCCGACCCGGGCGGCCCGCGGGCGGTCGTGGACGTGCCCTGCGAGCGGGTCTACGCGGTGACCGCGGGCGGGTTCTGCCTGGCCGCCCACCGCGGCGTGGTCACCACCTACCAGGGCACCCTGCTGGGCCCGGACCTGCGGCCGGTCCGGGACGTGAAGATCGTCGGCGGGCCGAGCCGGGCCCGGCTGTCGCCCGACGCCACCCGCGCCGCCAGCACGGTGTTCGTGTCCGGCCACTCCTATCTGGACGTCGGCTTCTCCACGGTCACCGAGATCGTCGACACCGCCACCGGCCGGGGCTTCGGCAACCTGGAGACGTTCCGGATCGTCAAGGACGGCCGCGACTACCGCAGCCCGGACGTGAACTTCTGGGGCGTGACCTTCGCCTCCGCCGACGTCTTCTACGCCACGCTCGGCACCCGGCGCTCGACCTACCTGGTCCGCGGCAGCGTGTCGGGCAAGCAGGTCACGGTGCTGCGGGACAACGTCGAATGC
>DATDKW010000216.1:0-9337 GCA_036519715.1 Mycobacteriales bacterium
AGACGGTGAAGAACTACGTGTCGCATCTGCTGGCGAAGCTGGGCATGCAGCGGCGTACGCAGGCCGCGATCCTCGCGACCGAGCTGCGCCGCACCGGCGACCTCGACGCCTGAGCTCAGCGCAGCGGGACGTCCCAGACCAGGGACGTCCCGGAGGGGGCGGGCACGGCCTCGGCGGTGAACGTGCCGCTGAGCCGGCTGGCCCGCGCGGCCAGGTTGGCCAACCCGCTGCGCCGGCCGTGCGGAGGCAGCCCGATCCCGTCGTCGGCGATCTCGATCCGCAGCCGGTCCGACGCGCGCACCGACACCGCGACCATGGTGGCGTTGGCGTGCTTCACGACGTTGGTGAGCGCCTCCCGCAGCACCGCGGTGGCGTGGTCGGCCACCTCGGCCGGCACGGTCGTGTCGACCGGCCCGTCGACGCGGAGGTCGAGCCGCAGCCCGGAGCCGCCGACGACCTCCTCGGTGACGCCGGCCAGCCGCTGCCGCACGCTGGTGGGGGCGTCGGCCGGCGCCTGCAGGGCGTAGATGGTGGCCCGGATGTCGCGGATGGACTGGTCGAGGTCGTCGACCGCGCGGTGCAGCTTCGGCTGCGCGGCCGGGACGACCCGCGGGATGAGGCTCTCCAGCGACATCCCTGTCGCGAACAGCCGCTGGATGACCTGGTCGTGCAGGTCCCGGGCGATCCGGTCGCGGTCCGCGTACAGGGTCAGCTGCTGCTGGGCCTGGCGGGCCTCGGCCAGCTGCAGGGTCAGCGCCACCTGCAGGGCCAGGGCGACGACCAGCTCGGTGGCGTCGAGGCCGAACGGGTCCCCGCCGACGGCGTTGGCGGCGATGAGCACCCCGGACGTGGACTCGCCGGTGATCGGCACCAGCAGGGCCGGGCCGAACCCGGGAGCGTCGGCGAACAGCGGCTCGGCCGCGGCCACGTCCGGCACGGTCTCGGCCTGGCCCGACCGCAGCACCCGCCCGGCGACCGAGTCGCCGATCGGGCTGCGGGCGCCGCGCAGCGCAGCGGCGTCCCGCCCGTCGGCCACGGTGACGAGCAGGCGCTCCTCCGGCGCGGCCGGGTCGGGCACGGCCAGCACCGTGCAGTCGGCGTCGGCCAGCTCCCTGGTCCGGGCGGCGATGAGCAGCACCGCCTCGTCCGGGTCGGTGCCGGACAGCACGGCCGCCCGGATCTCGTTGGACGCCTCCAGCCAGCGCTGCCGGCGGCGGGTCTGCTCGAACAGCCGGGCGTTCTCGATCGCCACCCCGGCCGCCGCGGCCAGCGCCCGGACCACGATCTCGTCGTCGGCGGTGAACTCGCCGCCGCGCTTCTCGGTGAGGTAGAGGTTGCCGAACACCTCGTCCCGGACCCGGATCGGCACGCCGAGGAAGGTGTCCATCGGCGGGTGGTTGGGCGGGAACCCGTACGAGGCGGGGTGGTCGGAGATCCGGGTCAGCCGGACCGGCTCCGGCGCCTCGATGAGCAGCCCGAGGATCCCGTGCCCCTCGGGCAGGTGCCCGATGCGACGGCTGGCGTTCTCGTCGATGCCGGTGTAGACGAACTGGTCCAGCGACCGGTCGGGGCCGATGACGCCGAGCGCGCCGTACTCGGCGTCGGCCAGCTCCACCGCCGCGTCCACGATCCGGCGCAGCGTGGCCGGCAGCTCCAGGCCGCCGGCGATCCCGACGACCGCCTCCAGCAGCCCGTGTAGCTTGTCCTGGCTGGCCGCGATCTCGGCCAGCCGCTCGGTCACCTCGTGCAGCAGCTCGGGCAGCCGCAGCCCGGACAGCGCCGTGCGCAGCTGACCACCCTCGGCCGCGGTCTCACCCACCACGCCGCCCTCGTCGCCTGTCGTCCCGGTCACGGCCCCACTCTGGCACGGCGCCCCGCGGCCGACGACACCGCCGGGCTACGCGCTGAGGATCTCGTCGATCGGCCGGCGCGGGCTCCGGCCGGCCGACGTCCGGGCGTGCCCGAGTCGCAGCACCATCTGCGGGTGGCCGGTCAGGCCCAGCTGCAGCCGCAGCTGGCGGCGGGTCCAGGGCAGGTCCAGGGCCTGGCCGACCGGGGACGTCACGATGTCCAGCTCGGTCGCCCGGAGCAGGACCCGGGCCAGCGCCTGACCGGCCTGCAACCAGCTGGCCGGGCCGTCGTAGCGGGTGCCGAGCACGACGAGATCGGGTCGCTCGGGCGGCAGCGGCAGCCGCTGCGGGTCGGCGTCGGGCCGGTCCTCGACGTCGATGCCGAAGTCCCGCAGCGGTACGGCGGTGGCGCGCTGGGCCGGCGCCGTCTCCGGCAGCGTGCCCGGGGTGATCCCGTCGGTGGCGACGTCGGTAAACCGCCGCCACCGGGCCAGGTCGGCCCGGACGGCCGGGTCGGCCTGTTCGATCCGCTCGGCCCGGTCGGTCAGCACGGCCAGCGCCACCTGCTGTGCGGGGCTCTCGATCCAGTGCAGCCAGGTCCCGTCGCCCCCGGCGCTGAGCTCCAGCGCGGTGTGGGCGGCCGGCGTCAGCGGGACCGGGTCGAAGCGGTCCCGTACGGTCTGGCGGCGGCCGATCTCCCGGGCCAGCGCCAGCTCGTCCTTCGTGGGCGGCAGCGGCGGGCCGGCCGCGAGGCGGGCGAGGTGGTCGGTGTCCGCGGGGTCCGGCAGCAGCTCGACCGCGCAGGACCAGCCCAGCGCGCGGATCCCGAGCCGGGCCAGCTCCAGCGCGGCCCCGCAGCTCAGGACCAGCTGCCGGCCGGCCGGGTCGAGGCCGGTGAGCTGCCGGGTGCGGTCCGCGTACAGATCGAGGGCGCGGTCGCGGAACTGCCAGCGCCAGGGCTGGGTGTTGTACACCGACGGCGCCTGCCCGGCCAGTTCCACCACCTGCCGGGCCAGCTGATCATCCATCACTACTGCTCCTCCGAGGTCCGGCCTCCAGCGCACCTCGCCGGCGGGCCGCGCACCAGGGCCTTCGGACCCTGACCGGGTGGCCGGCCGCCGCGGCGACCGAGGCACGCCAGATCGGGACCTTCGGCACCGGCGCCGGTCGGGGGCCCCGGCGGAACCCTTCGGACAGGACGGGGATTCGACGAGGAGGCAGAGATGAGCACCGGTTACGTGGAAGGGTCGCCCAGCGAGCTGGTCGAGCGCGTCCAGCAGCCGGGGGAGCGGCGGGAGCACGGTAGAGCTGCCGATCGTGCGGCAGCACCGCTGGCTGATCTGAATGCCGCGGTATCGAGCCGCCGCCCGGGACTCCCGGACGGCGGCTCAGTCGTGTGCGGAGCTCATCGGTCGGGTCGGTCGAGCGGGTGGGCACACAGGAGGTGCGCCCACCACGGGCGGCGGGCACCGCGCACCCGCGGGGACCCGGCGCCGCGGAAGCTGACCCAGCCGCCGGGCCCCATCGTGATGCGCTGCACCCGCGGCCGCCCGACGGCCGCGGCGATCAGGCCGACCGCGGCGACGGCGCCGCCGGTCACCGTCGCGATCGTGAACGCGCGGTCCAGGTCGGGGGTCCGCTGCCAGCGGCTGCCGGCGCCGTCGGTGAGCACCACCCCGATCGTGCGGTCGCCGTGGGTCACCGGCACGACCGACGGCGTCCCGGCGGCGGTGCTGAGGTCCGGAGTGGACGGTGCGTGGTCCCGTGATGTCGTCATGGCACCCAGGCTGACCCGCCGGCCCGGGACCACGGCAGGGCCGTACGTCCCGAACGGGGCCGGAAGGCCGTCCAGGTCGGGACCTTCGGCCCCGGATCCGCGCCGCGTGCCGCCATAGCGTCGGGTCATGACCGAGACCCACGCACCGGCGCGGTCCGACGTCGAACGGGCCGTCCGCTTCGGTGTCCGAGCGCCCTCCATCCACAACACCCAGCCGTGGCGGTGGCTCTACCGCGACGGCGTCCTGGAGCTGCACGCGGACCGCACCCGGCAGCTGCCCGCCCTCGATCCGGACGGCCGGGCCGTGGTGCTGTCCTGCGGTGCCGCGCTGGAGCTGGCCCGGCTGGGGTTCGCCGCGGCCGGCTGGCGGACCGAGGTGGACCGGATGCCGGACCCGGCCCGGCCCGACCTGATGGCCCGGATCCGCCCGGTCGGCCGGTCGGACGTCGACCCGGCCACGGTGGAGCGGGCCGAGGCCGCCGAGCGCCGGCGCACCGACCGGCGCCCGTTCCGGCCCGAGCCGATCCCGGCCGAGACGGTGAACGCGCTGCTCGCGGTCGCGGTCGAGCGGGACGTCTACGCCTACGCCGTGCAGCGGGCGGAGGAGAAGCTCGACCTCGCGGTCGTGTTCTCCTGGGCCGACAGCGTGGAGCTGTCCGACCCGGCCTACCGGGCCGAGCTGGCCCACTGGATGCGGTACCCCGACGCCAACGCGCCCGACGGCGTCCCCGCCTCGGCCGTGCCGCACGTGGCCGCCGGCGAGCCGCGGCACACCGACGTGCCGGTGCGGGATTTCGAGGCCGGCATCACCGGCGGCCAGGACCTGACCGAGGTGATCGACGAGCGGCCGCTCTACCTGGTCGTGTTCACCATCACCGACGACCCGAAGGCGCGGCTGCTGGCCGGCGAGGCGTACGCCCGGATCTCCGTCGAGGCGGAGCGGCTCGGGCTGGCCAGCTCGGCGATGACCCAGGCCGTCGACCTGCCGGCGGTGCGGGAGCGGTTCCGGGCGCTGATGGACTGGCCCGACCACCCGCAGATGGTGCTGCGCCTGGGCCGGCCGCAGCCCGGCGCGACCCCGCCGCCGACCGGCCGCCGCCCGCTGTCCGCGGTCCTGCAGTACGAGGGCTGAGCCGTGGCCGCCCGCACCACCACCGACCTCCGCGACCACGCCGAGGCCCTCGCCGCAACCGGGGGAGCGGCGCCGTCGCTGCACAACGCGCAACCGTGGCGGTTCCGGGTGGAGCGCGACCACGTCGACGTCCTGCTCGACCGGGACCGGATGCTGCCGGTCGTCGATCCCCAGGGCCGGCAGGCCCACCTCGGACTCGGGGCGGCGGTGTGGCTGGTCCGGCTGGCGCTGCGGGCGCGGGACCGGGACGCCGCGGTGGTGCTGCTGCCCGACCCGGCGCAGCCGGACCTCGTCGCCCGCGTGACGGCCGGCGACCGGCGGCCCGCCACCGACGACGAGCGGCGCCTGGTCGCCGCCGTGCCCGCCCGGCGGACCGTCCGCACGCCGTTCCGTCCCGGGCCCGTGCCCGTGCCGCTGCAGGTCGCCTGGCGCGACGCGGCCGAGCGGGAGGGGGCCGACCTGCGCTGGGTCGAGGGGCCGGGGGAGCGGGTCGGCGTCTCCGCGCTGGTGGCCGCGGCCGAGCGGATCCAGCAGCGCGACCCGGCGTACCTGGCCGAGCTGGACCGGTGGACCGCGCCGGAGCGGACCGAGGAGGGCGCCGGGGTCCCGCAATCGGCGTTCGGGATCTCGGCCGCCGCCGGCCACCGCGCGGAGTTCCCGCTGCGGGACTTCGCCGGCGGCGCCCGGACGGATCAGCCCCGGCATGAGGGGCCGGCCGAGGAGCACCCGTTCGTCACCGTGCTGCACACCCCCGAGGACCGCCGGCCCGACTGGCTCCGCGGCGGCGGGGCGCTGATGCGGGTGCTGCTCGCGGCCGCGGCCGAGGGGTACGCCGCGTCCTACCTCAACCAGCCGCTGGAGCTGCCGGGCCTGCGCCAGCAGCTGCGCGACGAGCTGCGGCTGGCGGGCTGGCCGCAGCTGATCCTCCGCCTCGGCCGCCCGGCCGGAGACCTGCCACCCCGCACCCCCCGGCGCCCGCCCCGCGACCTGCTGCTGCCGTAGGGCGCCGCCACCTGAGAGGGTGGCGTCCGTGCCTCCGGAACCGCGAGCGGACCGGGTCGAGCTGCGCTGCCATCTGGACGGCTCGGTCCGGCCCGGCACGATCGCCGACCTCGCCGCGGAGGCCGGGATCCGCCTGGCGGCACCGGTACGCAGCCTGGCCGTCGCCCCGCCGGACGTCGGCAGCCTGCACGCCTTCCTGCCCTACCTCGACGTGACCCTCGGCGTGCTGCAGACCCCGGCCGCGCTCCAGCGGGCCGCCCGCGAGCTGGTCGAGGACTGGCACGCGGACGGCGTCGGGCACGGGGAGGTCCGGTTCGCGCCGCAGCTGCACGGCCGCCTCGGCCTGAGCGTCGGACGACGTCGCCGAGCTGCGCCGCGTGTTCGGCTGGACCAGCGAACAGGAGGAGCGGTGCCGCCGGAACGGCGAGGCCGCCGCGTTCCCGGCCCGCGGGCCGGGCCGGCCGGAGGCCCGGTCAGGACGCCGCTGACGGTCCGGCCCCCGGCCTCCTGCGCTCAGCCGAGCCCGCTGCTCACGCGCAGGGCGGCGGCGATCCGGTCGGCCCAGGCCCGGACGGCCGGCCAGTCCCGGTAGTCGCCGTCGGGGGCGTGCACGAGGCCGACGGCGACCCTCTCCCGCACCCCGAGGAACTCCCGGTGCAGCGCGCCGGGGAACACGACGTGCTCCCGGGCGCCGATGGCGGCGGCCAGCTCGGCCCCGTCGACCGGTTCGTCGGCCGGCACCGCCGGGTCGCCGACCGGCCCGCTGGAGAACAGCCACACCGGTCGTTCCCGCAGGGTGGCGGCCTGGGCGCCGACCTGCCACCGGGCCTCGTCCAGCCACCGTCCGAAATAGACGGCGCTGCCCAGCACCACCGCGTCGTACCCGTCGACGCCGGCGATCCGGCTCAGCGGGACGACGTCGACCCCGACGCCGGGGAGGTTGCCGCGCAGCGCCTTCCCCAGCTCAGTCGCGATCTCCGCGGTCGAGCCGTGCCGGCTGGCCGCGGTCACGAGGATTCGCATCCCGGTCTCCTTTCCCGACCCGGTGGGGACGGTCTCAGCGGGCGATGACGACGGGGCAGTGCGCGTGCCGCATGACCCCGTGGCTCACCGAGCCGAGCAGCATGCCGGCCAGGCCGCCGTGTCCGCGGGTGCCGACCACGACCAGACTCGCGGTCCGGCTGGCCTCGACGAGCTGGTGCACCGCCCCGCCCTCGACGACCTCCGTACGGGCCTCGACGTCGGGGTACTTCTCGGTCCACCGGCCGACGGAGGCCTCGGCCGTCCGGGCCGACTCGGACCGGACCCGGTCCAGCTCCTCCTCGACGGGGTACGGCATGACCGGGTAGCCGAGCGCACCGAGGGTGTAGACGTGCAGGGCCAGCAGCGGCAGGCCGTGCCGGTCGGCGTACGCGAAGCCGTACTGGAGGGCGGCGTCGCTGTGCGGGGAGTTGTCGACGGCGACGAGGACCGGACCGGTGGTGCTGCGGTCGCGGACGACCACGGCCGGGACGTGGGCGTGCTCGGCCACCTGGCTGCCGACCGAGCCGATCAGCAGCGCGCGGAGCTCGCTCGTCCCGTGCGAGCCGACGACGATCTCGTCGGCACCGCCGCAGAGCAGGAGCAGCTCCGCCGCCGGGTTCCCGGTCAGCACCCGGCCCTCGACCTCCAGCCCCGGGGCGACGGTGCGGGCCCGGCCGGCCGCGGCGTCGACGGTCTGCTGCGCCGCCCGCTGGGCCGCGTCGAGCAGCTCACCGGACAGCGGCACGTCCCCCAACCGGGGCAGGTCCACCACGCTCGCCACGGTCAGCCGGGTGTGCCGGGCCGCCGCGTCGGCGGCCGCCCACTCCAGCGCCTCCCGCGAGCAGGCGGACTGGTCGACGCCGACGAAGACGCCAATACCGTCAGTGCTCATCTTTCGTCTCCTCCGGACGGGGCCGGATCGCCCGGCCCGCTACCTCCATCCGACCGCGTCCGCACCCCGTCCGGCAGTGCCGGAGGTCCCATGCCGACCGGGCCCAACGGTGCCGGTGCCACCGGACCGGCGTGGTGGCGGCGTCGGCCCCGGCCGGCGCAGCAGGACGGCCAGCGCGACGAGACCGAGCGCGGCCAGGGCCAGGAACGGCCCGACCACCGCGCCGGAGACGGCCGGGGACGACGGATCGGCGTGGACGCCGAAGGCCTGGTCGACGGCGATGGAGATGCTCTCGACCGTCCACAGCACCAGCACCGCGCCGGTCCCGACCACACCCCAGCTCTGCCGGCGCCACAGCCGGTGGGCGAGCACCGCGGCCAGCGGGAGCCACAGCGCCAGGTCCTGGACGTAGACCGGGCTCGTGGTCAGCCCGGTGCCGGCCAGGAAGCCGGCCGACTCCGGATGGCCGAGCGCGGGCACCACGTTCTTCAGCCAGGCCAACGCGTTGAGCAGCACGACCAGCCCCGCGTACGCGGCCACGGCCCGCGTCCACCCGTCCTGCCGGAACCGGGCCGCGACCAGCCGCGCCCGCAGCTGCAGGACGGTCGAGCCCAGGGCGGCGGCCGACAGCCCCAGCATCAGCACGTAGGCCAGGAACAACCGGTTGAAGGGCGTGCCGAACAGGAACAGCACCGCGTTGTACGCCAGGTAGCCGGTGGCGCCGAGCCGGACCACGGCCGCCCGGGCCGACCCGCGACGTCCGAGCCAGGCCGACCCGAGCAGCAGCGGCAGCGCCACCGCCAGCACGACCAGGGCGGTGCCCCGGGCCGACCCGTTCATAGCCGGCGGCCCGAGCAGCACACCGTCCGCCAGCAGCGTGCCGCCCGCCGCGACGGCGGAGGACAGGGCCAGCCCGGCCGTGACGACCGCCGGCTGCGGCGCCGGCGACTCCCGGACCTCCGGCGGGGTCCCGGGGGACGGTACGACCGCGGCACGCATGACGACTCCCTCCGTCGACTGTGGACTCAATGCGTGACGAGGACCGGACCGTGCGCGTGCCGGAGCACCTGCTGGCTCACCGATCCGGCCACCATGCCGGCGAAGCCGCCGAGGCCGCGGGCGCCGACGACGAGCACGGCGGCCCCGTCGGCCGCGTCCAGCAGCACCCGCGCCGCCGGCCCGTGCGCGACCCGCCGCTCGATCTTCACGTCCGGGTTGTCCTCCTCCACGGTGCCCAGCGCCACGGCGAGCGTCTCCTCGGCCACCTCGCGGAACATGGCCGGATCGACGCCGGGGTTCGGCGCGTACGCGGCCGCGACCGGGGGCAGCCGGTAGGCGTGCACCGCGATCAGCCGGCCGCCGGTGCGCCGGGCCTGCTGCAGAGCCAGCGTCAGCGCCCGGGCCGACTCCTCCGAACCGTCGATGCCGACGACCACGTCGGTCGCGGTACCGGAGACGGGGCGGACCACCGTCACCGGGCAGTAACCGTGCTCGGCCAGCTGCCCGGACACCGAGCCCAACAGCAGCCCCGGGAACCCGCCCACCCCGCGGGCGCCGACGACGACCATCGCCGCGTCCTCGGACAGCTTCAACAGCGCCGGCGTCGGCCGGCCGATGCCGATCTCCGCGGTCACGGTGAGGCCGGGGAACTCGCCCCGTAC
>DATDKW010000217.1:0-5509 GCA_036519715.1 Mycobacteriales bacterium
TGCCGCCCGCGGCGCCGGTGGGCTCGACCGCCTCCCGGCCCAGTCACCCGATCGGTCGATCTGCCGGCGCGGCCGGTCCCGCGGCAGCCGCGGCGCCGGCAGCCCCAGCAGCTTGGCCACCCGGCCGCGCTTGGTCAGCTGGGCCACCGCGTCGGGCTCGTGCCGGGCGAAGGAGGTGAGCATGCCCAGCGCGAAGACGGTGACCAGCAGCGACGTGCCACCGGCGGAGATCAGCGGCAGCGGCACGCCGGTCACCGGCAGCAGCCCGCTGACGTAGCCGATGTTGAGCACGGCCTGCCCGACGATCCACACCGTGACCGCCGCCGCGACCAGCCGGGCGAACGGGTCGGCGGTGCGCCGGGCCACCCGCAGTCCCGCGTACGCCAGGGTCGCGTAGAGCAGCAGCACTACCAGGCTGCCGAGCAGGCCCAGCTCCTCGCCGATGACGGCGAAGATGTAGTCGGTGTGGGCCTCGGGCAGGTTGAGCCACTTGGCCCGGCCCTGGCCCAGCCCGACGCCGAACCAGCCGCCGGAGGACAGCGAGGACAGGCCCAGCAGCGGCTGGTAGCCGGCCCCGCCCGGATCCGCGTCCGGGTTGAGGAAGTGGGACAGCCGGTCCATCCGGTACGGCTCGGCGATGGCCAGCCCGGTCACCGCCGCCGCGGTCAGCCCCAGCAGCGCGCCGAAGATCCGGCCCGGCGCCCCGATCGTCCACAGCAGGCCGAACAGCACCATCGTGAAGCACATCGAGGTGCCGAGGTCGGGCTCCAGCACGACCAGCCCGGCCATCAGCGCGGCGACCGGCACCAGCGGCATGAGCAGGTGCCGGGCCTGCCCGAGCAGCCGCTTCTTGCGGACCAGCAGGTCGGCGCCCCACAGCGCCAGCGCCAGCTTGGCCAGCTCGGCCGGCTGCATCTGCAGCGGCCCGACCGCCAGCCAGCGCTGGGCGCCCTTGATGTTGAGCCCGACCCCCGGCACCAGCACCGCGGCCAGCAGGACCAGGCTCACCAGCAGGGCCGGGTACGCCAGCCGCCGGTAGGCCCGCGGCGTCAGCCGGACCCCGAACCAGAAGGCCGGCACGGCGAGCGCGACCCAGACGGCCTGGCTGGCGAACACCGAGTAGGCGCTGCCGGTGTCCCGGTAGGACTTCACCATCGACGCCGACAGCACCATCACCAGGCCGAGCCCGAGCAGCAGCCCGGTGCTGGCCAGCAGCAGGTGGAGCGAGGTCAGCGGCCGGTCCAGGAACGAGGCCCCGGTGTCGTCGTCGCCGGCACCGTCCGCGGGCCCGGTCGGCGCCTCGGCGGTGGCGGTCACGGCCCGGCCAGCGCGCGGACCGCCGCCGCGAAGGCGTCCCCGCGCGCGCCGTAGTCCCGGAACATGTCCATCGAGGCCGCGGCCGGGGCCAGCAGCACCGTGTCACCGGCACGGGCCAGCCCCGCGGCGGCTTCCACGACCTCGGACATCGCTCCATCGTCGGTCCTGGACACCGTCACGACCGGGAGGCTGGGCGCGTGTCGCGCGATCGCCGCGGCCAGCACGCCCCGGTCGGCGCCCAGCAACACCGCGCCGGCGAGCCGGGGCGCGACCGCGGCGACCAGCTCGTCCACCGGGGCGCCCTTGAGCAGGCCGCCCGCGATCCACACCACCGGCTCGTACGAGGTGAGCGAGGCGGCGGCGGCGTGCGGGTTGGTGGCCTTGCTGTCGTCGACGTAGGTGACACCGGCGACCTCGGCCACCCGCTCGTTGCGGTGCCGGTCGGGCACGAAGTCCCGCAGGCCCTGCCGGATCGCGCCCGGCCCGACCCCGTGGGCCCGGGCCAGCGCGGCCGCGGCCAGCGCGTTGGCGACGTTGTGCGGGCCGGCCGGGCGGATCTCGGCCACCGGGGCCAGCGCGCCGCCGCCGAAGGCCCGGTCGGTCAGCGTCCCGTCGGCGATCCCGAGCTGGTCCCCGGCGGGGGCCCCGAGCGTGAAGGTCACCTGCCGGCCCGGCGCCTTCAGCAGCCGGCCCGCGACCTCGGGGTCGTCGGCGTTGCCGACCGCCACCGTCTCCGGACCGGCCCAGATCAGCTCCTTGGCCGCGGCGTAGGCCTCGAACCCGCCGTGCCAGTCCAGGTGGTCCGGGGCCAGGTTGAGCATCGCCGCCGCCGCCGGCCGGACCGACGGGGCCGAGTGCAGCTGGAAGCTCGACAGCTCGACCGCGAGCACGTCGTACGGCGGGGTGGCCAGCACCGCGTCCACCACCGGCAGGCCCACGTTGCCGGTGGCGACGGTGCGCTCGCCGGCCGCGCGCAGCATCGACTCCAGCATCCGTACGGTCGTGGTCTTGCCGTTGGTGCCGGTCAGGGCCAGCCACGGGGCCGGGCCGGGACCGCGCAGCCGCCAGGCCAGCTCGACCTCGCCGATCACCTCGATCCCGGCGACGGCGGCCGCCGTCAGCAGCGGCGAGTCCGGCCGCCAGCCCGGCGAGGCAACCAGCAGCTCGGTCCCGGCCGGCGCCGCCTCCGCCCCGAGCGCCAGCGACGCCCCGGCCGCGACCAGCCCGTCGGTCCGCGCCGACGCCGCCCGGTCCACCACGGTGACCCGCGCGCCCAGCCGCAGCAGGGCCCGCGCCGCGGCCTCGCCGGACGCCCCCGCCCCCGCGACCACCACCGCGCGGCCGGCCCAGCCGGTCACGGGCACCTGGCGCTCCGCCGCCCACGGCGGCCGGGCGCGGGGGTGCCGGGGCTGTCCCCCTGCCCGGGCGAGGTGGGCGGGGAGGAGCGGCTCACCCTGGCAGCCCGTACGAGATGAACTCGGCGTAGAAGAGCCCCAGGCCGAAGGCGACGGCCAGCCCGGCGATGATCCAGAAGCGGACCAGGACGGTCGTCTCCGCCCACCCGGCCAGCTCGAAGTGGTGGTGGAACGGCGCCATCCGGAACAGCCGTTTCCGGGTCGACTTGAACACCGCGACCTGCAGCATCACCGACAGCGTCTCGACCACGAACAGCCCGCCGAGCACGATCAGCAGCAGCTCGGTCCGGGACACGATCGCGATCCCGGCGACCAGCCCGCCCAGCGCCAGCGACCCGGTGTCGCCCATGAAGATCCGGGCCGGCGCCGCGTTCCACCACAGGAACCCGAAGCAGGCCGCCATCGCCGAGGCCGCGATGAGCGCGGTGTCCAGCGGGTCGCGGGCCTCGTAGCAGCCGGCCCGCTGCAGCGTCTCGCAGGCGTTGCGGAACTGGTAGAAGGAGATCGCCGTGTACGCCCCGAACACCATCGCCGAGCTGCCCGCGGCCAGCCCGTCCAGCCCGTCGGTCAGGTTGACCGCGTTGGACGTGCCGCTGATCACCAGGTAGGCGAAGGCGACGAACAGGACCGCGCCGAAGCTGATCTGCGGGATGTCCCGCACGTACGACAGGTGCTTGGACGCCGGGGTCAGCCCGCTCGCGTCCCGGAACCGCAGGGCCAGGATCGCGAACGAGATCCCGATCGCCAGCTGCCCGACCAGCTTCGCGGTCGCGGACAGGCCCAGGTTGCGCTGCTTGCGGATCTTGATGAAGTCGTCGAGGAAGCCGACCAGGCCCATCCCGGCGAACAGGTAGAGCAGCAGCAGGCCGGTGGCGCTCGGGCCACTGCCGGCGGACAGCAGGTGGGCGGCGAAGTAGCCGATCAGGGTGGCGACGATGATCACCGTGCCGCCCATGGTGGGCGTCCCCCGCTTGGCCATGTGCGACTGCGGGCCGTCGTCCCGGATCGCCTGCCCGAAGCCCTCCCGGCGGAACACCCGGATCGCGATCGGCGTGCAGAGGATCGACACCAGCAGCGAGACCAGCGCGGCGACCAGGACCGACCTCACCGGGCGGCCCCGACCGGCTCGGCCAGGGCGAGCGCGACCCGTTCCAGGCCGGCGGCCCGGCTCGCCTTCACCAGCACCACGTCCTCGGGGCGCAACTCGGCCTGCAGCAGGGCCATCGCGGCGGCCACGTCGGGTACGTGCACGGACTTCTCACGCGCGGCGGCGTGCAGCGGTTGCGCCTCCGGCCCGACCACGACGACCCGGTCGACGCCGAGCTCGGCCGTGAGCGCGCCGATGCGGCGGTGCTCCTCGTCCGCGGTCTCGCCCAGCTCCCCCATCGCCCCCAGCACGGCCCAGGACCGCCGCCCCCGCGACATCGTCACCAGCGCCCGCAGCGCCGCCGCCATGGATTCCGGGTTGGCGTTGTAGGCG
This sequence comes from Mycobacteriales bacterium, assembly GCA_036519715.1. Classification (GTDB taxonomy): domain Bacteria; phylum Actinomycetota; class Actinomycetes; order Mycobacteriales; family CADCTP01; genus CADCTP01. The sequence goes on from DATDKW010000217.1 coordinate 4,213, forward strand.
TCGTTGACGATGAGCACCCCGTCCGTCCGCTCGGTGACCTCCATCCGCCACCGCGACAGCGCCCGGGCCCGGCCCAGCGCGGCCCCGACCGCCTCCGGGGCCATCCCCAGCTCCAGCGCGACCGCGGCTGCGGCCAGCGAGTTGCCGACCTGGTGGGCGCCGTGCACGGCCAGCGTCACCGGCACCTCGGCCCCTCGATGCACCAGCACGTACGACGGAGTGCCGAACTGGTCCAGCGTGACGCCGGTGGCCCGGACGTCCGCGGCCGGCGACTCCCCCACGGTGACCACCCGGGCCGCGGTCCGGGCCGCCATCGCCAGCACCAGCGGGTCGTCGGCGTTGAGCACCGCCACCCCATCGGCCGGCAGCGCCTCGACCAGCTCGCCCTTGGCCCGGGCGATGGCCTCGCGGCTGCCCAGCTCGCCCACGTGGGCCGACCCGACGTTGAGCACCACGCCGATCCGGGGCCGGGCGATCCGGGTCAGCGCGGCGATGTGGCCGAGCCCCCGCATGCTCTTCTCCAGCACCAGGTAGCGGGTCTCCTCCGTCGCCCGCAGGACCGTGTACGGGTGGCCCAGCTCGTTGTTGAACGACCCCGGTGGCGCCACCGTCGGCCCCAGCTCGGCCAGCAGCTGGGCCAGCAGGTCCTTGGTCGAGGTCTTGCCACTGGACCCGGTCACGCCGACCACCGTCACCCCCGGCAGCCGGTCCAGCACGTCGTGCGCCAGCGCGGCCAGGGCCGCGGTCACGTCCGGCACCACCACCGCGGGCACGCCCACCGCCCGGGCGGCCAGGACGCCGGCCGCGCCGGCCGCCACCGCCGCGGCGGCGTGCTCGTGCCCGTCGACCCGGGCCCCGGCCAGCGCCACGAACAGCCCGCCGGGGCCGATCCGGCGCGAGTCCAGCTCCACGTCCCCGGTCACCCGGGTGTCCGGGTCCGGGACGTCGTGCAGGTCGCCGGAGACCGCGGCCGCGATCTCGGCCAGCGTCAGCGGGATCACCGGCCGACGCTCCCGGTCAGTTCCTCCAGCGCCGCCCGCAGCACGGCGCGGTCGTCGAACGGGTGCACCACGCCGGCGACCTCCTGGCCCTGCTCGTGCCCCTTGCCCGCCACCACCACGGCGTCGCCCGGCCGGGCCCGGCGCACCGCCTCGGCCACCGCCGCCCGCCGGTCGCCGACCTCGACCACCTCGCCCCGGTTCCGGACCGACAGCGCCCCGGCCAGCACGGCCGAGCGGATCGCCGCCGGGTCCTCCGAGCGAGGGTTGTCGTCGGTGACCAGCAGCACGTCCGCGCC
>DATDKW010000218.1:0-4303 GCA_036519715.1 Mycobacteriales bacterium
GTCGTCGGCGTAACGGACGATCCGCCAGTTCGGCAGGCCCTTCTTGCGACGCGTCTGACGCCGCATAGAGGTACTCATCGGCCCGCCGGGGCGCCAGGGCCGGTGGACGTGCTGGTCGAGCGCGTCCAGGGCGATGTTCGCGAGCAGCGGGGAGAGCACGCCCCCAACGCAATGGGCAACTTCTGCTTCGAGGTGACGCTGGGCTATCGGCGGCTGGAACGGCCGCGGCGCGGCGGCCAGGGTGTGTGACATGTCGGGTAGTACGGTTGTGGCATGGCTGGTGGTCGTGTGGGTGACCCGGAGCGTGCCGAGCGGGTCAATGCGGCTGCCGAAATGCTGGGTTCGGGGATCTCGCCGTCGGAAGCTGCGCGCGTTGTGGCGCAACGGTTCTCGGTGTCGGTGCGTCAGGCGCGCCGCTACGTCGGTGCCGCCGCGGCCGGGCCGGTGGAGGTGCCCGAGACCAGCGTGGTGTTCACGGTCAAGTTGCCGGCCTCGCTGGCGGCTCGGGTGCGTGAGCATGCCCACGCCAGTGGGGTCACGATCTCCGCCGTGGTGGCGCGGGCGTTGACGGAGTTCTTGCGTCGAGCTCGCCGGGGACGTCCCTCGCGGTGAGCGGGCGGGTGGTCGAGACGGCGTTCGTCTTCGACCGCCACGCTGCCAGCGACTTGTCGGTGGCTTACGGCATCCTCGTGCCCGAACGAACCGCCCGCCCGGTACGGGCGGGCCAGGAAGGACGGTCACCCGGTGACCAGCTCGACTGTCAGCGCGGCGATCTACGCCCGGGTGTCCTCGGCGCGGCAGAAGAAGGACGAGACGATCGGCTCACAGACCGCGGCGCTGCGCGAGCACGCGGCGTCGGCGGGGCTGCAGGTGCCTGAGGAGTGGGTGTTCGAGGATGCGGGGCACTCCGGTGCGACGCTGGTGCGCCCGGGCCTGGAGCGGCTGCGGGACCTGGTCGCCGGGGTCGGGGTGGACGTGGTGTTGTGCTACTCGGCGGACCGGCTGGCCCGTAAGTTCGCCTACCAGGCGCTGCTGATCGAGGAGTTCGCCCGGGCCGGAACGAGGGTGGCCTTCGTCAAAGGCCCTCGCGGGGACAGCCCGGAAGACCAGTTGATGGTGCAGTTCCAGGGCATGTTCGCCGAGTACGAGAAGGCCCAGATCATGGAACGGTACCGGCGCGGCAAGCAACATCGGGCCCGGGCGGGGTCGGTGAACGTACTGTCCGGCGCGCCCTTCGGCTACCGGTACGTGCGCAAGACCCCTCTCGCGCCGGCCGCCTACCAGGTCGTGGAGTACGAGGCCGCCCTGGTTCGGGAGTTGTTCCGCCGCTACGTCGACGAGGGTGCCGCGATCGCCGAGCTGGCCCGGTGGCTGGGCGAGCAGGGGGCGCTCAGTCGGACCGGGAAGACCCGCTGGGATCGGTCAGTGGTGTGGGGGATGCTGCGCAACCCGGCCTACGCCGGGCGGGCGGTGTTCGGGAAGACCAAGGCTGTCAACGAAACCGCGGGGTTGAACCGGGTCGCACGCCTGGCCGGGCGCACCACCGGCCGCGCGGTCAAGACCATCGACCGGCCCGTCGAGGAGTGCGTGCACATCCCGGTCCCGGCGATCATCTCCGAAGACACGTTCGTACGGGCCGCCCACCGGCTCGAGGACAACAAGCGGTTCGCGTCCCGCAACTGCAAGGTCCCCTCGCTGTTGCAGGGCCTGGCCGCCTGCGCCGGGTGTGGATACGCCTACTACCGCGGCCACACCACCACCAGCGCCGGCAACAAGATCTACTACTACCGGTGCCTCGGGTCCGACGACTACCGCTACGAAGGCGGCCGGGTCTGCGCGAGCAAGCCGGTCCGCGCGGATTACCTCGACCAGGTCGTCTGGGACCACATCACCACCCTGCTCGCCGACCCGAGCCTGATCCGCGCCGAGATCGACCGGCGGCTGGACACCGCCCGGACCAGCGACCCGGTCATCCACCAGCGCAAACGCCTGGAAACCGCCCTCGCCAAAGCCACCGCGGCAGTCGCCCGCATGATCCAAGCGTTCCAGGAGCAACTCATCACCATCGACGAGCTGCGTGACCGGATGCCGGACCTGCGCAGCCGCGAGACCAGCCTGCGCACCCAGATCGACGCCCTCGACACCCAACTCGCCGACAGCGAGGTTTACCTCAAGCTCGCCGACGACCTCGAAGGCTTCCTCGCCCACCTCCACCGCAGAGCGGACACCTCCGCCGTCCCCGAACGCCAACGCGTGCTGCGCCTGCTCGTCAAGGACGTCCTCATCGGACCCAAGAAGATCACCATCCGGCACCGCATACCCGTCCGCGAACACACCCCCACCACCGGAAACGACCACACCAACCCCGACACGGAGGGCGACGATCGCGCGAGTTGCCCATTGCGTTGGGGGCGTGAGGATCCCTCCTTGCGGGGTCCCGGTCGGGGTGTCCTTCTGCTCGCCGAGTTCGGTGAGGATCCCGGCCTTGCAGAACGCCTTGACCAGGGCCAGCACGCGCTTGTCCGTCACCCGTCGCCGCACCCGACCCATCAGGGCGGTGTGGTCGATGGTGTCGAAGCACGCCTCGATGTCCGCGTCCAGCACCCAGCGGTAGCCCTTGGTGCCGAACAGGTGGATCTCGGCGATCGCGTCGTGCGCCCGCCGCCGGGGCCGGAACCCGTAGGAGATCGGCGCGAAGCCGGCCTCGAAGATCGGTTCCAACACCAGCTTCAACGCCGCCTGCACCACCCGGTCGGCCACCGTGGGGATGCCCAGCCGGCGCATCTTCCCACTACCGCCGGGTTTGGGGATCAGACGTTCCCGCACCGGCATCGGGCGGAACCCGCCCGATCTGATCGCGGAACGCAGATCGTCCAGGAAGGCCTGGACGCCAGGATCGGTCTCGACGTCGACGGCGTTTCGCCCGTCGACCCCGGCCGACCTGGCCCCGGTGCTACCCGCGACCCGCTGCCACGCCACCCTCAGCGTCGCCGGGTCGTGCACGAGGTTGAACAGGTCGTCGAACCGGCGGCCCGGATCGGCCACCGCCCAACGGTGCAGCTTGGCCTGCATCCCCGATACCCGAACGAACGGCCTGACGACCAACTCACCCGGAGCGCCGGTATTCACCGGCGCATCTGTCGGCATTGCACCTCCGCACTGCTCGTGACCGCTGCCGCCCTTCGCCCTGTGACCGGCTCTCCCGGCCTCCGACTACTACGGCGGCTCCGCCCCGCCCCGACCCGATCGGTCGACGGTGGACCCAGGCCCCCGACACCACGCCGGCAGCGCGGCACCAGCAGCCAGGACCGGAACGGTTCCCGTGTTCACTGCGATTCGCTCGACGAAGGAGGAGCCCGACTTTGTCCCTGCGGCCTCGCCACGGCTACCCCGCAGCACGTCACCGTGGCCTCCGACCGAACCACCCATGAATCGGCCAGGAGTTCCCCGACCGCCGGACACACCTCCGGCGGCGGGTGCGCGCCGCTCCCGGCCCATATCCGCCAGGTTCCGGGCCGGTTCGGTTTTGAGGGACTTTGCGACGCCGGTTCCTCTCGTACTCCTCTCCGTCACGCTTGCCGAACCCGCACCGTCTGGCAGTACCAGCACGTCCCGGCGTTGTCAGGACTGCTCCCGCCCTCCCCGGCACCTCCCGGATCAGGCTGTCCTCAGCTTCACCGCCCTGCTGCGGCAGGCCGGCGGCGGTGTTCGCGCCGGCGTTACCCGGCCGCAGCAGCCCGGCCAGGAACTCCCCACTGTTGTCCAAGAAGGCCAGGATCGGGTGGTAGCCGAAGGAGGACTTGAACGTCGCCGCCGCGGACTCCTTCTCCGAGTGGCACTCCACGATCGAGGCGTCCACGTCGATCACCAGACCGGGCAGGTCGACCCCCGCGGCCCTCGCCGCCGACACCGCGGCTTCGGTGACCTCGGCCCGCTGCGCCCAGACGACTTCCCGCGCGGCCGCCCGCGCCACGGCCACCCCGGCCAGCTGCCGGTCATCGAGTTGGTCGAGTAGCCGCCACACCGTCGAGTCCGACGCCACCGGCCCGAACAACCCCGGCTGATCGGCCAGCACCGCGATGTCGGAGATGCACTCCGCGCCGTCCGCGACCGCGACCGCCAGGTCGACCAGCATCCGCCCGGATCGTCCGGTGAGTGGAGCCAGGTTGTCCGTCGGCAATGGACCCGGTGTGCAGTCCTACCGGGTGGTCCGTCGATGCCGGATACTGCCTCGTGGTTGACGGTCGGCAGGAGGTGAGCGGCATGCTGCTGGACCGGAACACCGAGCGCCAGTTGCTGGACC
>DATDKW010000219.1:0-10510 GCA_036519715.1 Mycobacteriales bacterium
GCAGAACCTGCGCTTCCACGGCGAGCTCTACGGCGTGCCCCGGGCCGTCCTCGACCGGCGCATCGACGACCTGCTCGGCCTGGTCGGGCTGGGCGAGCGGCGCAAGAGCGTGGTCGAGACGTTCTCCGGCGGGATGAAGCGGCGGCTGGAGATCGCCCGCGGCCTGCTGCACTCGCCCCGGGTGCTGTTCCTGGACGAGCCCACCATCGGGCTGGACCCGCAGAGCCGGGCCTCGGTCTGGGAGTACGTCCGGGCGCTGAAAGAGAGCGAGGACATCACCGTCTTCCTCACCACCCACTACATGGACGAGGCGGAGAACTGCGACCGCATCGCGATCATGAACGCCGGGCGCATCGTCGCCCAGGACACCCCGGAGGCGCTCAAGGACGCGGTCGGCAAGGACCGGGTGCAGATCACCACCGCCGACGACGAGGCCGCGATCGCGCGGCTGCGGTCGGCGTTCGGGATCGAGGCCGGGATGCACTCCGGGGCGGTGACCTTCGCGGTGGCCGACGGGGAGCGGTTCGTGCCGCGGCTGTTCGCCGAGCTCGGGGTGGCGATCCGGTCGGTCAGCGTGTCCAGCCCGTCGCTGGACGACGTGTTCCTGGCCCACACCGGCAGCACGATCACCGACGCCGAGAGCGCCGAGCGTCAGATCCCGCCCATGATCCGCGCCGGGAGGCGATGATGAGCAGTTCTCCCCGTCCACCCGCCCCGGAACCGGCGGCGGCGCCGCCGGGAGGGACATCGCCGGCGGCCGCGCCCCCGGCGGACGAGGCGCCGGGCGACCGGCCTGCGCCGGCCGCCGTCGGCCGGTCGGCCGGCGGCTCGGGTGCGCCGAGCGCCGTCGGTGCCGGGACCGGACCGGGGGCCGGTACGGACCGGGCCCGCGGCACCCGGGAGATCGTGCCGGTGGTGCTGGTGGCGTCCGGGCCGGCGCACACCCTGCGCGCGGTCAAGGTCGTGTACCAGCGCGAGATGATCCGGTTCGTCAAGTCCAAGGGGCGGCTGATCTCCGGGCTGGCCCAGCCGCTGCTGCTGCTGTTCGTGCTCGGCAACGGCCTCGGCGGGCTGACCGCGTCCAGCACCGGCGGCCTCGACTTCAAGACGTTCCTGTTCCCCGGGGTGGTCGCGACCTCGACGCTGGTCACCGCGATCTTCGCCGGGGTCTCCATCGTCTGGGACCGCGAGTTCGGGTTCCTGCGGGAGATGCTGGTCGCGCCGGTGCCGCGGACCGCGATCCTGGCCGGCAAGTGCCTCGGCGGCGGCGCCATCGCCACCCTGCAGGGCGCCGTCCTCATCGCCCTGGCCGGCCTGGTCGGCGTCCCGTACGACCCGGTGATGATCGTGTCGATGCTGGCGCTGCTGTTCCTGACCGCGGTGGTGATGACCGCGTTCGGGCTGATGATCTCGGCCCGGATCAAGAAGTTCCAGACCGTCATGCCGGTCGTGCAGCTGGTGCTGACCCCGATGATGTTCCTGTCCGGGCAGCTGTTCCCGCTGTCCGGGCTGCCGGCCTGGCTGACCGTGCTGACCCGGATCAACCCCCTGTCGTACGCGGTGGAGCCGATGCGGCGGTCCGTCTTCGCCCACCTCGACGTCGATCCGGCCGTCCGGGCCCGGCTCGACCCGGGCATCACCTGGGGCAGCTGGGTGGTGCCGGTCTGGCTCGACGTGCTGATCGTGGCCGGGCTGGGCGCGGTCATGCTCGGGATCGCGGCCGCGCAGTTCCGCCGCACGGACTAGGCCAGCTCGAAGTCCTCGTACGCGAAGCCGGGGGCGACCACGCAGGCGACCAGCGCGCCGGCGTCGGTGAGCGGCACCGCCGCCTGCCAGACGCCGGCCGGGACCAGGCCCTGCAGCGGGTGGTCGGGGGCCGGGCCGATCTCCAGCTCTCCCACGAGTTCCTTGGTCGTCCGCCGGTTGGCTGGCACGGTGAGCTGCGGAGCCGGTCCGGACCCGCCCAGCCGCAGCCGCAGCGGCCCGAGCCCCTGCCACAGCCACAGCTCGTCCGAGCGGACCCGGTGCCAGCGGGACTCCTCGCCCGCCTGGAGCAGGAAGGTGATCGCGGTCGCGGCCGCCCGCGGCCCCGGGTAGCCGGCCGGGCTCACCTCCACCGGCGCCCGCCAGGTCTCGGCGAACCAGCCGCCCTCCGGGTGCGCCTGCAGACCGAGCGTCTCGACCAGACTCATGCCAGCCGTTCTACCAGGGCCCGGCCGAGGGCCCGGCCGGACAGCCAGGCGGTCTCGACCCGGGGCGAGCCCCAGCCGTCGCCGCACAGACCGACCATCGCGTCGCCCAGGTGGTAGGTCTCCTCGCGGGCCTCCACCGGCCGGGCCAGCGACCAGCGGTGCAGGTACGTCCACTCCGGCGGCCGGTCGATCTCCATGACCCGCAGCAGCGCGGCCAGCATCGGCTCGACCGCCTCGCCGGGCTGGTCCAGGTGCGGCGCCGCGAACGGTGCCGTGGAGTGGGCCACCAGCACGGGGGCGCCGTCCCCGCGCCGGCGCCCGTCGTCGGCGACCCAGGACAGGTCCGGGTCGTCGTGCACGAAGGCCCCGTCCACGTCCGGCCAGCACCGCTCGGCCCAGCCCGCGGCCAGCGCCAGCACCGGCTCGTACTCGCGGCCGTCGACCGCGGCCAGCTCCTCGGTCAGCTCCTCGGCCAGCAGGTCGGACGCCTGCGGGTCGGGCATCGCCAGCACCACCGCGGCGGCCGGCTCGCCGTCCACGGTCGGCCCCGGCCCGATGTCGGCCACCTCGGACCGGTAGGCGACGTCCAGGTCCGCGACCAGGTCCTCGACCACCGACCGGAGCCCGCCGGGGGTGCCGTACCGGACCGGGCCGGGCTTGGGACCGGCCCAGCCCGCGGGCGTGCGGATGGCGAACCGGTCGGTCCACTCCCGGGCCAGCCCCCGCTCCAGCCAGGAGTCGACCACGACCTGGAACTCCGGCGTCCGGCTGGTCAGGTAGGACGCGCCGAGGTCGACCCGGCGCCCGGCGATCGTGCGGGAGGACAGCCGGCCGCCGGCCACGTACGAGCGCTCGCGCAGGTCGACCGGGATCCCGGCGGCGGTCAGCTCCCGGGCGCAGGAGGCGCCGGCGATGCCGGCTCCGACGATCACGACAGGAAGGCTGGTCACGGGTCCCATCCTGACCGGCCGGACCCGATCGCGCCCGCCGGTGGCGTCGCTCACGGTGGCCGTGTCGCCGGAAGGGTTACCGAGCGGGGCGGGTGGGGGATATCTCCACAGTTCCGATTCACCGATCGACCGTCAAGACGTGGCGGGAACGAGGTGCAGTGCTCCGCATGGTGTCAGTCCGCCACGCGCCGGCCTCTGCCGGCGAGGTACGGCGTCAGCTCGGTGCGGACCTGGCCAAGGCCGGCGTCGCCCCGACGGTCGTCGGGGATGCCGCGCTCGTGCTCAGCGAGCTGGTCGGCAACGCGGTGCGCTACGGCCGGCCGCTGCCCGGCGACGTGCTCGAGGTCAGCTGGTCCCTCGACGACGACTCCCTGCGGCTGCGGGTCTCCGACGGCGGCGGGCCGAGCCGGCCGCGGCGGCACGAGGCCGGCCCCGAGGACGTCCGCGGCCGCGGGCTGGCCATCGTGGCCGCGCTCGCCCGGGACTGGGGCGTCGAGCAGTCCCGGAACGGCAGCGGCCCGATGAGCACCGTCTGGGTCGAGCTGCCGATCAAGGACCGGTGACGGACCTCGATAAGGTCGGCCGGTGAGCCGTCGTACCGCTGCCCGCCGCACCCGTCCCGCCCCGGCCGAGGGGGAGATCGACCCCAAGGCGCCGTGCCCGTGCGGCTCCGGCCGCCGCTACAAGAGCTGCCACGGGGCCGGGGACGTCGTGGTGGCCCGGCCGTTCGCGGGGCTGCCGGCCGAGTGCGACTGGGTCGCGATGCGGGAGCTGGTGCCGTCCGCGACCGCGCCGCTGACGCTGAAGGACTCCGACCGCCAGGTCACGCTGGCGACGCTGCTGCCGCTGGCGCTCCCGGCGATCGTGCGGGCCGACGGCCGGGTGCTGCTGGGCCTGCAGGTGCACGCCCGGTCCGGTGACGTCAGCCGGGACGTGGCCCACGTGCTGGAGCAGGCGCTGGCGGCCGAGCCGGGCTCGATGATCTCCACCACCGGGCTGCCCGGCCCCGGCCCCCGGCTGCAGGACCTGGTCGACGGCACCGCGCCGGTGAAGCCGGCCGTGCACCCCGACTTCGCGTTCTGGCTGGAGGGGTCGACCTCCTCCGATCCCGAGGTCGCGGCGTCGATGGAGCGGGCCAACGCGGCCGTGGTGCCGACCGTGCGCCTGGACCAGAAGCTCGGCGCGGCGTACTGGTGCCGGATCGGGGACAAGGCCCACCTGCGCTGGGTCGTCCCGTACGAGGAGGACGCGCTGCTGGACGCGCTGGCCCGGCTGGGCGCGGCCGGCTCGCTGACCCTGGCGGACGAGACCCGCTACGCCGGGTCGTTCCGGGCCCACGGCCTGCTCGTTCCGGTCTGGGACCTGCCGACCGGGACGCCGGCCGCGGAGTGGGAGGGGCCGGCGGCGGAGTTCGCGGCCCGGCTGGAGGAGGCGCTGGGCTCGGACGCGCCGCTGTCGCCGACCGAGCGCCGGTCCCGGGACGGGATCCGGGGCCGCCAGCTGACCCTGCGTTAGAGCGGGTCGCGCTCGATCGGGCAGCTCATGCAGCGCGGGCCGCCCCGCCCGCTGCCCAGCTCGCTGCCGGCGATCCGGATGACCTCGATGCCGTGCGCCTCCAGCTGGGCGTTGGTCTCCGCGTTGCGCTCGTAGGCCATGGCCAGCCGGGGGGCCACGCACAGCGTGTTGTTGCCGTCGTCCCACTGCTCGCGCTCGGCCGTCACCGGGTCCAGCCCGGTGCCGATGACCCGGATCCGCTCCAGCCCCAGCGCCCGGGCCCCCGCGGCCAGGAACGGCTCCGGCTCCCCGACGACCAGTTCGCCATCGTCGCCGGCCGTGACCGTGTAGGCCAGCGTGTTGGCCACCGGCGGGTAGAGCGTGACCGCGTCGACGTCGACCATCGTGCAGATGGTGTCCAGGTGCATGGTCGCCCGCTCCTGGGCGATCGGGACGACCAGCACGGTGTGGGCCAGGTTCTCGGCGAGCACCCGGCGGGCCAGCGTCTCCACCCCGGCCGGGGTGGTGCGCTGGCCGCTGCCGATGGCCAGCACGCCCGGGCCCAGCAGCAGCACGTCGCCGCCCTCGAGCCACTCCGACTGGGGCTCGTACAGGGTGGCGGTGCCGGCGAAGCGCGGATGGGAGGCGTAGATCGCCCGCAGCAGGGTCGCCTCCCGGCGCCGGGCGAACATCGACGGGCTGGTCACCGCGACCTCGCTCCGGATCCACACGCTGGAGTCGCGGGTGAACAGCAGGTTGGGCAGCGGGTCGACGACGAAGTCGTGCTCGTCCATCAGCCGGTACGTCAGGCCGCGGCCGGTCTTCAGCTCCCGCTGGGTCAGCCCGGCCATGAGGACCCCGGCCAGGTCTACCGGGTGCAGGTCGGACAGATGCCGGCGGACGACCGTGCGCAGGGTCGCGCCCAGGCGGGGGTCGTCCAGCACCGCCGCGATCGTGAGGTCCCGCGCCGCCGGCTCGACCAGGGCCTGTTCCAGCAGCTCGCCGAGGTAGAGCACCTCGACGCCGTGGTCGCGCAGCGCCTGCGCGAAGCCGTCGTGCTCCTCCTGGGCCCGGTCCACCCAGGGGATCCCGTCGAAGAGCAGCTGGTCGTTGTTGCGCGGGGTGAGCCGCTTGAGCTCGGCTCCCGGCCGGTGCAGCAGCACCGTCCGCAGCCGCCCGACCTCGCTGTCGACATACCCGGACACGCTGCAGACCATATCCGCGTGGCCGGGTACGTTGCCCGCATGGGGCTCTTGGACGACAGGGTCGTCGTGGTGACCGGGGCCGGGCGTGGCATCGGCCGGGGTGAAGCGATCGAGTGCGCGCGGCAGGGGGCCGCGGTCGTGCTCAACGAGTTCGACCCCGCGGTGGGCGCTGCGGTGGTGGACGAGATCAAGGCCGCGGGCGGGACCGCGGTGCTGGTCGAGGGCGACGTGGCCGACACGGCGGTCGCCGACGAGCTGGTCGCGACCGCGGTGCGCGAGTTCGGCCGGCTCGACGGGCTGGTCAACAACGCCGGCGTGCTGCGCGACCGGACGCTGGCGAAGATGACGCCGGAGGAGTGGGACACGGTCATCCGGGTCCACCTGCGCGGGCACTACGGGCCGACCCACGCCGCCCTCGGGCACTGGCGCGAGCACGGCGGCCCCGGCCACATCGTCTGCACCGCCTCCACGTCCGGGTTGCTGGGCAACTTCGGGCAGAGCAATTACGGCGCGGCCAAGGCCGGCATCGCCGCGTTCTCCACCATCGTCGCGATGGAGGCGGCCCGGATGGGCGTCACCTGCAACGCGATCGCCCCGGCGGCCCGCACCCGGATGACCGAGGGGGCGTACGGGGAGATTTTCGGCGCCGGCGAGGGCTTCGACTTCTGGCACCCGGACAACGTCGCCCCGCTGGTGGCGTTCCTGGTCAGCGACGCGGCCGCGCACATCAGCGGCAAGGTGTTCGGGGTGCAGGGCAACGCGGTCGAGCTCTACAAGCCGTGGACGTCGGTGGCGGCGGTGGAGAACGAGGCCGGTCGCTGGGACCCCGAGGTGCTGGCCGGCCGGATCGGCGTGCTGTTCGCCGAGGCCGACATGGAGCCGGGCCCGGAGAACCCGATGATGCGGCTGCGCTACACCATGACCGAGCGTTCCTAGTCCCGCTCGGACCGGTCCGGCTCGGGCTGGCCCAGCTCGGACTGGTCATGGTCGCGGCGGGTGACGAGGACGGCCAGGGCGAAGCCGAGCAGGACGGCGGCGACGTGGCCGACACCGGTGAAGTCTCGACTGCGTGGTCGTCACCGCGCACCAGCCCCGCATCGCGGTCGCGGCGCTGGAGGCGGAGGCGTTCCTCGTCCGCCCCCGGCCGCTGCGCGACTGGATCGGCCGCCCGCTGGGGTAGGACGGTGGCGTGGGCATCGGACTCGCCGTGGCGGCGACGATCCTGGTGGTCCTGCCGCTCGGGGCGGTCTGGGCCTCGCACCACTGGCGGGACCCGCCGCGGTCGAAGTGGGGGATCCCGCCCGAGCGACTGGACGCCGCGCGGAACTCGCCCGAGCTGGTCGCGTACCGGCGCCGGATCGAGCTGGGCGTCAACTCCGGTCCGCGGGAGGCGGCGGTGAACCGGGCCATCGCGAAGGGGATCGAGGCGCCGCCGGAGCTGCGCGCGGCCACGTACGAGCTGGCGCAGGCGAAGGTGCGCGAGATCGACGCGGAGCTGCCGAAGCGCCGGCTGGTCGCCGCGGGCTGGCTGCTGATGATGGTGGTCATGATCGTGGTCGGGGTCGTCGGCCGGACCTGGTTCCTGGTCCTCTACTCGTTCATCTGGGGAGGCCGGGCCGTCGCGGCCAGCCCGTACCTGCTGCGGAAGCGGCGGGACCGGGCTGTCGCGGCGGTGGCGGCCAACGCCTGACCGGCCCCGGACGACTACGCCGCGGGGCCGATTGTCGGCACAGACCGCCCGTGGGACAGTCCCCGGAAGGGTCACGACTCCGGGGAGTTCGCAATGGCGCGGACCGGTATCACGGCGTTTCTCGTCGGCACGGCGGTCGCGGCCGTCACGATCGGGGCCGCGGTCCCCGCGGCGGCATCCGCACCGGCCTGCTCGGTACGGAACGGGTCGGCCGCGTTCGGCTCCCTGCAGGCCGCGATCGCGGCCGCGCCGGCCGGCAGCAGGCTGGTGATCGCCGGCACCTGCGTCGGCCCGTTCGTCATCGACAAGGACCTGACCCTGGCCGGGCGGGACTACGGCGCGCACCGGCCAGTTCTCACCGGCGCGCACGTCAGCCGGGTCATGATCATCGAGCCGGTGGCGACCGTGGCGATCAGCGACGTGATCATCCGCGACGGCAACTCGACCGGCCCGAGCGGCGGCGGCGGCCTTCAGAACGTCGGCACCGTCAACCTGACCCGGGTGCTGGTGACGAACAACCGCACCGTCGGGGCGGGCGGCGGGATCCTCAACCTCGGCGACATGGTGCTCGTCCGGTCGCTCGTGTCCAAGAACGTGTCCGGCTCCGACGGCGGCGGCATCTACAACGCCGGCGACCTGACCACCTGGCGCACCGACCTGGTGGCGAACATGGCGCCCGGCGTGGGCGGCGGCATGTTCGCGGAGGGGATCGCGACGATGCACGGCGGCCGGGTCACCCGCAACGTCGCAGGGGACACCGGCGGCGGCATCCTCACCGTGAACATCCTCACGCTGGACGGGACCCGGGTCTTCGGCAACAGCCCGAACGACTGCGAGTGCTGACGCGGCCCTGACCCGGCCCCGACCGGACGATCCGGCACGACGGCGACACCGCCGGACCGCGGCCGGTGGCAGGATCAGCGGCATGGTCAGCGTGGATCCGTCCGGCACCGGGACGATGTCGGAGCGGCCGAAGCGGCCGGTCCCGACGAGCGCGTCCTACTCGATCACCGTCCGGCTGCAGGCCGACCCGGAGCCGGCCGTCGTCGGCCGGATCGCCACCGCGGTCGGCACCGCCGGCGGGGTGGTGACCGCGATCGACGTGGCCGAGTCCCGGCACGACCGGATCACCGTCGACCTCACCTGTTCGGCCGTCAACGGGGAGCACGCGGACGAGATCGTGGCCGCGCTGCACGTGGTCGAGGGCGTCGCCGTGCACAAGGTCAGCGACCGGACCTTCCTGCTGCACATCGGCGGGAAGATCGAGGTCCAGTCCAAGGTGCCGCTGCGCACCCGGGACGACCTGTCCATGGCGTACACGCCCGGGGTGGCGCGGGTCTGCCTGGCCCTGGCCCGCAACCCCGACGACGTACGGCGGCTGACCTCGAAGGGCAACACCGTCGCGGTCGTCACCGACGGCACCGCCGTGCTCGGGCTGGGCGACCTCGGGCCGGGCGCGGCCATGCCGGTGATGGAGGGCAAGGCCGCGCTGTTCAAGCGGTTCGCCGGGATCGACGCCTGGCCGATCTGCCTGGACACCACCGACGTGGACGAGATCGTCGCGGTGGTCAAGGCGATCGCGCCCGGGTTCGGCGGGATCAACCTGGAGGACATCTCGGCGCCGCGCTGCTTCGAGGTCGAGCGCCGGCTGCGGGCGCTGCTCGACATCCCGGTCTTCCACGACGACCAGCACGGCACCGCCATCGTGGTGCTGGCCGCCCTGGTCAACGCCCTGCGCTCCGTGGGCAAGCTGCTGACCGAGGTCAAGGTGGTGGTGTGCGGGGCCGGCGCGGCCGGGACCGCGGTGGTCGACCTGCTGCTGGAGGCGGGCGTGCAGCGGCTGCTGGTCTGGGACAAGGAGGGCATCCTGTCGCCGACCGACGACCGGCTGTCCGGGTCGAAGCGGCGGCTGGCCGACCGGACCAACCCGGCCTGCCTGACCGGCGAGCTGCCGGAGGCGCTGGACGGCGCCGACGTGGTGATCGGGGTGTCGGCGGCGGGCGTGATCGACCCGGAGTGGCTGCGGCTGATGGCGCCCCGGCCGGTGGTGTTCGCGCTGGCCAACCCGGACCCGGAGGTCGACGTGGACGCGGCCCGGGAGGTCGCGGCGGTGGTGGCGACCGGGCGCAGCGACTACCCCAACCAGATCAACAACGTGCTGGCGTTCCCCGGGGTGTTCCGGGGGTTGCTGGACGCGCGGGCCCGCAACATCACCACGTCCATGCTGCTGTCGGCGGCGGCGGCGCTGGCCGCGGTGGTGACCGACGAGCAGCTCAACCCGTCGTACGTGATCCCCAGCGTGTTCGACCCCAAGGTGGCCACGACGGTGGCGGCGGCCGTCGCGGCGGCGGCGCACGCGGACCCGGCCGCCGACACCGTCCCGGCGGTCGAGGACAGCGACGACCGTTAGCGCTCGTCCCAGTCGGTGGCCATGACCTCGCGCATGGCCTTGCGCTTGGTCCGGCCGCGGAGCCGGTCCACGAACAGCAGGCCGCGCAGGTGGTCGGTCTCGTGCTGCAGGCAGCGGGCGAACTGGCCGTCGCCGGCGTAGCGGACCGGAGCGCCGGTCAGGTCCTGGCCCTCGACCGCCGCGTACGACGCGCGCTCGGTCTCGTAGTGCAGGCCCGGGATGGACAGGCATCCCTCGTAGTCGTCGTCGACCTCGCCGCCGGCCGACACCAGGACCGGGTTGACCACGTGGCCGACATGCCGGGTGCCGGAGTCGTCCGGGCAGTCGAAGACGAACACCGACAGCCCGATGCCGATCTGGTTGGCGGCCAGGCCGACGCCCTCGGCCGCGTACATCGACGCGAACATGTCGTCGATCAGCCGGGCCAGCGCATCGTCGAAGTCGACCACCGGATCGGCCGGTGTCCGCAACACCGGATCCCCGAACTTCCGGATCGGCCGCGCCACACCCCTGGTCCGTCCCGCAGTCACCGCCCAATGTTACCGACGCGACTGAATGCGGCGCCGGAG
>DATDKW010000220.1:0-2097 GCA_036519715.1 Mycobacteriales bacterium
CAGGTCATGGCTGATGTCACCATCGACGACGTCGCGAAGGCAGCGGGCGTGCACCGCTCGACGGTCTCGCGCGCCTTGTCCCGCCCGGAGGCGGTCAAGGTGGAGACACGTGAACTGGTCCTGCGCGTCGCGGAGGAGCTCGGGTACGCCATGAGCCCGCTGGCCCAGGCGCTGCGTTCCAAGGCAAGCATCTTCGTCCCGCTGGTCGTGCCCGACCTCATCAACCCGTTCTACGCCGAGCTGGCCACAACCATGACCCTGGCAGCCGGCGACCGCGGCTATCAGCTGGTGCTGTGCATCACAAACAGGGACAGCGAGCGGGCCGCCGCATACCTGACAGCGATGCAGTCGCTCTACGCACCGTTCGTGATCGTGGCGCCGTCCTCCCGGGTCGAGATGGACACGCTGACACAGTTCGGCTTCGGAGACCGCGCGGTCGTCATCGACCGTGTGGACGAGCATTCGACCGTTCCGAGTGTCACCGTCGACAACCGCCGCGGCATCGAGCTCGCCTTCGACCATCTGCGCTCGCTCGGCCACCGCCGGATCGGCTATGTCTCGGGCATCTCAGGCATCCACACCGCCCACGAGCGCTTGGACGCGTACAGCGAGCTCGCCGGTGCTGAATCCATCGTCCTCGACAGCGGAGTCGACGCCGATGCGGGTGCGCGGGGGGCCGCACAGCTCCTCGCCGTGACCGACCGGCCGACGGCGATCATCGCGGGGAACGACATGACCGCGTTCGGGGTGATCTCCAAGCTCGCCGCCCAGGGCCTGCGGGTCCCGACGGACGTCTCGGTCGTCGGTTTCGACGGACTCGTCCTCAGCGCCCGCTACAACCCGGTTCTGACCACTATCCGCCAGCCGATCGCCGACATGGGCAACATCGCGATCGACCTCGCGGAGAAGAAGGCACTAGACGGATCGGTCGATCACGTTGTCCTGACCCCCGAGCTGCTGGTCGGGGCCTCCACCGCCGGGCCGCCGGCATGACCGCGCGCACCGGCGGCGAGCTGCCGCGGATCCCCGGCGTCTGCTACGCCGACCACGTCGCGTTCACCGTGCCCGACCTTGACCAGGCTGTCCAGTTCTTCGTTGAGGCGCTGGGGGCGCAGGAGCTGTATCGCTCCACCCGGGGGCCGGATGCCCACTTCATGCCCGAGAACTTCGCCGTGCCAGCGGACGCGTGGCTAACCCTGGCGATGCTGCGGATGCCGCCCAACCTGAACGTGGAGCTGTTCGAGTGGAGCAGCTCGGACCGCCGCACCGAGCACCCGCGGCACAGTGACGCTGGCGGGCATCACCTGTGCTTCACGGTGGCCGACGTTGATCAGGCGGTCGCGGTGCTCCGCGGTATCCCGGGCGTGCGTCTGCTCGGCGACCGCAAGGAGGTCGCCGGTGACAGTCCGCGCGTCGCTGGCAACCGATGGATCTACTTCCTCACCCCGTGGGGACTGCTGATGGAGATCGTCGACCGCTCCCGGGTGGCCGACCCGCCACCCCTGGTCGGCCCCGCTGACTGGCACACAGCAACTCACCACACCGCAGCACACGACGACCCCAGAAAGGACCAGTGACCATGCGTATCGCAGGCTCCACCCTTGGCACCCCGGAACAGACCGTTCCGGAGGCGCTCGAGCTGTTCGCGGCCGCCGGCCTGGACGCCGCGGAGGTGATCTACCAGGACGGCTACCGCTCGGGGCTGCCGCTGCGTGACCGGCGCTCCGCCGAACGGGCCCGGCGGGCATCGCAGGACCTGGGGGTCCCGATTGTTGGGTTGACCCCGTACACCACGGGCATCAACGCCCTCGACGACGCCGACTGGCAGACCGCGGTCGACGAGTTCCGCGGAGCCATCGAGATCGCGCAGGTCGTCGGCGCCGACCGGCTCCGCGTCTACGCCGGCTCATGGCAACCAGACCAGCGGGACCTTCCGGCCCACTGGGATCGGCTGGTCGCGGCCCTGCGCACGCTGGCACCGGAAGCCTCTGACGCCGGGATACGGCTCTGCGTCGAGAACCACTTCGGCACCATGACCCAGTCCGCCGCTCAGACGGCACGGCTGGTGCGGGAGGTCGACCACCCTGCGGTACGGGT
>DATDKW010000221.1:0-4320 GCA_036519715.1 Mycobacteriales bacterium
TGGGCGTGTTGGTGCTGGACGAGTCGTTCACGGTCGCGACCGGGGTCGGGTTCGCGCTGATCCTGCTCGGCTCGGTGCTGGCGACCTCCCGGAAGGCGCCGGCCGAGCCGATGGTCAGCCCGGACCCGGGTCGCACCGCTCCGGAGGCCCGATCGCGGTCCGGCTCGCGCTGAGCATCCGCGCCGGCGCGACTCCGGGGTGCTGGTCGGCGTGGCCGTCGGCGTGGCGATGGGCGTGGCGGCGTCGGCCGGCGCGCTCGCCGGGGGCGGTGCAGCCGAGGAGGTCGGGGCGGAGGAGGAGGTCGGGGCGGAGGAGGTCGGGGCGGAAGACGTTTCGGCCGAAGTCGTCGCAGCCGAGGAGGTCGCAGCCGAGGAGGTCGCGGCCGAGGACGTCGCGGCCGCGGCGGACGTCGTCGCCGGGGCCGGGGAGGTCGTCGCCGGGGCCGGGGAGGTGGTCGCCGGGGCCGGGGAGGTGGTCGCCGGGGCCGGCGGGGGCGTGCTCGTGGACGGCGCCGGCGCGGACGGCTCCGGGGAGTCCGGTGCCGTGGTGCCGGGCGCGGTCGTGCCGGAGCCGGTCGGCGGGTTCGTCGCCGGCGCGGTGGTCCCCGGTGCGGTCGTTCCCGGTGCGGTCGTTCCCGGTGCGGTCGTTCCCGGGGCCGTCGTCCCAGGAGCCGTCGTCCCAGGGGCCGGGGTCCCGGGCGCAGTCGTGCCGGGCGAAGTGGTCCCCGGCGTGGTGGTCCCGGGTGTGGTGGTCCCCGGTGAGGTGGTCCCTGGAGTGGTGGTCCCCGGTGTGGTGGTGCCGGGTGCGGTGGTCCCCGGCGTCGTGGTGCCGGGTGCTGTGGTCCCCGGTGCCGTGGTCCCGGGAGCCGTCGTCCCCGGCGTGCCCCCCGTGGCCGGCGACAGCGACGTAGGCGGCAGCGAGCCGTCGTCCGGCGGCGGCGACCCGTCCGGCATCGCGTCCCCGGCCGGCGTCAGCCCGGTCCCCGGCACGCCCGGCGGGACGACCGGCAGCGTCGTGTCGGCCGGCCCGGTCGCGACCCGCACCGCCCCCGCGTACCCGGTCAGCCACAGCGACGTGACCTCGACGTACTCGCCCGGCTGCGGCGCCTGCACGATCCGGCCGTCGCCGAGGTACATCGCGACGTGGTGCACGGTGCTCAGATCGGCCGGGTCGTAGGCCCAGAACAGCAGGTCACCGGGCAGCAGGTCGGCCAGCTGGACCGGCGTCCCGACCCGGGCCTGCTCCCGCGACGTGCGCGGCAGCGACACCCCGGCCATCGCGTACGACCGCTGCACGAGCCCGGAGCAGTCGTAGCTGTCCGGCCCGGTCGCGCCCCACACGTACGGCTTCCCGACCTGGGCCAGCGCGTACGTGATGGCGACGCTGACGGCCTGCGGCGCTGCCAGCGGCGGCTGCCCGCCCAGGGTGGGCGCGGGGCCGGCCGGGACCGGGACCGGGATCGCGGTCGCGGTGGCCGTCGCCGTCGCCGACGCGCTCGGGGTGGCGGTGGCGGCAGCGGTGGCCCGCCGGGTCCGCTCCCGGGCCTGCAGCACCGCGAGCGACCGCTGCTGCACGGCCAGGTCCTGCACGACCCGTCCGGGCTGGTCGAGCCCGGTGCCGACCGCGTCGGAGGCGAACCGGAGGGTGGCCGGCGCGGCGGCGGGCGCGGCCCGGCCGGGCACGGCGCTGACCAGCGCCCCGACAGCCAGCGCACCGAGGGCGACCCGGCGGCAGACGGCGCACCAACCGGGGAAGGCGTCGCTGGTTGGCAAGACTCCCCCTCCGCTGCGGGCCGACCGACCTCCCGATACTGCATGACGTCGCGGGCATTGGCACGGGGTAGCTCGGCAACTGGTTCGAAAGAACCAGGGCTCACCCTTCGGACAGCGCGCTCTGCATGCCCCGGGCCAGCTCCCGGTGCCGCCGCAGCATTGCGTCCAGATCGAGGTGCACCGGTGCGCCGTCGCGCACGACCGGGCGCCCGGCCACCACGGTGTGCCGGGCGGCGACCGGCCCGCAGCGCAGCCAGGCCTCGACCGGGTCGCTCAGCGCGCCCGCGAACGGGACCCCGGTCAGCGGCCAGACGACCAGGTCACCGCAGGCGCCGACGGTGAGCTGGCCGATCTCGCCGGACCGGCCCAGCACGGCCGCGCCGCCCCGGGTGGCGATCTCCAACGCGTCCCGGGCCGACATCGCGGCCGGCCCGCCGCGCAGCTTGCCCAGCAGCATCGCGGTGCGGGCCTCCAGCCACAGCGACGCCGAGTCCGCCGACGCCGACCCGTCGCAGCCCAGCCCCACCGGCGCGCCCGCCGCCCGCAGCTCGGCCACCGGGGCCAGCCCGGCGGACAGGATCATGTTGCTGCTCGGGCAGTGGGCGACACCGGTGCCCCAGCGACCCAGCCGGGCGATCTCCTGCGGGTCCGGCCAGACGCAGTGCGCGACCCAGGACCGGTCGGTGCCCCAGCCCACGTCCTCGAAGTGGTCGACCGGCCGCCGCCCGAACGTGGCCAGGCAGAACTCGTCCTCGTCCCGGTCCTCGGCCAGGTGGGTGTGCAGCCGGACGTCCAGCTTCTCGGCCAGCTCGGCCGTGGCCGTCATCAGCCGCGGGGTGACCGAGAACGGCGAGCACGGCGCCAGCGCCAGCCGCACCATCGCCGTCGGCGCCGGGTCGTGGTGGCGGCGTACCAGCCGCTCGGAGTCGGCCAGGATCTCCTCGTCGTCCTGCACCACCTCGTCCGGCGGCAGCCCGCCGTCCTTCCGCGACAGCGACATCGAGCCCCGGGTCGGGTGGAACCGGACACCGAGCTCGGCCGCGGCCGCGATCTCGGCCGAGATGAGGTCGCCGCCGCCGCGCGGGAAGACGTACAGGTGGTCGGTCGAGGTGGTGCAGCCGCCCAGGGCCAGCTCGGTCAGGCCCACGTACGCGGAGACGTGGGCCGCCTCCTCGTCCAGCCGCGTCCACAGTGGATAGAGCGTGGTGAGCCAGTCGAACAGGCTGCCGCGCAGCGCCGGGCCGTACGCGCGGGTGAGGTTCTGGTAGAGGTGGTGGTGGGTGTTGACCAGTCCGGGCGTGACCAGGCACCCGGTCGCGTCCAGGCTGGTGGTCGCCTCCGGCGGCGGGTCGGCCCGGCCACCGAGGCCGCTGACGACCCCGCCGGTGACCGCGACCCAGCCGCCGGCGATCTCCCGGCGCCCGTCGTCCATCGTCGCGACCAGGTCGGCCCCGGTCACCAGCATGTCCGCGATCGGATCCATGCCCGCATTCTGGTGCAGGTACGTTAGGAGACCGCTTGCCCCTGGAGGGAGCCCGTGTCCGCCATCGCCCGACCCGCCAATCTGCCGGAGGCGTTCGACGCCCTCGACGCCCGGCCCGACGCGCACCTGCTCGCCGGCGGCACCGACTTCATGGTGGAGGTCAACTTCGGCCACCGCCGCCCGCCCGCGGTCGTCAGCCTCCGTCGGCTGCCGGAGCTGCAGGGCTACGAGATCGGGCCGGACGAGGTCGACATCGGTGCCGGCGTCACCTGGCGGACGATCGAGCGCGAGCTCGCCGGCGAGCTGCCGGCGCTGGCGGCGGCGGCACGCACGGTCGGCTCCCCACAGATGCGCAACGCCGCCACGATCGGGGGCAACCTCGGCACCGCGAGCCCGGCCGGCGACGGGCTGCCGGTGCTGCTCGCCGCCGGCGCCGCGGTCGTGCTGGCCGGGCGGGACGGCGAGCGCACGGTGCCGGTGGCGGAGTTCGTCACCGGCGTGAAGCGCACGGTGCTGCGGCCGGGGGAGATCATCACCCGGGTGCGGGTGCCGCGGCTGGCCGGACCGCAGGAGTTCCTCAAGGTCGGCACCCGCAACGCGATGGTGATCTCGATCTGCTGCGCCGCGTTGCTCGTCGACCCGGCCGGCCGGACCGTGCGGATCGGGCTCGGGTCGGTCGCGCCGACGCCGGTCCGCGCTCCGGACGCGGAGTCCTGGATCGCCGGGCAGATCGACTGGGCCGCCCTCTCGGCGCCGCCGGCGGCGGTGGCCCGCTTCGGCGAGCTGGTGCGGGACGCGGTGCGGCCGATCTCCGACCACCGCGGCACCGCCGCCTACCGTTCCCATGCGGTGCAGGTCATCGCCACCCGTGCGCTGGAGAGGAGCCTGGCATGAGCGAGTCCGAGAGCCCGCAGGGCGAGCGGGGAGCAACGAGGGCTGAGCCGACCGAGGGACGAGGTCGGGTCCGTCCGAGGAGCGGGAGATGACCGACCCCGACCGCGAGGTCAGCGACGCCCTGCACGACCCGACCACCGACGACAGCCGCGGCGCCCAGGGCTTCCCCCG
>DATDKW010000222.1:0-6606 GCA_036519715.1 Mycobacteriales bacterium
CGCGGTGATCAAGGTCGGCGCGGCCACCGAGGTCGAGCTGAAGGAGCGCAAGCACCGCATCGAGGACGCCGTCCGCAACGCGAAGGCGGCCGTCGAGGAGGGCATCGTCGCCGGTGGCGGCGTCGCGCTCGCCCAGGCGGCGAAGTCGGCCTTCGAGAAGGTCGACCTCGAGGGCGACGAGGCCACGGGTGCGAACATCGTCCGCGTCGCGCTGGAGGCTCCGCTCAAGCAGATCGCCATCAACGCCGGCCTCGAGGGCGGCGTCGTGGCGGAGAAGGTGCGCGGGCTCGAGACCGGTCACGGCCTCAACGCCGCGACCGGTGAGTACGTGAACATGCTCGAGGCGGGGATCCCGGACCCGACCAAGGTCGTCCGGGCCGCGCTGCAGAACGCCGCGTCGATCGCCGCACTGTTCCTCACCACCGAGGCGGTCGTGGTCGACAAGCCGGAGAAGGCCCAGGCCGCGGCCGGCAACATGCCGGGCGCCGGGGACATGGACTTCTGAGTTCGTCCCAGTAACACCCAGCAGGGGCGGTCCGGGTCTCCCGGACCGCCCCTGCTGCGTCCTGTCCGGCTCGGGACGGCGTTCGTGCTCAGGACGCCGCCGCCGGCGACGCCGACCCGCATCGCCACCCACCGCCGCACGGTCGCCCCCGCCCCGCCCTCGACCGCCTCGTCCTGGTCCAGAACGGGTCGGCTCTAGCCGGCGGCCGGGTCGCCGCGCAGGGCCGCGGCGGCCCGTTCCGGGCTGATGTCGTTCACCCAGACCCCGGCCCCGGACTCGCTGCCGGCCAGGTACTTCAGCTTGCCGGCGGCCCGGCGGATGGAGAACACCTGCGCGTGCAGGTGCATCAGCTCCCGGTCGGCCCGGGCCGGGGCCTGCATCCAGGCCGCGATGTACGGCGTGGGCGTCTCGAACAGCAGGTCGAACCGCTTCAGCAGGTCGAGATAGACCGACGCCAGCCCCGTCCGTTCCTCCTCGGTCAGCGACGGCAGGTCGGCCACGTGCCGGCGCGGGTAGACGTGGGCCTCGTACGGCCACCGGGCCGCGTGCGGCACCAGCACGGTGAACAGGTCGTCCTCGTACACGATCCGGGTGCCGGCGCCGCGCTCGGCCGCGAGCAGCGCGCAGTGCAGGCACTCACCGGTGCGCTCCCGGTAGCGGCGGGCGGAGTCGATCTGCCGGCGCATCCGCGGCGGCACGAACGGATAGGCGTAGATCTGGCCGTGCGGGTGGGCCAGGGTGACCCCGATCTCCTCGCCCCGGTTCTCGAACACGAACACCTGCTCGACCTCGGGCATCGCGTTGAGGTCGCGGGTCCGGTCGATCCAGGCGTCGATCACCAGCCTGGCCTGCTGCGGCGTCAGCGAGGAGAACGAGGCCGAGTGGTCGCTGGTGAAGCAGACGACCTCGCACCGGCCGACCCCGGCCCGGCGGGTGAACAGCGGGTCCTCGTCGGACAGGTCGTCCGGGTCCGGGCCCAGCACCGCCCCGGTGGCCAGCGACGGGAACCGGTTCTCGAAGACCACGACCTCGTAGTCCTCGGCCGGGATCTCGGTGTGCCGGCCGTCCCGGGACGGGTCCAGCGGGCACTCGTCGGCCGGCGGGTGGTAGGTCCGGCCCTGCCGGTGGGACGCGATCACCACCCACTGGTCCAGCAGCGGGTCCCAGCGGATCTCCGACGCGGTCGTGGTGACCGGCAGGTCGCGGGTGTCCTTGGCGTCCCGGACGATGCCGGGCTCGGCGTCGAAGTAGTAGAGGACGCGGCCGTCGGCCAGCGTGGTCTCCGTCCGGTGGGCGGTCACCGGACGGCCCCGTCCGGGGCGCCGACCGGGGCCAGCACCACCTCGCCCACGGCCTCCTCGAGCAGCATCCGTGCCTCCTGGTCGATTCCGTCGTCGGTCACCAGCACGTCGGCCACCGACAGCGGCCCGAACGTGCACAGCCCGACCGTGCGCCACTTCGTGTGGTCGGCCACCACGATCACCTTCTGGGCATGGTCGAGGAAGGCCCGGTTGGTCTCCGCCTCGGCCAGGTTGGGGGTGGTGAACCCCGCGGCCGGGTCCATCCCGTGCACGCCGAGGAACAGCACGTCGACGTGCAGGGACCGGATGGTGGCATCGGCCAGCGGGCCGACCAGCGCGTCCGAGGGGGTGCGGACGCCGCCGGTCAGCACGACCGTCTGCCGGGCCGAGGAGGTGGCCGGGCCGAACGCCTCGGCCACCCGGACCGAGTTGGTCACCACGGTGATGTCCGGTACGGCGGCCAGCGCGGTCGCCAGCTCGCGGGTGGTGGTGCCGGCGCTGACCGCCAGCGCCTGGCCGGGGCGGACCAGCGCAGCGGCGGCGGCGGCCAGGGCCTGCTTCTCGTGCCGCTCGCGGACCGACTTGGCCTCGAACCCGGGCTCCTCGGCGCTGTTGCTGGCCAGCACGGCGCCGCCGTGCACCTTCAGCAGCAGCCCGCGCCGGTCCAGCTCCTCCAGGTCGCGGCGGACGGTCATGTCGGAGACGTCCAGCAGCGTGGTCAGGTCGCTGACCCGGACGCCGCCGTGCCGCCGGACCTCGTCGACGATCCGGGCCTGGCGCTGGCGAGCGAGCATCACCCACCCCCTTCCGGCAGCACCGTCACGTCCCGCGGCCCTACCCGGATCCCGGCGCTTCCGACCTGGATCTGCACCGGCTCGTCGCCGTGGTTGAGCAGGAACAGCAGCGGCCCCCGGCGGACCGCCTCCACGCCGGCCGGCAGCCCGGCCAGCACCGGCTCGACCCCGGCCAGCCGGGCGGCCCGGGCCACCAGGGCCCGGGCGGCGGCCGGCGGCAGCGGGGCGGAGGCGTAGAAGACCCGTTCGTGCCGGGTGATCGCCGGCCGGCCGTCCAGGTCGCCTCCCCGGTACGTACCCAGCACCTCGGTGCCCGGGTCCGGGACCAGGGCCTCCGACCACAGCGCGACCTCGTGCCCGGCCCCGTCGAAGTCGACCGTCACCGGGGTCGCGAGCGGCAGGTGGTCGGCGACGGTGACGCCGAGCAGGGCCCGCAGCCGGGCCGGGTACGGCCCCGAGGGGACCTGGTCGCGCTCGTCGACCAGGCCGGACCAGCAGCCGACGACGAGCGTGCCGCCGCCGGCCACGTACGCGGTCAGCGCCGCGACCTCGGGGTCGGTGAGCAGGTAGACCGTCGGCAGCAGCACCAGGGCGTAGCCGGACAGGTCGGTGGCCGGCCGGACGACGTCGACGGTCAGGCCCTCGTCCCAGCTCGCGCCGTACCAGCGGCGGGCCTCGGTGAAGTGGTCGAGCTCGGCCGCGGGCTGGGCCGGCTGCGACTGCGCCCACCACGACGGCCAGGAAAACGCGAGCGCGGTCCGCGCCGGCACCGGCTGCCCGACCACCCCGGCCAGACCGGCCAGCTCGGCCCCGAGCGCGGTCACCTCCGGCCGGAGCTCGCCGTCGTGGCCGACCATGGCCGAGTGCCACTTCTCGGCCCCGGCCGCGGACTGCCGCCACTGGAAGTGCAGCACGGCGTCCGCGCCGCGGGCCACCGCCTGCAGCGACCAGACCCGGTAGTGCCCGGGCCGCTTGGCCACGTTGCGCTCGCGCCAGTTGACCCGGGACGTGGTCTGCTCCATCAGCAGCCAGGGCCGGCCGCCGCCCGACCCGCGCATGAGGTCGCAGATCATCGCGGCGTCGACGTGCGTGCGGGGGTCGGCCGGGTCCTGGTAGGTGTCCTGGGAGACGACGTCGAGGTGCGGCGTCCACGCCCCGACGTCGAGGTGCTGCTGGAATCCGGTGAAGTTGGTCGTCACCGGGAGGTCGGAGTGCCGGCGCAGCAGGTCGCGCTCGGCCAGGTAGTGGTCGCGCAGCTCGGCGTCGCAGAACCGGTGCCAGTCCAGCCGGTGGCCCGGGTTGGGGAAGGTCGGGGTCGCCCGGGGCGGCAGCACCTCGGCCCACTCGGCGTAGTGCTGGGACCAGAACGCCGTGCCCCAGGCCTGGTTGAGCGTCTCCAGGTCGCCGTAGCGGTCGGTCAGCCACTCCCGGAAGCGCTCGGCGCTGCGGTCGCAGAAGCACCCGGACACGTGGTTGCCGAACTCGTTGCCGACGTGCCACAGGACCACCGCCGGGTGGCCGGCGTAGCGGGTCGCGAGCCGCTCGACCAGGGCCAGCGACCGGTCCCGGTAGCTGGTCGAGGACGGGCAGAACGCCTGCCGGCTGCCCGGCCACAGCCGGGAGCCGTCCGCGCGCACCGGCAGCGAGGCCGGGTCGAGCCGGGCCAGCCAGGGCGGCGGCGAGGCGGTCGCGGTGGCCAGGTCGACCGCCACCCCGCCGCCGTGCAGCAGGTCGAGCACCCGGTCCAGCCAGCCGAAGTCGTACTCGCCCGGCCGCGGCTCCAGCCGGGCCCAGGCGAAGACGCCGACGGTCGCGAGGGTCATCCCGGCCGCCCGCATGAGCTCGACGTCGCGGGTCCAGACCTCCTCCGGCCACTGTTCCGGGTTGTAGTCGCCGCCGAACCACGGCCCGCCGGGCGGGATGGGCGGGCCGGAGATCGTCATGCCGCCAGCGTGCTCAGACCGCTCCCGTTAGTCAACAGCTCTGAACACAACCGCACTTTCGGGCGACGGGAGCGGGATCCAGCAACGATCCGGTAACGGTAAACGATGTACAAGACACGCCGGGGGTGGCGTAAGGGCCAGGACGTTGACACCGTGTGGCGTGGACCACTTCACTGACGATCGATCGTGGTGATCTACGTTCGATCTTGTCGGCTACTGCGCTAGCCCACCGGCGGAACGACCAAAAAAACTGACTGAGGAGACGACGTCATGAGTGAGACCCCCGTGTTCAACCGGCGGCTGTTCCTGGGCGCCGGGGTCGCCGCCCTCGGCGCGGCCGGCCTGGCCGCCTGCGGCGGGTCGTCCTCCAGCGGCGGCAGCGGCGGTGGCGGCGGTAACGCGACCGGCGAGGTCACCTTCGGCTCCAACGCTTCCGACGAGGTGCCGAAGAAGGCGTTCCAGTCGACGTTCGCGGCGTACAAGAGCTCCGGCGGCGGGGACGTGAAGGTCAACACCGTCGACCACAACACGTTCCAGGAGCAGATCAACAACTACCTGCAGGGCCGGCCGGACGACGTGTTCACCTGGTTCGCCGGCTACCGGATGCGGTTCTTCGCCAAGAAGGGCCTCGTCGGCGACGTCTCGGACGTGTGGGAGAAGATCGGCGGCGGGTTCAGCGACGCGATCAAGAAGGCGTCCACCGGCGACGACGGCAAGCAGTACTTCGTCCCGCTCTACAACTACCCGTGGGCGGTGCACTACCGGAAGAGCGTCTTCGCCGCCAACGGCTACCAGGTCCCCAGGACGCTGGACGAGATGGTCGCGCTCGGCGCGCAGATGAAGAAGGACGGCCTGGCCCCGCTCGCCTTCGCCGACAAGGACGGCTGGCCGGCGATGGGCACCTTCGACTACCTCAACATGCGGATCAACGGCTACGACTTCCACATCAACCTGATGGCCGGCAAGGAGGCCTGGGACTCGCCCAAGGTCGCCACCGTGTTCGACACCTGGAAGCGGCTGCTGGAGATCAGCCAGCCCAACTCGCTCGGCCGCACCTGGCAGGAGGCGGCGCAGACCGTCGCCCAGAAGAAGTCGGCCGAGATCATCGGCGCGACCGCGAACATCGCCCAGTTCCTCGACCGTGACACGCGTCCGGACTTCGCCTCGACGGTGATGATCCCGGCGCTGCAGGACTTCATCAAGAAGCCTTCCGACATCAACGGACTCACGTCGAGCATCGAGAAGCAGAAGAAGTCGATCTTCGTCTGACGACACGTTGACGAACGGTGGCCGCGAGCGGATCGTCGATCGGGCCCGCTCCCGGCCACCGTCGCTCAGCGCGGGCGACGCGCCGGCTGTACTCGAGGAGAGGTGACGTCATGGCCACGACGACGGCCCCGCCGGTCCCCGTAGAAGGCGGTCGGAAGCGATCGGGTCCAAGGCGGCTGACCCGGCTCTCGCGGGGCGACCGGATCACGATCTTCGTGATGGCTGCGGTCCCCACGCTCCTCGTTCTTTGGTTGGTCTGGTTGCCGGCCATCGCCTCGGTGGTCCTCAGCTTCTTCCGCTGGGAGGGGGTCGGCGGCTTCGACACGGCCAGCTGGATCGGTGTCGACAACTACAAGAACATCTTCACCAACTACCCACCGTTCCGGCCGGCGATCGAGCACAACGTGATCTGGTTGGTGGCACTCTTCCTCGTCCCCACTCCGCTCGGCATGTTCCTCGCGGTGCTGCTTGACAAGGAGATGCGGTTCAGCCGCTTCTACCAGACCGCGCTCTTCATCCCGGTCGTGCTGTCGCTGGCCCTGGTGGGCTTCATGTGGCAGCTCATCTACTCCCCGGACCAGGGGCTGCTCAACGAGATCACCGGCGGCAACACGGACTGGTACGGCGACCCGGACATCAACCTGTGGGCCGTGCTGGTCGCGTTCGGCTGGAAGCACACCGGCTACATCATGCTGATCTATCTCGCCGGCCTGAAGGCGGTCGACCCGGGCCTGCGGGAGGCGGCGAAGGTCGACGGCGCGACGGAGGCGCGGACGTACTTCTCGGTGATCTTC
>DATDKW010000223.1:0-16651 GCA_036519715.1 Mycobacteriales bacterium
CGCCGCCGAGACGTCGTGGGGCCCGGTGCTCGGCTCCGCGGCCGCGCGAAGGCTGGCCTGGACAGACGCGCACCACGTCCGGCACTGGTCCGATGGCGGCGAACCGTCACTGGACAACCTCGTCCCGCTCTGCCGCAGCACCATCGCACCGTCCACGAGACGCACTCGGCGTTCCCGCACGCCCCACCCCGAGCCGCCTGACCGACGCACCAGGCCGACCGGCGCCCGAACGACAGCGGGCGCCGGCGGCAGGCACGAGGCCAACCGGGAGAATGCCGGCGTGGACGAGGTGACGGTGTCGCGGGCGCGGGCGTTGTGGGAGGAGCTGGCCGGCGGCCGGTTCCCGGATCGCGGCGGGGTGCGGGTCCTGCAGACGACCACGTCCCGGCTCTGCCCGCCCGGCTGGGCCGGCATGGTCATGCTGGCAGGAGCGGTGCTGGCCAACGCGCCCACGGCCGCCCAGGCGGCGCTGCTGAGGGAGGCGCTGCTGGACGCGGCGTCGCGGGAGGCAGCCTTGCTGGCGGCAGCCTCGCGCGGCGCTGCACCGCCGGACGTCACCGTGCCGGGCGCCGCACCCCGGGAGGCCGCGCGGCTGGACACCGGGTCGCTGCCGGTGCGGGACGCGCTCGGTCCGGCCGCGCTCGCCTACCTCGCCCCCGGCGACTTCCAGTCGTACGGCGACGAGCGCCCGGAGGACCCCGAGCGTCCGGCGCCGGGCGTCGAGTGGGCCGGCCCGGCCGAGATCGCCGGCCTGCTGGCCACCGTAGACCCGGCCGAGGCGAACGAGAGCGGGCTCGACGGCCTGCCCCGGGCCGCGGTCGTCCGGGTCGGCGGGCGCGTCGTCGCGGCCTCCGGTTACGACCGCTGGCCGGCCGGCACGGCCCACCTGTGCGTGCTCACGGCGACCGGACACCGCGGCCGGGGCCACGCGACCCGGGTCGCCGCCGTCGCCACCGCGGACGCCCTCGCCGCTGGCCTGCTGCCGCAGTGGCGGGCCCAGGTCCTCGCCTCCCGCCGGGTGGCCGACAAGCTCGGCTACCGCGTTCTCGGCCAGCAACGCAGCCTCCTGCTCGCCGACCAGGGCGACGGGCCGTAAACCGCTGGACGGGCGAGGTGGGATGGGCCGGTGGCGACGATCGAGGTCCCGGCGACGGTACGCAGCACGGCCCGCAGCGTCGGCGCCGATGACTGGCTCACCGCGCTGCCGGCGCTGATCGACCGGCTGGAGCGGGACTGGGACATCACGGTCGGGCCGCCGTACGAGGACGCGACGGAGGCCTACGTCGCCGCGGCCACGCTGGCCGGCGGCGACCCGGCGGTGCTCAAGCTGACGGTGCCGCGGGCCCACGGCCGGCACGCCACCGACGAGCTGACCGTGCTCCGGCTCGCCGACGGCCAAGGCTGCGTACGGCTGCTGCGGCACGACGAGGACACCGGCGCGATGCTGCTGGAACGGCTGGGCCAGTCGATGTTCCGGCTGCGGCTGCCGATCTGGGAGCGGCACGAGATCCTCTGCCAGGTGGCGATGCGGCTGTGGCGGCCGGCTCCGGGCAGCGGACTGCAGACCGGGGTCGACAAGGCCCGCCGGCTCGTCGCCTTCGTCGAGAACGCCTGGGACCGGCTCGGCCGGCCCTGTTCGAGGGCGGCGGTGGCACAGGCGCTGGCCGGGGCCGGGCGCCGGGCCGCGGCCCACGACGACGAGCGGGCGGTGCTGTCGCACGGCGACGTGCACCAGTGGAACACCCTGCGGGCCGCCGACGGGTCCGGCTGGAAGCTGGTCGACCCGGACGGCCTGCTGGCCGAGCCCGAGGCCGACCTCGGCGTGCTGATGCGCGAAGACCCGGTCGAGCTGATGACCGGCGACCCGGCGGACCGGGCCCGGTGGCTGGCCGACCGGACGGGCACGGACGCGGTCGCGATCTGGGAGTGGGGCAACATCGAGCGACTCGCGAACGGGCTGCTCTGCCTGGAGACCGGCCTGCAGCCGCACGGGCGCGACTCGCTGGCAGCCGCGGACCGGATCGCCGGCTGGCCAGGTCCGGCTCGCTAGCGTGCCCCGGTGCGCGAATCCTCGATAGAGCGGCGGCGGGACTTCTTCGACAGGCTGTACGTCGCGGCCGAGGCCGGCCGGGAGGTCCTGCCCTGGGACCGCGGCGGCGATCCGCAGCAGCTGCTGGCCGACTGGGCCGCCCAGCACCCGCCGGACGGCGCCGGCCGCAGGGCGGTGGTCGTCGGCTGCGGGTTCGGTGGGGACGCGGAGTTCCTGGCCAGGCACGGGTTCGCGACGACCGGATTCGACTTCTCAACCACGGCGATCGCGGCCGCGCGGCGGCTGTTCCCGGCCTCGGCGGTCGAATACGCGGTGGCCGACCTGCTCGACCTGCCGCCGGCGTGGGCCGGCGGCTTCGACTTCGTACTGGAGTCGCTGACGGTGCAATCGCTGCCGCGCTCGGTCCGGCCGCGGGTGACAGCGGCGGTACGGTCGCTGGTCGCGCCGGGCGGGACGCTGCTGGTCATCTCCGGTCAGCAGGGCCACCGGGACGAGCCGGACACCGGGCCGTGGCCGCTCAGCCGGGCCGACGTCGAGTCGTTCGGCGGGGACGGAGTGACGACCGTCCGGGTCGAGGAGCCGGTCGGGCCCGACGGTCGCCCGCGCTGGCGGGCAGAGTTCCGCCGCCACCGGGGCTGACCCGTCGCCGCGGTGGCAGCGGATCGACCGTCAGCCGCCGGGTCCCCACGATCGACCGGTCCGGCGCTGCCGGGTTGTCACGGTCGAGCCCCAGCCGCGGGTCGGCCGTCAGTCGCGGGCGTACCGGGTCACCACGATCGACGCGGTCGCTCGGACCGGGTCCGGCAGCTCGGCCACCCGGACCGCCAGGTCGGGCAGGTGCCGGGCCGACGGTCCCATCGCGACGGCGCGCACGGCGTCGGCCCGGGGCAGGATGAGCGGCCAGCGCTGCTCGGTCCGGTCCAGCGGCCGCAGGTGCGGCTCCAGAGCGGTGGCCAGCCGGGTGTCCTTGGCGGCGTCCACCTGCAGGCCGCCGAGGACGTCGACCAGGCCGGTAAGGTGGTCGGGACCGGGCGTGACCACGACGAGCAGGCCGCCGGGCCGCAGCACCCGGGCGGTCTCGGCGCCGTTGCGGGGTGAGAAGACGTCGAGCACGGCGTCGATCGCGCCGGTGCGGACCGGCAACCCGGACCAGGCGTCGGCGACGACCGCGCCGGCCCGGGGGTGGGCGCGGGCGGCGCGGCGGGCCGCGTACCGGGAGGCGTCCAGGGCGATGCCGGCCGCGCCCGGCAACGCGTCCAGTACGGCGGCCAGGTGGTGGCCGGTCCCCGCGCCGACGTCCAGAACCGCCCCAACGACCGGATCGACAGGACCACCGGCACCGGCAGCCCCACCAGGACCGGCGGCGCCACCAGGACCGGCAGCACCGACCGCCGCCGCGACGAGCGCGGTCGTCAGCGGCGCATAGTGGCCGGCGGCAAGGAAGTCCGCCCGGGCCGCCACCATCCCGGCGTCGTCGCCGCCGGCCCCGCGGGCGCCGGCCGGGAGCAGCGTGACGTACCCCTGCCGGGCCAGGTCGAACGAGTGCCCGTTCCGGCACCGCAGCGTATGGTCCACTTCGGACAGACCGAGGCCGCAGTACGGGCAGGCGAGGCAGGCCACCACCTCCGGCCGCATCAGCCGGCCCACTCCCGCAGCAGCCCGGCTCGGTCCACGGTGGACTGGCGCCCGATCGCCCGCCGGGTCCGCAGGGCCCAGGGCAGCATCCGGCCGAAGGAGACCAGCACCCGCAGCCGCAGCCCGGTGCGGAAGTGCGGCGCGGCCGGGAGATCCCGCCGCAGCAGCCGCTTCGCCGCCAGCGACCCGGTGGTCAGCCCGAACCGCAGCAACTGCCGGACCGCGAACGACGCCGGCGCGCACCGGACCACCGTGAGCAGCCGGTTGCGCTCGTTGTGGAAGGAGAACAGCGCCGAGGTCTGGTCCGCGCTGGCCGAGTGCGCGTGCCGGACGACCGCGCCCGGCGCGTACCCGACGGCGTGGCCGGCCAGCCGCAGCCGCCAGGAGACGTCGGTGTCCTCGTAGTAGAGGAAGTACCGGGCCGGGAAGCCGCCGACGTCCCGCAGCACCGGCACCGACAGCAGCGCCGCCCCGCCGGAGAAGCCGAACACCTCGGCCGGCTCGTCGTACGGCGGCCCGTCCGGCGCCCCCAGCCCCCGGTCGGCGCCGTACCCGTCGGCCCGCAGCACGACCCCGGCGTTGTTCAGCCGCCCGGACGGCAGCAGCATCCGCGACGTCACCGCCGCGTGCCCGGGCAGCGCCGCCAGCAGCGCCGCCAGCCAGCCGGGCGACGGCACCGCGTCGTCGTTGAGCAGCGCCACGTACGGCGTGCCGACCGCGGCCAGCCCAGCCGCCACCCCGCCGGCGAAGCCGAGGTTGCGCGGCATCCGCAGCACCCGCGCCTCCGGGAACGAGGCCAGCAGCGACGCCGTGCCGTCCGACGACGCGTTGTCGATCACCAGCAACCGGTGCGGCACCGTCTGCGAACGCAGCCCGGTCAGGCACTCGGCCAGCAGGTCCCGCGCCCGCCAGGTGACCACCAGCACGGTCGTCTCCGGGCCGTCGGTCACAGCGAGCGACCCTACCGCCGACCGGCCGGAGACGGACGGTGATCGCCTACCCTCGGTCCGGTCGGGCCTGTCGTCCGCAGCGCAGCCGAGGAGATCCCGCCATGCCCGAGCCGGTCGGCTCCGGTCGCCCGCTGCTGGTGGCCGGCCCGGGCTCGATCGGCCGGCTCCCGGAGGTGCTGTCCTGGTGGCGCCCGCGGCGGGTGCTCCTGGTCGGCAGCCGCCGCGCGGTGCAGTCTTCCGCGGCGCTCGGACTGCTCGGTGACGCCGCCGTCACCTGGTACGACTCGGTGCACTCGAATCCGAGCTGGGTCCAGGTCGCCGAGCTGGTCCGGCTGGTCGACCGGACCCGCCCGGACGTGGTCGTCGGCCTCGGCGGCGGCTCGGTCCTCGACACGGCCAAGCTCGGCCGGCTGCTGGCCGAGCCGGAGTCGACCCGCCGTACCCCGAAGCTGCGCAAGCGGCCGGCCCGGATGGTGCTGCTGCCGACCACCGCTGGCAGCGGGGCCGAGATGACGCGGTTCGCCGCAGTCGGCCTGCACCGGCTCGACCACCCGGCGCTGCTGGCGGACGTGGCGATCGTGGACCCGCGGCTGACCGACTCCTGCCCGCCCGCGGTGACCTACCCGGCCGCCTTCGACGCCCTCGCGCACGGGCTGGAGTCGTTCTGGAGCGCCCGCTCGACGTCGTCGTCCCGGGCGCTGTCCTGGCAGGCGGCCAGCGACCTGGCCGAGGTGCTGCGCGGCCCGCTGGACGCGCCGTCGCCGCGGCAGCGCAACCGGCTGGCGGCCGCGGCGACCCGGGCCGGGCGGGCGATCGACACCACCCGGACCGGCGCGGTGCCGGCGTTCGCCGGCTGGCTGACCACCCACCGGCAGGTGCCGCGCGGGCTGGCCTGCCTGCTCACGCTGACCTGGCTGCTGCCGTACAACTGCCGGCACCTGGGTGAGGGGTGCGCCGACGAGCGCGGGCCCGGGTTCGTCGGGGAGCGGCTGCGGACCGTGTGCGGGCTGCTGGGCGGGCCGGGCGGCGGGCCGGACGCGGCCACGACCACGCTGGCGGAGCTGATCCGGCGGGCCGGCTGGTCCGACCGGCTCGGCGTGTACGGGCTGAGCCCGGCGACCCTGCGCGAGTTCGCCGGGGCCGGGCTGGGCGCGGCCAACCCGGTGCGGCTGGACCCGGTCCGGGTCGCGGCAGCCGTGCAGGCCCGCCTCTAGCCACGCCGGCGGGACTCAGCGGCTGATCAGGGTCTCCGCCCAGCTGACGTACTCCATCGGCAGCTTCTGCAGGACCGACCAGTCACGCCCGGCCGCGGCCGGCTCGTCGAAGACCGCCGCCGCCGTGGCCGCCAGCTCCCGCACGTGCGCCAGCGTCTCGTCCACGAACGGCCCCTGCTTGAGCGCGGCCAGCACCTTCTCCACCTGGCCGTCGGCGAGGTCGCGGCCGTCGGAGGCCAGCACGTCGGCGATCCAGGCCAGCTCCGGCTTCTGCAGCGCCCGCAGCAACGGCACCGTGTACGTCCCCTGGCGCAGGTCGTTGCCGACCGGCTTGCCCAGCAGCTCGGTGGTGGAGACCAGGTCGAGCAGGTCGTCCAGGACCTGGAAGGCGGCGCCGAAGCGGTCGCCGTAGCGCCGGGCCAGCTCCAGCTCCTCGCCGGTCACCCCGGCGGTCAGCGCGCCGATCACGCAGCCGGACCGGAACAGCGTGCCGGTCTTCAGCGCGATCGAGCGCATCGCCCGCTCCTCGGTCCGGCCCAGGTCGTACGCGTCGCGCATCTCCATGACCTGGCCCTCGATCAGCTCGACCAGGGACTGGATCAGCTCCGAGGCGACCTGCGGGGAGACCGACAGGGCGGCCTGGCCGGCCCGGGCCAGCAGCCGGTCGCCGACCATGACGGCCATGTTGGTGCCGTAGTCGGCGTTGACGGTGCGCACCCCGCGCCGCTCGGTGGCGTCGTCCATGAGGTCGTCGTGGGCCAGCGAGCCCGCGTGCACCATCTCGACCGCGGCCGCGGCGGTGATCTCGGTCCCGTCCGGCACGCCGCCGAACGTGCGGTGGGTGAGCAGGAGCAGGACCGAGCGCATCCGCTTGCCCCCGGTGGCCAGCAGCTGCCGCACCGCCACGTCCATGCCGGCGACCTCGGAGCCGACCGCCAGCCGGTGCACCTCGGCGTCGACCAGCTCGAGCTCCTCCTGCACGGCAGGCAGCGCGGAGAGCGGGACGGTCACCCTCCGAAAGTACATCCCGGTTCCTGAGGATGCCCGGTGGACCTCCACACATCGGACTACCGGGCTCCGGAGGGTACGATGCTCCGCCGTGAGCATCGCCCAGCCGCTCGACAAGCCGGCCCCGCCCCACCCGCACAGCAGCGAGACCCTGGCCCCGCGCCGCGGCGGCCCGGACACCCTCGACGTGACCGTCGTCCTGCCCTGCTACAACGAGCAGGAACACGTGATGGCGGAGATCGAGCGGATCACCGCGGCCATGGACACCAGCGGCTTCTCGTACGAGCTGCTGGTCATCGATGACAAGTCGACGGACAACACGCTCGCGGTGCTGCAGGAGGCGCTGCCCCGGTTCCCGAACATGCGGCTGATGCCGTTCCGGCGCAACGGCGGCTCGGGCACCGCCCGCCGGATCGGCACCGGCGAGGCGTACGGGCGGATCGTCGTCTGGACCGACGCCGACATGACCTACCCCAACGAGCGGATCCCCGAGTTCGTCCAGTACCTGCTGGACAACCCGGACGTGGACCAGGTCGTCGGGGCCCGCACCACCGAGCAGGGCACGCACAAGTTCCTGCGGGTGCCGGCCAAGTGGGTCATCCGCAAGGTGGCCGAGCGGCTGGCCGCGACCAAGATCCCGGACCTCAACTCGGGGCTGCGGGCCTTCCGCCGGGACGTCTCGCTGCCCTACCTGCGGCTGCTGCCGCCCGGGTTCTCCTGCGTGACCACCATCACGATGTCGTTCCTGAGCAACCAGCACGCGGTCGACTACCTGCCCATCGACTACGCCAAGCGCGCCGGCACCTCGAAGTTCCACTTCGTCAAGGACGCCTACCGCTACATCCTGCAGGTCCTGCGGATGGTGATGTACTTCAACCCGATCAAGGTCCTGATGCCGCTGGCGTTGTGGCTGGTCTTCTTCGGGGTGGTCAAGGGCATCTACGACGTGATCCGGTACGACTTCCGGGTGACCACCAGCACACTGCTGTTCTTCGTGAGCGGGCTGATCATCGGCTCGATGGCGTTGCTGGCCGACCTCATCGTGCGTTCTCGCGCCGACACCTGAGCAGACCCGTGGGGGCGCCGCGGGCAGCGGTCCGGCTCCCGAGTCCGGTGCTGGCCGCGACCTGGGCGGTCGTCGGGATCGGGGCCGGCCTGCGGAGTCCGGCAGTGGTCGGCCGGCCGCGCGTTCTGGCTGGACGAGCTGCTCGCCGGCCCGCGGACCTGGTGCTCATCGACGGCGCGGCGCCGGGCGGGCGGTCGGCTTCTACGGCCCGCGGTACGGGATCGGCGCGGTGCAGGCGCTGGAGGCGGCCACGTCCGCGCCGGCCTGCAGCCGCGCACCGGTCGGCCGGCAGCTGCGGGAGGCCGGGCGGTACCCCCGGGTGTGGCTGGTCACCGTCCACACGCCGGCGCCGGACGCGCAGCTCTACCGGGCGCAGCTCGCGACGTTCGGACCGCGGGTGCACACCGTCGGCGCCGTCGGCGCGCAGGTCGACCTGTATGAGCGGTCGCCGGCCGCGATGCCGGCGCCGGTCCCGCCACCGCGGCACTGCGCCCGGATCGTGCCGGCCGCGCGGTCCTGAGCGCGGCCGGCCAGCCGGGCGGGCCGCGGGCCGGGAGGCCGGCCGAGCGGCCGGCCGGTCCGGAGGGCGGCTGGTCGGGCGGCCGGCTGGTCGAGCGGCCGGCTGGTCGGGAGGGCCGCCGGGGGGCCGGAGCCTACCGGCCGAACCGGATGCGCCCCAGGATCCAGACCGCCTCGACGCCGTCCCGCCAGGTCAGCTTCTTGCCGGCCTCCCGGCTGCGGGCCCGGTAGCTGATCGGCACCTCGTACGGCCGGATGCCCTGCTTGAGCAGCTTGGCGGTGATCTCGGCCTCCATGCCGAAGCCGGCCGAGCGCACGTCGAGGGAGCGGTAGAGCTGCAGCGGCATCAGCTTGAAGCAGGTCTCCAGGTCGCTGATCCAGGAGTCGTACAGCGCGTTGGCGATGAACGTGACGCCCTTGTTGCCGAGCACGAACCAGAACGAGAACGCGGTGTGGCTGGTGAACGAGCGGGTGCCGTAGACGACCTCGGCGTCCTGCTCCAGCACCGGCCGCAGCAGCGCCGGCAGGTCCTCGGGCGAATACTCCAGGTCGGCGTCGCACATCACCACGTGCGTGCCGGTCGCCTTCGTCGCCGCGGTCCGGATCGCCGCGCCCTTGCCCCGGTTGACCGGGTGGGTGTGCACCGACACCCGCGGGTCGTCCAGGCGGGCCAGCACGGCCGCGGTCCCGTCCGTGCTGCCGTCGTCCACGACGACCAGCTCGATCTCGCACGGATAGGGCACGTCCAGCACCCGCTTGACGACGACCTCCACCGTCTCGGCCTCGTTGAAGACGGGCATCAGGATGGACAGCTTCACGACGTACCTTCCACGTTTCCGTCGGCGGCGGCGCCGATGGCGTCCCGGATCCAGGCGATAGTGGGCTTCAGACCCTCGTCGAGCGGCACGACCGGCTCCCAGCCCAGCTCGGCCCGGGCCAGCGTGATGTCCGGCTGCCGAACCGACGGGTCGTCCTCGGGCCGCTCGACGAACTCGATCGGCGACCGGGAGCCGACCGCGTCCCGGATCCGCTCGGCCAGCGTGAGCACGGTGAGCTCGCCCGGGTTGCCGAGGTTGACCGGCCCGGGCAGCGCGGACCCGGTCAGCCGCAGGATGCCCTCGACCAGGTCGTCGACGTAGCAGACGGACCGGGTCTGGGAGCCGTCGCCGGCCACGGTCAGCGGCTCGCCGGCCAGCGCCTGCCGGATGAAGGTCGGGATGGCCCGGCCGTCGTCCGGGCGCATCCGCGGCCCGTACGTGTTGAAGATCCGGACGATGCCGGTGTCGACGCCGTGGCTACGGCGGTACGCCATGGTCATCGCCTCGGCGAACCGCTTGGCCTCGTCGTACACCCCGCGCGGGCCGACCGGGTTCACGTGTCCCCAGTACGACTCCGGCTGCGGGTGCACCTGGGGGTCGCCGTACGTCTCCGAGGTGGAGGCGAGGACGAACCGGGCCTGCTTCTCCCGGGCCAGGCCGAGCGCGTGCAGGGTGCCGATCGCGCCGACCTTGAGCGTCGCGATCGGCAGCCGCAGGTAGTCCACCGGGGAGGCCGGCGAGGCGAAGTGCAGCACCACGTCGACCGGGCCGGCCACGTAGACGTGCTCGGTGACGTCGGTGCGGATCAGCCGGAACGGACCGGTCTCGGCCAGGTGCGCGACGTTGCCCGGCGAGCCGGTGGTGAAGTTGTCGAGCGAGACGACCTCGTAGCCCGCGACCAGCAGGCGCTCGCACAGGTGGGACCCGAGGAACCCGGCGCCCCCGGTCACCACCGCGCGCAGCCGACGTGACGTCACGTGTCGTCCTCTCCCGTCGCGCGGCCGGAACCGGCCGGGCCGGCTGGACCGGCTGGACCGGCTGGACCGGCTCCGCCCACTGTGCCAGCCGGGCCGTCCCGGCCCGCTGACTCGACCCGGCCGTCCCGTCCGGCTGAATCGCCCGGGCCGTCCGGGCCCGCTGACTCGCCCCGGTCGTCCCGGCCCGCTGACTCGCCCCGGCCGTCCCGCCCGGCCGGATCGCCGAGGCCGTCCGGGCCCACTGGACCACCCGGGCCGTCCCGCAGCACCGAGTCGCTGTCCCGACTGCCGAGGTCGCCGTCCGGCGGCGCCCCGCCCGCACCGCCTGCAGCCGCACCGTCCGCAGCCGCCCGCGACCGCCGCCGGCGCAGCAGCAGCGGCACCAGCACGAGGACGACCACGGTAACCCCGGCCAGCCCGCCGCCGAACTGCAGCCGCCGGTCCACGTAGGTGAACCGGACCTGGTGCTCCCCGGCCGGCACGACGACCCCGCGGAAGGCGTGGTCGGTGCGCAGCAGGTCGGCCGCCTTGCCGTCCACGGTGACCTTCCAGCCCGGGTACCACTGGTCGGCCAGCACCAGCAGCGACCGGCGGTCGGTGCGGACCCGGATGTCGACCGTGCCGTTGAGCTGGGTGCTGGTCGTCACCTGGTCGGCCCCGGCGGCGGCCGGTCCCGCGTCGATCGTCACCGGCTGCTCGACCATCGCCCGCTGCAGCAACGGGTAGCCAGCAGTCAGCCGGGCGATCCGCGCGCTCTCGTCGGGCAGCACGTCCACCTCGTGCACCAGCCGGGCCAGCGAGGTGCCGTCCCGGACCCAGCGCAGCGTGTAGCCGTACTCGCCGTCGAGCCGGAAGCCCTCCCGGGTCAGCACGGCCCGCTCGCTGGCCGGCAGGTCGTCGCCGGTGATGAACCAGCGCAGAGCGAGCAGGTCCATCGTGTCCCAGTTCCACTTCGAGGGCGGCGCGGAGATGGCACCGGAGTTGAGGTCGCCGCCGCCGCCCGCGGCCGCGTAGTAGAACTCCCGGTACCAGCGCAGCGGCAGGAACCCGCCGTCCCGCCCGACGATGGTCTCGGCCTGCACGGCCAGGTTGGTGTCCGGCCGGGCCGCGATCCGCCCGGCCACGCCCACCCGGTAGTAGGCCAGCGACAGCGGGTCCTGCGGCACGTCGGCCGGGATCGGGATCTTCGCGACCTGGCTCGGCTTCGGCGCCCCGACGATGGACAGGTAGCGGCCCTGCTCCGACAGGGCGGCCAGGTTGTCGCCGTAGTCGTCGTAGACCTGGTTGGCGGTCTTCTGCCGCCACTCCGCGCCCGGCCGCCCGTGCACCAGCTCCAGCGCCGTGATCGCGAGCAGGAGCAGCGCCGGGACCGCGCGCGGTACCCGGCGCACGCCCGCGACCAGCCAGGCCACCCCGCCGACGGCGAGCGCCAGCCCCCACCACTTCAGCGTGTGCGTGCCGTTGTTCACTCCGTCCACCACGAGCAGCGCGGCGCCGCCGGCCACCGCCAGCACGAGCAGCCCGGCCAGGCCGTGCAGCAGCCGCGCCCGCCACCGGCCCACGTACGCGGTGAGTAGCTGGTCCAGACCCAGCGCGGCCCCGACGGACAGCCCGAACGCGGACAGCAGCAGCCAGCGGGACGGCACCCGGAACCCGCGCAGCACGGACACGTGGTCGTACAGGAAGCGGTAGACCGGCTCCTGGCTGCCGATGGCGAGCAGCAGCCCGATGCCGACCGAGGTGACGACGAAGACGCGCAGCCACAGCTGGTCCCACCGGCGGACCGCGATCGCCAGCCCGATCAGGCAGGTCGCGGCGAGCCCGACGAAGGCCTCGTTCTCGCCCACCAGCACGTGGTTGAAGTCGGGCAGCAGCGAGTTGAACGCCCAGGCCTTCGGCAGCGGGAACTGCTGGCGGAAGGTCGGCGAGTTCCGGTACGTCTGGCGGCTCGCGAGCAGGGACGGGAACAGCTGCCAGCCGAACAGGAGCACGAACAGCCCGACCGAGCCCCCGAGCGTGACCACGGCCTGGCGCAGCCGGCGCAGCACCCCGCCGCGCTGGCGGAACAGGATCCAGGCGGCGCCGTAGAGGGCCAGCGCCACCATGATGTAGAGCCACTCCTCGACGTGGCCGGCGAGGAAGCCGAGGCCGATCGACACCGCGCAGGCGACCACCCAGGGCAGCGTCCGCCGCTCCAGCGCCATGTGCCCGGTCAGGAAGATCAGCGGCATCAGGCAGATCACCTCGACCTGGCCGCCCAGGGTGATGTGCGCCAGCGTGCTGGCGCCCATGGTGAAGCAGATCGCGCCCAGCCAGCCCG
Organism: Mycobacteriales bacterium; assembly: GCA_036519715.1. Taxonomy (GTDB): domain Bacteria; phylum Actinomycetota; class Actinomycetes; order Mycobacteriales; family CADCTP01; genus CADCTP01. Next base: position 12,558 of record DATDKW010000223.1, read on the forward strand.
CCCACATCGAGGTGCGCAGGCCGAACCGGCAGTAGGCCCACATCGCCACCGACGCGAGCACGAAGTGCCCGACGACGACGACCTCGAGCGCGGTGGACGTGTTCAGGAACCAGAACGGCAGGTTGCCCGGGTAGACCGCGCCGTGCTGCGTGTTCGCCATGTACGGCTCGCCGCCGTAGTTGGTGCGCAGCCAGATCGGCAGCAGGATGCCCTTGTCGAACAGCTGGCCGAGCCCGTGCGCCTGCGGACCGAACCAGTTGGCGATGACGTCCTCGTAGAACGTCTGCCGCCGGTCCCGCAGGGCCGGGATGGCCCAGTACGCCACCGCGATCGTGATCGCCGCGATGCCGGCCGCCTCCGCCAGCAACCGGCGCCGGCCGGGCAGGTCGGCCGCCACGGGCGGCGCCTGGTCGGGACGGGCCGGCGAGCGGGTCGCGCCGGCCCGCTCCGCCGCCGGCGCCGGCAGCTCCGGGCTGGCGGAGAAGGGAGAGATCTCCCGCTGCTGGGTCATGGGCGCCGAGTATTCCAGGAGGCCGCCGCCAGGCTCAGCCGGGTGGCAAGGTCACCCGGCGGGGCGGCCACGGCGGGGCGACCGCGGGCAGGCCGGCCAGCCCGTCCGGGTCGATGTCGTACCAGACCCAGGAGCCGGAGTCGTGCGCCGGCGGTCGGCCGAGGATCCGGGTGACCAGGTCCACCTGCTCGGGCAGGTTGACGTTGCCCTCCTCGCTGACCACCACCGTCCGGACGCGCCAGCTCCGGAACTCCGACCGCATGGTCCGGATGTCGGTGGCGTTCACCCGGGGCTGTGGCCCGCGCTTGATCCGGGCCGTGATGCCCGCGAACGTCGACCGGTACGGGCCGAACTGCCCCCGCCCGTCCGGCCCGGGGTGCAGCGAGTATCCGAACGGCACCTTGAACCGGTAGTCCGCCGCGGCCTGCCAGACCATCGGGGCCGAGTTGGCCGGGGTGGCCGCGGGCACGGTGACCAGCACGCTGCCCTCCGGCACCCGCTGTTGGACCGCCGCCGAGGTGTACCAGGGCGGCACGTACGAGTAGACGATCGGCCCGTACCAGGCGTCGGCCGGCAGCAACGGCAGCAGCGCCAGCACGGCCAGGGCGGCGGCCAACCCCCCGCCCAGCGCCGGCCGGGTCCACGGCCGGCGGACCGGGCCGCCTGCGCCGGCCCGGACCCGCTGGTACAGCGCGTCCATCCCGACCGCGAGCAGCAGCGCGCAGAACAGCACCGCGTAGGACGCGAGCCGGACGCTCATCAGGCTCTCCAGCAGCGGGAAGTGCTCCAGCGCCTGGAACGGCAGCCAGATCCCGGTGTCCCGGCCGTCGATCCGGAGCGACCGCCCGGAGGCGAGCACCATCACCGCGAGCACCATCACCGCGGCCCAGCGGACCACCGGCCGGCGCCGCCAGAGCAGCACCGTGACCACGAGGACGACCAGCAGCAGCGGGATGCCGAGGTAGCTGCCGTTCTCGGCGACGTTGCCGCCGAAGCCCCCGCTGGTCCGCAGCGCGGACTCCGGTGCGAAATGCATCAGCCGGGTCGGCACCACCCAGCTGAGCAGGTCGGCCCGGTAGCGGTCCGGGCTGCTGACCGTGCCGGTGAGCCGCTGCGGCCCGGTCAGCTGGTGCTTCAGCGGCACGGCGGCGAGCAGCAGCGCGGTCAGCCCGGCCACGCCCAGCCCGGCCGCGGCGTACCGGACCCGGGACCGGACCTGGCCGGGGAACAGCACCACCAGCACCACCAGGCCGAGCGCGCCGATCACTGCCGCGCCGGCCAGCACCTCCTCCGCGGTCAGCAGCTCGGCCACGGCGACCGCCCCGAGCAGCACCCCGGGCACCCAGAACGGGAGCCGCTGCCGCACCAGCAGCTCGTCCAGCAGCAGCATCAGCACCGGCACCAGGACCAGGAGCAGCATGTGCACGTGCCCGAGCCCCTGCCCGATCATGTACGGCGAGAAGCCGTAGAGCAGGCCGCCGGCGAAGGCGGCCGGGGGCCAGCGCACCCACCGCCGCAGCAGCAGGTAGGCGGACAGCGCCGAGCCCGCGAACGCGAACGCGACCAGCACGTTGTAGCTGAACACCACCCCCCAGAGGACGGTCAGCGGCGCCAGCAGCATGCCCGGCAGCGGCAGGGTGACGTTCCAGAGGGTGTTCACGCCGGTCGGGTAGAACAGCCAGTCGGTGAAGAACGGGTCGTGCCCGTGCCCGAGGGCGTACGGCGTCCAGCCCAGGTAGAACATGGTGAAGGCGCCGTCGCCGCAGGCGCACTGGGTGAGCCGGGTCGGCGCCCGCCAGACCGGGGCGAGCCGCAGCATGCCGAGGAACGCGTAGGCGGCGGCCGGCACCAGCACCCAGGCTACCCGGGCCGGCCAGCCGGCCGGGTCGGACCGGGCCTCGGCGTCGGTCGGGGTCCCGGGGTCGGTCGGGGTCCCGGGGTCGGTCAGGCTCCCGGGGTCGGCCGGAGTCCCGGGGTCGGCCGGGGTCCCGGGGTCGCTCGGGGTTCCAGGGTCGGTTCCCCGGGTCCACCTGGACCGCCAGGGGGACCGGGACGGAACCGTTGAACTCACCACTCACCGCCTCGGCGTCGGGCTGCCGAGCGGAAACCTTAGCCGTCGCAGTTGACCGGCCCCCGGGGGCGCGGCCGGACGGCACGGCTACCGGTACCAGCCGATCGCGTCGAGCACCGCCGTCGCCGCCGCGTTCTCGCTGTAGAGCCGGACGGTGCCCTCGGCCTCCACCGGAGCACGGCCGGCCAGGTCCTCGGCCAGCGATCCCGGCGCGGCAGCATGGCCACGTCCGGCGCCGCGCCGCGGGCGACCCGGCCGGCCAGCAGGGTGGCCACGTCATCGCCGAGGGAGACCACCGACACGTCCCAGCGCGGCTGGCGGTGAACTGCCGCAGCTGGTGCCTCCATACTCACAGATCGACGGACGCCCAGCCTGGGACATCCGCCCAACTACCGCCGGAACGCGTCCCCCACCTCGGTGAACGCGGCGTGCAGCGCGTCCCGCCACGGCCGCGGCGGCGGCAGCCCGGCCGCGGTCCAGGCCGCCCCGGACAGGACCGAGTACGCCGGGCGCGGCGCCGGCCGCGGGAACCTGTCCGTGGTCGTCGGCCGGACCCGCTCCGGGTCGGCCCCGATCTCCTCGAACACCGCCCGGGCCAGCCCGTACCAGGTCGTCTCGCCGGAGTTGGTGCAGTGGTAGATGCCGGGGGCGGGCCGGGCGGCGGCCAGCGCCAGCAGCCCGGCGGCGAGGTCGCGGGACCAGGTCGGCGAGCCGCGCTGGTCGTCGACCACGTCCAGGGTCTCCTTGATCCCGGCCAGCTTGACCATGGTCCGGACGAAGTTGCCGCCGGACTCCCCGTACACCCAGGCCGTGCGGACGACCCAGGACCGCTCCGGCAGCAGCGACCGGACCGCCTGCTCCCCGGCCAGCTTCGTCCGCCCGTACGCGGAGGTCGGGCCGGTCGGCGCGTCCACCTCGTAGGGCCGGTCGGCGGTGCCGTCGAAGACGTAGTCGGTGGACACGTGCACCAGGCCGGCGTCGTGCAGCGCGCAGACCCGGGCCAGGTTGGCCGGGGCGTCCGCGTTGACCAGCGCCGCGGCCGCCTCGTCGGTCTCGGCCGCGTCGACGGCCGTGTACGCGGCCGCGTTGAGGACGAGGTCGGGCCGGACGTCGACGACCGCCTTCTCCACCGCGGCCGGGTCGGTGACGGCGAGCTCGGCCCGGGTCAGCGCCACCACCTCGTGGCCGGCGGAGGGGTCCCCCGCCACCCGGACCAGGTCGGCGCCGAGCTGCCCGCCGGCCGCGGTGACCAGGAACCTCATGACTGTGCAGCCTTCTGTTCGCCTCGTCGGTCGCTCCGCTCCTCGGGCGACCGCAGGGCGAGCCACCGCCCGGGGGCCCTGCGATGCTCACTCCCTCGTCGGCTCACTTCAGCGGTTCCCACCAGGACCGGTTGTCCCGATACCACTCCACGGTCCGGGCCAGGCCCTCCTCGAACGACCACTGCGGCGCGTAGCCCATCGCGGCCAGCTTGGAGTGGTCGACGGAGTAGCGCCGGTCGTGCCCGAGCCG
>DATDKW010000224.1:0-17168 GCA_036519715.1 Mycobacteriales bacterium
GCCTGGGCGACGATGTAGTACGGCGGCTGGGCCGCGCCCTGCCCCGTCGTCGGGTCGGCCGGCACCCGCCAGAAGTCCTGGGTGTTGAAGAACTGCCGCGGGTCGGTCACGTGGTAGCGGGTCAGCAGCTCGCGCTGGACCTTGAACAGGTCCTCCGGGTAGCGCAGGTGGTCCTTCAGCTGCGGGGAGATCGCCGACTTCGGCTGGACGATGCCGGGGTAGGCCCTCATCCAGGTCTTCAGCACCGGGTCCTTCTCGTCGAACTCGTACAGCGTGACCTTGCCGGTGTACGCGTTGACGGTCGCCTTGACCGAGTTGCGGATGTAGTTGACGTCCTGCCGAGGCAGCGCCCGGGTGCCCTGCCCGGTGCGGGAGTCGGCCGCGAGCTCACCCAGCGTCTGGCGTTCCGAGTACGGATAGTTGTTCAGCGTCGTGTAGCCGTCGACGATCCACTCGATCTGCCCGTTGACGACGGCCGGGTAGGGGTCGCCGTCGATCTTGAGGAACGGCGCCACCTTCTCCACCCGGTCGGCCGGGTCGCGGACGAACAGGATCTTGGAGTTCCCGTTGATCGCGCTGGAGAGCAGGATGTTGCGCTCGCGGTAGTTGATCGCGAAGGCGAGCCGGTGGAAGAAGCTGCCGACGTCGACGCCGCCGCTCCCGTCGTACTTGAACAGCTCGTCCTCTCCGCCGCCCCCCGGCCGGTCGAACTCGCCGCGCGAGTTGGTGTCGACGATGGAGTAGTCCGAGATCAGCTCGCCGTAGTAGATCCGCGGCTGCTCGATCTTGATCGGTCCGGTGGCAGGCAGCCCGCCGACGGCGAAGGCCCGCTCCGAGGTGAGGTTCTCGTTGGCCGCGGCCGCGACGAAGCCGTTGCCGTGCGTGTAGAAGGTGTGCCGGTTGATCCAGTTGGTCTGGTTGCCGCTGAGGTTGTCGGAGCTCAGCTCGCGGGCCGCGACGACGTAGTCGCTCTCCTTGCCCCCGATCGTGTAACGGTCGATGTCCAGCTTCTCCGGGAAGTCGTACACGTTGCGGATCTGCTGGAACTGCCGGAACGTCGGGCTGAGGATGTTGGGGTCGAGCAGCCGCGCGTTCGGGATCGTCGACCTGTCGGCGATCAGCTTGTCGCGGGCCGAGGTGACGTCCGTGTTGGCGTTGTACTGCTGCTGGTTGACCTTGCCGCCCTCGGCCTTCGAGGTGATCCCGTACGCCGCGCGGGTCGCCTCGATGTTGCGGCCGATGTATTCGGCTTCCTTCTCGTTGGCGTTGGGGCGGACGCTGAACTGCTGCACGACCGCCGGGTAGATGCCGCTGGCCACGATCGAGGTCAGCAGCAGCAGCACGATGGCGATGGCCGGCAGCTGCACCCAGCGCAGGAAGATGTTGGCCAGGATCGCCACCGCGCAGATCAGCGCGACGAACATGAGGATCGTCTTGGCCGGCAGCACCGCGTTGACGTCCGTGTAGGACGCGCCGGTGCGGCCGTCGCGCTCGTTGAACAGCAGCCCGTACCGGTCGAGGTAGTAGGCCGCCGCCTTGAGCAGCACGAAGATGCCGAGCAGGACGGACAGGTGGACCCGCGCGGCCGGGGTGACCTTCTCCCCCGGCGTCTGCAGCCGCACGCCGCCGAACAGGTAGTGCACCGCCACCGCGGCCAGCAGGGACAGCACCACGGCGGTGAACAGCAGGCCCAGCACGAACCGCTGGAACGGGTAGGTGAAGGTGAAATAGGAGATGTCGATGCCGAACTGCGGGTCCTTGACCCCGAACTGGGTGCCGTTGCGCCACTGCAGCCAGGTCTGCCACTGCGCCTGGGCGGTGATGCCGGTGAAGATGCCGAGCACCGACGAGACGCCGATGACGATGAGCCGGCGGCGCGGTTCCAGCGCGGAGCGGTAGCGCTCCAGGTTCTGCTGCTCCAGCGACATGGGCCGGAACGGCGGCCGGAACCGGTAGGCCAGGTAGAGGTTCGCGGCGATGACCAGCGCCATCAACACGCCGAAGAGGAAGAAGAGGAGAAGCCGGGTGCGCAGTCCGGTGCTGAAGACCTGCCGGAACCCGACCTCGCCGAACCACAGCCAGTCCACGTACAACCGGACGAGCGAGCCGAGCACGGACAGGACGAGCACCAGCAACACGACGACGCCGATGATGATCTTGGCGCGCCGGGACAGGGACGGCACCGGTAACGACGGCCGCATGGCCACGGTGATGTGCTCCCCACGGAAGGGCGATCGGGACGCCTGAGAAACTTACCGGGAGCCGCTGTGGTTCCCGGCGGGACGTACGGGTCTTCGCGCACCTGTCAGGATGGGGCCGTGTCGGAGCTGCTTCAGGAGACCCTGGTCGAGATCGAGCGGCACGTGGCCGGCTCCGGCTGGGATCAGCGACCGCAGCTGTTCGCCCTGGCCCGGACCGCTGACCTGGTCGTCCGGGAGCCGGAGTTCGCGGCCCAGCTCGGCCTCGACCCGGACCGGATGCCGGCCGAGGCGCTGACCCCGGTCGAGCAGGACCCGCTGCCGGACGGCCCGCTGGACGAGTCGCTGGCCCAGGTCGGCTGGCCCCGGGAGGTGGCCGGCTGCGCGCTGGTGCAGGAGGTCGTGATGCTGCCGCCGGAGGTCGAGGAGGCCATGCCCCGGCACTCCGACGTCCTGGACTGGGCCGTCGACCACCCGCAGCGGCGGGAGGCGCGGCTGGCCGTGGCGGTGCTGCGCGACGGCAGCCGGGCCTGCACCGTACGGATGCGGGGCGAGGACGAGGACGAGCTGCTGGTCGGTCCCGACCTGGCCCCGGCGCTGGCCGACGCGCTGGCCGCGACCCTGGACTGAGCCCTCGGGCGCTCAGCAGGCCGGCGTCGGTTGACCGGTGCGCAGCGCCGAGAGCGCGGACAGCGCGCTGGTCAGGGAGTCGACCTTGATCAGGGTCAGCCCGGCCGGCGGCCGGCGGCTGGCCTCGGTGCAGTTGCCGGCCGGCACCAGGAACGCGGTCGCGCCCTTGTCCTTGGCCGCGATCAGCTTCAGCGGGATGCCGCCGATCGGGCCGACCGTGCCGTCCACGTCGATCGTGCCGGTGCCGGCCACGAACCGGCCGCCGGTCAGGTCCTCCGGGCCGATCTTCTCCAGGATGCCGAGCGCGAACATCAGCCCGGCCGACGGCCCGCCGATCCGGTCGTCCAGCCCGATCTTGACCTGGAACGGCGCCGTGCTGGCCAGCGTGACGTTGACCCCCAGGACCGCGCGGGTCCGGCCGTCGGTGCCGGTGCCCTGGGTCGTGGTGACCTGGGTCGTCCCGGTCCGGCCGGCCCGCTCGTAGGTGACGGTCACCGTGGTGCCCGGCTTCGTCGCGCCCAGCACCTTGGCCAGCGCGACGGTGTCGCCGACCTTGGCGCCTTGCACCGCGACGATGACGTCCTTCGCGGCCAGCTTGCCCTGGGACGGCGAGTCGGCCGGGACCCCGGTGACGGCGACCTTGGTCATCTTCAGGTGCGCCAGCGCGGCCAGCTCGGCCGAGTTCTGTGAGGTGACGAAGTCCTGGGTGTTCTTCTGGTCGGTCTGCTGCTGGGTCTGTCCCGGCGGGAAGATCTCCTCCCGCGGCACCACCGCGCGCTCCGGGTCGAGCCAGCCGCGCAGCGCGCCGAGCAGGTCGAGCCGGTCCCGCACCGACACCGTGGTCAGGTTGAGGTGGCCGGTGGTCTTCTCCTCGGTCCGCCCGGTCAGCCGGATGATCTCCTTGCCGGACTGGTCGACGCCCAGCGTGTCCAGGGTCGGGCCCGGACCGAGCTCCGCGTACGGCACCGGGAGCTGGGAGCCGCCCACGATCAGCGCGAGCAGCAGCACCGCGCCGGTGATCAGTGTGAGGACCCGTCGGCTCATGCCGGCCAGCTTAGGGCGTCTCTCTTGGTCGTCGGCGGATGCGGGTGGCGTCCAGGCGGCGTCCGGCAAGGCGGAGGGGTCGGCCGATACCGGGGTTGTACCGGTCGATCCCCGACAACGCGGCCGGTCGTCGTCTGGACGTCACCCGCGCCGCCAGATGGCCAAGAGCGGCTGCGTCAGCGGGCGTCGTCCGGGCCGTCGTGGCGGCTGCGCTCCAGCGCCTCGACGAACCGGTGGTGGGCCGCGACGCTGTCGACCGGATCGGCCGGGCCCCGGGGCCGAGCGGCCCAGCTCGCCCACGCGACGGCGGCGACCAACGCCACCAGCGGGATCAGGAGCCAGACCAACGGGGACACACCTCCACCGTACGCCGTGAGGCGCACATCCGCCCCGTGTCGCGGCGTGTTGCACCGTCCCGGGCATCAATGTCCTCAATGGACGGTCAGGGGGTCCGGCGGCGGCGGGCCCGGCGGACCAGCGCGGCCGTGCCGACCAGCGCGACGGCCGCCCCGGCCGCGGCCCCGCCGACCACGGCCGGCCCGCGCCGGCGCCGCTCCCGCACGTGGTCGGCCACCGCCTCGGCGTTGGTGTAGGCCGGCCGCCAGCCGGCCGCGTGCAGCCGGGCGGTGCCGACGACCAGCGGGTGCACCAGGTGGTCGAGCTCGCTCGGCGGGGCCGAGGTGACGCCGAGCCGGTTGAGCCGCTCGGCCGTGCCGACCGCGATGCCCTCGGGCAGCTCGAGGCTGCGCCGCCCGCTGACCCGCTCCAGCTCGTCGTGGTCGAGCCAGCCGTCGCAGGCGACGTTGGCCGGCCCGTCCAGCACCCCGGCCGGGGCCAGCGCGGCCAGCTCGACCGCGGCCGCGAGATCGCTGACGTGGCAGAACTGCCAGCGGGTGTCGGCCCCGCGGATCCGCAGCAGCCGGGGCGCGCTGAGCAGCGCCGCCATCGGCTCCCGGTCGCCCGCCCCCAGCACCACCGCCGGCCGCAGCACGGTGACGGCCAGCCCGCGGTGGCTGCGCCGGGAGGCGGCCGCGATCCGCTCGATCTCCAGCAGGTCGCCGACCGCGCTCGACTCGGGCATGGCCCGCAGCGGCGCGTCGTCGTCCAGCGGCACCGGGTTGTCGGCGTACGCGCCGTAGACCAGGGCGCTGCCGACCACCACGACCCGCCGCACCCCGGCCGCGAACGCCGCGGTGATCGCCGTCTGCGCGGCCCGGGTGTTGCGCAGCCGCTGGCCGGCCCGGTCCGGGTCCGGGGTGAGGTCGACGGCCAGGTGGGCCAGCGCCGTGACCCCGGCGAAGGCCGCGGTGAGGCCCGGGTCGAGCCCGTCGACCTGGCGCCACTCCGCGGTCGTGCCGGCCGGCGCCGGGCCGTCGTCGACACCGATGGCCCGGGCCACCCGGGGCGAGCCGGCCAGGTGCGCGAGCACGGCCGCGCCCGCGCCGGAGCCGGCGCCGGTGACCGCGACGACGGCACCGCCGCGAGCGGCGTCGGGAGCACCGTCGCGGGCACCGTCGGGGGCACCGGCGTTTCGCCGAGGGCGTACGGGCCCGGGCACGTCGGTCTCCTCTCGCTCGTCAGGACTACCGTGGGCAGCATGGCAGCGCGAGGAGGTCGCTGGTGACCGACGTCCCGTTCGGGTTCGGCTTCGGGCCGAACCGCGACGATCCGGGATCCGGCTCGTCCGGATCTGGTGACCTTCCGTTCGGACCCGGGTTCGGGCTGCCCGGGGCCGGCGGCATCCCCGACGACCTGGCCGGCAAGGCACCGCTGTTCGCCGCGCTGCAGCAGATGCTGTCGGCGCAGAGCGGCCCGGTGAACTGGGAGCTGGCCAAGCAGATGTCGGTCTCGGCACTGTCGGCCGGGCACCGCTCCCCGACGCCGGTGGAGCGCTCGCAGATCGCCGAGGCGATCCGGCTGGCCGACCACTGGCTCGACCCGGCGACCTCGCTGCCGTCCGGGGTGACCGCGATCGAATCGTGGTCGCGGGTCGAGTGGGTCGAGCGCACGCTGCCGGCCTGGGCCCAGCTCTGCGACCCGGTCGCGTCCCGCGTGGTCGGGGCGATGGGGTCGATCGTGCCGGAGGAGGCCGCGGCCGAGGCCGGGCCGCTGCTGGGCATGGTCGGGCAGGTCGGCGGGCTGATGTTCGGCGCGCAGGTCGGCCAGGCCCTGGCCAAGCTGGCCGGCGAGGTCCTGACCAGCACCGACGTCGGCCTGCCGCTGGGGCCGGCCGGGGTCGCGGCGCTGCTGCCGGACAACATCGCCGCCTTCGGGCAGGGGCTGGAGCGGCCCGCGGACGAGGTCCGGCTGTTCCTGGCGCTGCGCGAGGCCGCGTACCACCGGCTGTTCAAGCACGTGCCCTGGCTGCGGCAGCGGCTGTTCGACGCCGTCGACGCGTACGCGCGGGGCATCACCGTCGACCGGGACGCGATCGAGCGGGCGATGACCGAGATCGACCCGCAGGACCCGGAGAGCATGCAGAAGGCGTTGCAGGGCGGCATGTTCGAGCCGTCGGTGACGCCGGAGCAGCAGGTGGCGCTGGCCCGGCTGGAGACCCTGCTGGCGCTGGTCGAGGGCTGGGTCGACGACGTCGTCGGGGCGGCCGCGGCCGAGCGGCTGCCCGGGGCCGAGGCGCTGCGGGAGACGCTGCGCCGCCGCCGGGCCACCGGCGGGCCGGCCGAGCAGACCTTCGCCACCCTGGTCGGTCTGGAGCTGCGGCCGCGCCGGCTGCGCGAGGCCTCGACGCTGTGGCGGACGCTGCGGGAGCAGCAGGGCCCGGACGCGCGGGACGAGCTGTGGAAGCACCCCGACCTGCTGCCGAGCGCCGACGACCTGGACGACCCGGAGGGGTTCGTCCGGCGCAGCGGCGAGGAGCTCGACCCCGGCTCGGCCTGATCGCTCAGCGGCTGAGCAGGGCCCGGGTCGACTCCCAGCCCTCCAGGTCGGGGTCCAGCCCGGCCAGGTCGTCCCGGCTGCGCAGCCGGCGCCAGGACGGCGTGAGCACCAGGTCGGCCGGGTCGGGCGCGGCCGCCTTGAGCCGCTCCACCGCGTACGGCTCGTCGAGGTCGACGTCGAGCGGCAGCCAGGCCGGCGCGGGCAGCCGGACAGCCAGCGCGACCAGCCCGCCGCCCTCGGCCGGGGCCGCCGCGACCGGTGCCACCGACAGCGCCGAGAACGGCTTGGCCACCAGCAGCCCGGGCAGGTCGGGCGCGTCGGCGACGAACACGGCCGCCTCCTCGTAGCCGCGGGCGGAAAGGGCGGCGAACACGTCCGACGGCCGCCCCAGCCGGGTCTCCAGCACCGGCGTACCCGGCCAGACCACGTCCTCGGCGTCCGCGACCCGGTCCGGCGCGGCCGCGACCACCGGGTCCAGCCCGGGCAGCTCCGCGAGCAGGTCGGCGACGTCCTCGGCCAGCGCCCGGGCGAACGCGTCCGGCGCGATCCCGGGCGGGCAGGCCCGGGCCGCGGGCGGCCCGGACAGCAGCAGCACGGCCGCGCGCCGGGTCATCCCTCCGTCCCGGGGTCGACCTCGGCGGCGGGCGCCTCGTCCTCCTCGGACCGGTCCAGGTGGGCGGCGGCCGCGACCCCCTCCAGGTAGCCCCGGGCCCGCTCGGTGCGCGGGAAGCGGCCCACCAGGTCCCAGAAGTCGGCACCGTGCCCGGGCACCAGCAGGTGGGCCAGCTCGTGCACCAGCACGTAGTCCAGCACCCAGCTGGGCATGTCCCGCAACCGGATCGACACCCGGATGGTGCCGTCACTGGGCGTGCAGGACCCCCAGCGCGAGGCCATGTTGGTCACCCAGCGGACGCTGGTCGGCTGGGCCTTGCCGTCCAGCACCGTGGCCGACAGCTGCCGGGCCCGGGCCAGCAGCGCCTCGTCGCTGCGCCGGGGTCCACGCTCGCGGCGGGCGTCCCGGGCCTGCAGGCGGGCGACCATCTCGGCGACCCAGCGGCGTTCCTCGGCCTTGCTGAACCGGGCCGGGATCAGCACCACGGTGGTGTCGCCGTCGCGGTATGCGGACACGGTGCGACGCCGGCGCGCACTCCGCCGCACCTCGACGGCGGGCGCGGCCCGATCGACGGCAAGCGTACGAGCCACACGGGCACGGTAGCGGGCCGAGGGTTCAACTTCTTGGTCGTCCCCGCCGGTGGGGCGGCTCAGCTTCAGTTTCTCTCCGTAATTTTCTGCTCCACAGGTGTGAACATCATCAGCGCAGGTCAACCGGTCGGGTCAACCGTTCGTACGGGGGGTGTCCACACCGTGTCCCCCACCGGTCCACAGAGACACCCCGCGTCGTCCCCAGGCTGTCCACACGGTTGTCCACAGGCTGTGCAAGGAACGCGTTGACCGCCGTACCAGGCCGCTCTAGCGTCGTGCCCCAACGGAGCCCCCGGCCTCCGGACGGACCGCCCGTTAGGGGAAGGCGAGCGGTCCGGACCGAGAGACCGGGGGCTGCGTGCGTCCCGGGCGGCCCTGCCCCGTCGCCCGGAGATGTTCGATCGACACGGTCACCGATCACCCAGCGTGAACCGGACGTCCGCGCCGCAACGGGGCCGGAACACCCCTCCGGACCGGACCGCAGGCGCGCCGAACCGGCCCGCAAGCAGGACCACCAGGCGTGGGCAGGTACGGTGGCGGCGCTCCCCGCGAACCGCCAGGGGGTACGGACGACGAGGAGGACGACGTGGCCGACACCTACAACGGCTACTGCGTGAAGTGCAGGGAGAAGCGCGACTTCGAGGGTGAGGTCTCGGTCAGCGACTCGGGACGCCGCATGGCGAAGGGCAAGTGCCCGGTCTGTGGGACCACGATGAACCGCATCCTCGGCAAGGCGTAGCCGCACACGCATTGCCGAAGGGGGGTGGCCCGCACGGGCCGCCCCCCTTCGGCATGCCCGGGCGGTGGCCCGGCGGGGCGGCCCGCTCGGCAAGCTCGGACTCGGGGGTGGCCCGGCGGGGCCGCCCCCTCGGCAAGCTCGGACCCGGGGGTGGCCCGCCGGGGCCGTCCCCTCGGCATGCTCGGGTCCTGCTCCGGGACCGGACCGCGTCAAGGCGGATGCCGGATCTGTGGACGAGGGCTGGCCCTGTGGACGGCCGGACGCACCGTTGCGGCGGCGGTGGCAGGCTCGGCGACGACCGAGATCCGCCCGTCGAGACGAGGTGTGCCGTGACCCTGCCGCTCCGCCCGCTGCGCCCGGCTCCGGTGCCGCAGCCGCCGCCCGAGCGGGGCGCCGGGCCGGCCGACCCGCGGGCCCGGATGCCCGGCTCGGGCTCGGGCCGGCCGCTGCTGCCGGCCGCGTTGCGCCCGGTCTGGCGCTCGGACGGGGCGCTCCAGCTCGGCCTCGACCCGGATCGCGCGGTCGTCGTCGACGGGATCGACGAGCCGACGGCGCGGGCGCTGCTGGCGCTGGACGGCACGCGCACCGAGGCCGAGGTGCTCACCGCCGCCACCGGCGCCGGCCTGGACCCGGACGCGATCGGCCACCTGCTCGCCGACCTCCGCGACGCCGGAGTGCTGGCCGAGGTCCGTCCCCCGGCGCCTCCCCCGCCCCGCACACAGACCGGCCCGGCCGGCGGGTCCGGCGGCGCGCGAACCGGGCCGGACCGAGGGCCCGGCCCGGGCGCGCAGGCCGGCCCGGCCGACCGGCCTGACGTTGGCGCGCCAGACGGGCCGGCCGCCCGCGCGGCCAGCACCGGGTCAGGACGAAGAGGCCGGGCCGGCACGGTCGTCCGCCGGGGAGCGGCCGGCCGGGAGCCCGAGCGGGACCCGACCGGGGCTGGCCGGGCGGCCGGACCGGTCGGGGCGGCCGGTCGGATCGCTCCGGACCTGGCCTCGCTGTCCCTGCTGCCCGGACCGCAGAGCCCGTTCGAGGTGATGCGGGGACGGCGGGCGGCCGGGGTCGTCGTGCACGGTGCCGGCCGGGTCGGCGCCAGCCTGGCCACGCTGCTGGCCGCGGCCGGGGTCGGCCGGGTGCACGTCGCCGACCGCGGCCCGGTCCGGCCCGGTGACGTCGCCCCGGCCGGCGTGCCCGCCGCCGACGTCGACCGCTCCCGCGCCGCCGCCGCGGTCGACGCGCTGCGCCGGGTCGCGCCGGAGGTCCACTCCGGCGCCCCGCCGCCGGGCCACCGCCCCGACCTGGTCGTCCTGGCCTCGGTGGAGCCGGTCGACACCGGCCTGCGGACCGCGCTGGTCCGCGGCCGGGTGCCACACCTGGTCGTCGGCGTCCGGGAGACGACCGCCGTGATCGGCCCGCTGGTGCTGCCGGGCCGGACCGGCTGCCTGCGCTGCGGCGACCTGCACCGCGCCGACCGCGACCCGGCCTGGCCGGTCGTGGCGGCGCAGCTGATCGGGATCCGGCGCCGCCGGGACGAGCCCTGTGACGTCGCCCTGGCCACCCTGGCGGCCGCCCTGGCCGCCCTGCAGTGCCTCGCCCACCTGGACGGACGGCCGCCGGCGGCGACCGGCGCCAGCCTGGAGCTGGGCCTGGCCGACTGGCGGCTGCGCCGCCGGACCTGGCCCGCCCACTCCCGCTGCGACTGCGGAGCAGCGGCATGACACCGGCCGATCACGCCTCGACCGCGCTGCGAGCGGCGCGCGAGCCGGGGAACAGGGAGAATGAACAGGTGACCGACATCCCCAAGCGCGCAGTGACGCGGACCGCCCGGCTCGCTTCCCTGCCCGTCGGCGTTGCCGGCCGTGCCGCCCTCGGCTTCGGCAAACGGCTGGGCGGGCGTCCGGCCGAGGAGGTCACGGAGGAGCTCCAGCGCCGCACGGCCGAGCAGCTGTTCGCCGTGCTGGGCCAGCTCAAGGGCGGCGCCATGAAGTTCGGGCAGGCGCTGTCGGTCTTCGAGGCGGCGTTCCCGGAGGACATGGCCGCGCCCTACCGCGAGGCGCTGACGAAGCTGCAGGAGGGCGCGCCGCCGATGCCGGCGGCGACCGTGCACCGGGTGCTGTCCGAGCAGCTGGGCCGGAACTGGCGGCGCCGGTTCGCCGACTTCGACGAGACCCCGGCCGCGGCCGCCAGCATCGGCCAGGTGCACCGGGCGACCTGGGCCGACGGCCGGCCGGTCGCGGTCAAGGTGCAATACCCGGGGGCCGGTCCGGCGCTGCTGGCCGACCTCAGCCAGCTGTCCCGGTTCGCGCGGATGTTCGCGGTGCTCTCCCCCGGCCTGGACGTGAAGCCGCTGCTGGCCGAGCTGCGGGACCGGGTCTCCGAGGAGCTGGACTACGCGCTGGAGGCCGACGCTCAGCGCGGCTTCGCCGCCGCGTACGCGGGCGATCCGGAGATCCACGTCCCCCGGGTGGTGGCCAGCGCACCCAAGGTGCTGGTGTCGGAGTGGGTCGACGGGCTGCCGCTGGCGAAGATCATCGCCGGCGGTGACCGGGCCCAGCGGGACCGGGTCGGCTACTTGCTGGCCCTGTTGCACTTCTCGGCGCCGGCCCGGGCCGGCATGCTGCACGCCGACCCGCACCCGGGCAACTTCCGGCTGATGGCCGACGGGCGGCTGGCGGCGATCGACTTCGGCGCGGTCGCCCGGCTGCCGGACGGGCTGCCGGCCCAGATCGGGCGGCTGACCCGGATGGCCATCGACGGTCACGCCGAGGAGGTGCTGGCCGGGTTGCGCGCGGAGGGCTTCGTCCCGCCCGACCTGGACGTCGACGCCGATCGGGTGCTCCGCTACCTGCGCCCGCTGCTGGAGCCGCTGGCGCACGACCACTTCCGATTCACCCGGGAATGGATGCGGTCGGAGGCGGCCCGGATCGCCGACCCGCGCAACGAGGCGGCGCAGATCGGCCGGCACCTCAACCTGCCTCCGGCCTACCTGCTGATCCACCGGGTCACGATCGGCTCCATCGGCGTGCTCTGCCAGCTGGACGCCGACGCGCCCTACCGCGGGATCGTCGAGCGCTGGCAACCCGGCTTCGCCCGCTGACCGCGCGGCCGGGGCACCACCGGACCGCCACCGGCGGAGGTGGGCGGCGGGCCGGCGGCACGGACGGCGGAGCCGCCCGCCCCGGTAGCGGGGGGCGGGCGGCTCCGGTGGGCCACCGGATCAGAGGATCCCGGCGGCGGCGAGGCGAGCGCGGCGGGCGGCCTTGTCGGCCCGGCGCTGCCACTTGTGTGCGGCCTGCACCCGGGCGCCGAGGCGCGCCCGCGCGGCTACGGCCTCCGCATCTCGCATTCGCGCACGCGCGAGCTCTTCGTTGAGCAGCAACATCGCAGTACTCCTGATCTGGGGTGCGAACGGGCGGGCGCCCACTCGCAGGGCTGGCTGGACGATCGGCGCCGGAGCGCCGTGGACGGTGGTGCCGGACCGGCGCCGGGTCATGCGGCGACCTCCTTGCGCGGGCGGCCGCGGGGCCGCTTGCGCGGGATGACGACGCCCCGCTCGAAGATCTCGCCGCCCCAGACGCCCCACGGCTCGTGCCGCTCGAGCGCGCCCGACAGGCACGCCCGGCGGACCGGGCAGTCGAGGCAGTGGTTCTTGGCGACTTCCAGATCCGCGGGCGACTCCGCGAACCAGAGCTCCGGGTCCTGCGCTCGGCAGGGCAGCTCCACCCCCGCTCGCTCAGCCTCGAACGGGTCGAGGTCGAGCACTGCGAGAGCGGTTGGCGCCGCGACGAGCACCCCTTCGCTGGGGGTACGCACCGGGCTCACCTCCTGGGTGTGTCGATCGGACGGGTGGACGGAGGGCGGAAAACACGAAGGCCGCGGATCCCATGGCTGGGATTCCGCGGCCTCGAAGGTGAGCCGGTCTCGGTGGGTCAACACCGAGAAGGCGTCCTTCGAGGGGGAATCCCGGTCATAGCGGTCGGGATGCGAACGGTCTGGACCTGGTCCGCGCCCATGCCATCGGTAACGAGCACGTCGACGCGCGCGTCGATACCGGCGACGGACGGACCGGTCCCGTCGAACGTCCGGCCGGCCGGGTCGCCCTCGTACGTGCCGAAGGGCAGACCGGTCCCGTGGACGGTCTGGACGGGCGCGGCGCAGCACCGCTCGGTCCAAGGCTTCAGGACAAGGGAGGTCGCCGCGTCGCTCGCCATGAGCTTGTTCACTGCGGACCACCCCCCTTCCTGTGCGGCGGCGACGTCCCCCAGGGACGGCCGCATCGAGTTGAAACGGAGGTTAAGCCCCGGCCCGAGACGGGCGCAACGAAATAAACGGCCATGGCCGAAACTCGCCGGAAATTGTCCCTTAGGGCAACCCGCGGCGGTCCGCCGCGGGCCCGACAGCGGTCAGCCGTGGGCCCCGGACAGCGGTCAGCCGCCGGCCCCGGACGGGGCCGGCTCGCCCCGCACGATGGCCAGCACGTCCTCGCCGTACCGGTCCAGTTTGGACTGTCCGATCCCAGGCACGGCGACCAGCTCCGGCACGTCGGACGGCTGCCGGACGGCCAGCTCGGCCAGGGTCGCGTCGGTGAAGACCACGTACGCCGGCACCTTCTGGGTCTCCGCCCGCGCCGCCCGCCACGCCCGCAGCCGGGTGAACAGCTCCTGGTCGGCACCGTCCGGCAGGTCCGAGCCGAGCCGCCGCCGGGCCGAGCCACCGCCGCCGGAGCCAGAGCCAGAGCCGGTGCCACCGGACCCGGGCGGCGGCACCGGCTCGGACGCGATCCCGTGCAGGAACCGGGTCCGCCGCCGCGACCGCCGCCCACCCGGGGCCCGGGACAGGGCCCAGGACAGCGCGATCGACTCGCGGGCCCGGGTGACGCCCACGTAGAGCAGCCGGCGTTCCTCGTCGATCTGCTCGTCGGTCAGCGCGTGCTGGATCGGCAGCGTGCCCTCGACCAGGCCGACCAGGAAGACCGCGTCCCACTCCAGCCCCTTGGCCGCGTGCAGCGAGGCCAGCGTGACGCCCTGCACGGTCGGCGTGTGCTGGGCCGCGGCCCGCTGCTCCAGCTCGGCCACGAAGTCCCCCAGGCCCGCCTCCGGCTGCACCGCCACCAGCTCCTCGGCCACGCCGACCAGCGCCGCCAGCGACTCCCAGGCCTCCCGGGCGGTGCCGCCGGGCGGCGGCGCGGCCGGGGACCAGTTCAGCCCGGACAGCACGTCCCGCACGACGTCGACCAGCTTCTCCCCGGACTCGGCCGACCGGACGGCGCCGCGCAGCAGCAGCAGGGCCTGCCGGATCTCCTTGCGCTCGAAGAACCGCTCCCCGCCCCGGAGCACGTACGGCACGCCCGCCTCGGACAGCGCCCGCTCGTACGCCTCCGACTGCGCGTTGATGCGATAGAGGACGGCCAGCTCGCTGGCCGGCACCCCGGCGTCGATCTTGGCCCGGCAGGACGCGGCCACGGCGGCGGCCTCGGCCGTCTCGTCGTCGTACTCGGCGAAGGTCGGGGCCGGACCCGGTGCGCGCTGCCCGACCAGCCGCAGGGCCGACCGGCGGCCCAGCACCCGGTTGGCCAGCTCGACGACCTGCGGCGTGGACCGGTAGTCGCGGACCAGCTTCACCACGGTCGCGCCGGGATGGCGGCGGCCGAACTCCAGCAGGTAGGACGGGGTCGCGCCGGTGAAGGAGTAGATCGTCTGGTTGGGGTCGCCGACCACGCACAGGTCGTCGCGGCCGCCCAGCCAGGCGTCCAGCAGCCGCTGCTGCAGCGGGCTCACGTCCTGGTACTCGTCCACCACGAAGTGCCGGTAGCGCGACCGCATCTCCTCGGCCACGTCCCGGTGCTCCTCGATCGCGGCTGCGGTCACCAGCAGCAGGTCCTCGAAGTCCAGCGCCCCGGCCCGCGCCTTGACCTCCTCGTACGCGGCCATCACGGCGATCATCGTCGCGACCGGCACCGGCGGCTCCCGGCCGGCCTCGACGGCCCGGGCCGCGTACCGCTCGGGCGGGCACAGGGTCACCTTGGCCCACTCGATCTCACTGGCCAGGTCGCGCAGCATCGCCCGGTTGGGGTCGCGCACGCCGCCCCGGGCCGCGGCCAGCGCGACCAGCCGGATCTTGTTGTCCACCAGCTCCGGCACCGGCCCGCCGAGCACCCGGGGCCCGAAGTAGCGCAGCTGCCGCAGCGCGGCGGCGTGGAAGGTCAGTGCCTGGACGCCCGGCCCCGAGACGTCCCGGCCGACGCCGAGCGCGCGCAGCCGGGTCCGCATCTCCCCGGCGGCGCGGGCGGTGAAGGTGACCGCGAGCAGCTGACCCGGGGCGACGGCCCCGCTGCGCACGGCGTATGCGATGCGGTGGGTGATGGTGCGGGTCTTGCCCGTGCCGGCGCCGGCCAGGATGCAGACGGGGCCGCGGACCGCCCGCGCCGCCTCCTCCTGCTCCGGGTCGAGCCCGGCGAGGACGGATTCGGGGTCTGCGGGCTCCACGAGCGGGCATCTTCCCAGGGTCGGCGGCGGGGAAGGACGACCGGTCCCGGCGCGTTGCACAAGCAACAGTTTCCGTACGGAGGTTCGATGCTGACTGTCTACTCGACGACGTGGTGTGGCTACTGTGTCCGGCTCAAGAAGATGCTTGATCGCGCCGGCATCGAGTACGCAGAGGTGAACATCGAGGAGGACGAGGCCGCGGCGGAGCTGGTCGAGAACGTCAACGGCGGCAACCGCACCGTGCCAACTGTGGTATTCCCGGACGGCATCGCGCTCACCAATCCGTCCATCGATCAGGTGAAGCAGCGCCTCGCGGCCTAACGAACCCGCCTGGCGCCTGCCCGGGCCGCCGCCCCTCCGATAGTGTGTCCGGGCGGCGACGTAGCGTGGTCAATCCGGCGGCCCTCTGTGACGTCTCCGCAATGGTGACATCGGGCGGAGGTGCAGGTGTGGTGGACCGCGGGGTCGCCGAACCAGAGCGACACACCGTCGGACCCGACCAGGCGCGGGGGGAGGTCGTGATCCGGAGGTCCCCGACCGGCTGGAAGGTCGAGGGTGCCTTCCCGGCGCTGCCGACCGACACGCTGGACGATCTGGGCCACGCGCTGACCCTGGCCGATCTCCTGGCCGAGGGCACCGTGCCCGGACCGCGGCCGCCGCGACCGCCCGACGGTCTGGACGAGGTCACCCGCCTTCGGGCCTCTGTGCGGCAGCTGGAACACGCGCTGGCGTCCCGGGTCATCGTCGAGCAGGCGATCGGGGTGCTGTCCGAGCGCTGGCGGGTCGCCCCGCGGGACGCGTTCGAGCGGCTGCGGCGGGTCACGCGCTCCCACGGGCTGCGCATCCACGACCTGGCCCAGCGGGTCATCGACTCCAGCACCGACCCGGGCGTCGCCCTGCCGGCCGAGCTGAAGCAGGAGCCGGCCGGGGCGCCGCCGGAGCCACGGCAGAGCCCCGACGCGCGGGATCGCGCGGCCGAACCGGTCGAGCGGCGGCGTACGCGGCGGGCCGAGGCGCCGGTGGCGGACGTGGCGCCGGTGTCGGACGTGGCGCCTTCTGCGCCGTCGGCGCCGGCTCCGCGTGAGCCGCACGGGCGGCACGCGCGCGTCGAGCGGTGACGGCGCGGAGCCTAGGGTTGCAGGGTGACGTCTGCGCCGCGGCCGGTCGCGGCGGACCGGCTCGCCGACGAGCTGGCCGACCTGGTGGACCGTTCCGCGGCGTCGTGCGGGCACGTGCTGCGGGTTGCGGTGGACGGGCATCCGGCGGCGGGTACGGAGGCGCTGGCCGACGCGCTGGTCGACCCGCTGCGCTTGCTGGGCCACCCGGTGCTACGGGTGAGCGCGTCGTGGTTCCTGCGGCCGGCGTCGGTCCGGCTGGAGCGCGGGCGGACCGACCCGGACTCGTACTACGACGACTGGCTGGACGTGGCCGCGCTGCGCCGGGAGGTGCTCGACCCGCTCGGGCCGGGCGGCTCCGGGCGCTATCTGCCGACGCTGTGGGATCCGGCCACCGACCGGTCCACCCGGGCCGCGTACGTGGAGGCGCCGGACCGGGCTGTGCTCGTGCTGGACGGCACGTTGCTGCTGGGACACGGGTTGCCGCTGGATCTCACCGTGCACCTGCGCCTGTCAGCCGGGGCGCGCTCACGACGGGCCGCTGCGGACTCGCGCTGGACCCTGCCGGCGTACGACCGGTACGAGCAGGAGGTCGACCCCGAGCAGGTGGCCGATGTGCTGGTCCGGCTCGACGATCCCCGACATCCGGCGTTGTCATTCGCAACACGTTGAGCAGGATTCCCACAGAACGTACTTTCGGTATGGAACGAGGGCAAAGAGCACGCTAGGGTCTCAGGCGTGGGTGTCAGGGTTGCTCTAGCTGCAATGGTCGTCGCCGCTGCCGTCGCCGGGTGCGGCGGCGGCGGTGATCCGGCGCCGACTGAGGTGCCGAGCGGGGCGACGTCCCCACCCGTGTCGT
>DATDKW010000225.1:0-3704 GCA_036519715.1 Mycobacteriales bacterium
AAAGAGACCTTCCGCAGCGGGACAGCAAGCGAGCGTCGTCAACCGGAGGCGTAACGTTACGAAGCCTACGATTTGCCGAATCATGTCAAGCATGACAAGCAGGATATCTCAAGTCCAGGAGGCTTTCCGTAGCGTCCTCCTTGTAGCCGGTCGGTGTGACATCGGTCATGAGGGTCGGTCGGAGCGGCACATGGGGCAGTACTCCTTGGCCGCGCGGGCCGTTGTCCGCAGCGGTGTTGTGTGGTCTTCTGGCCGGACAGCGGGCTGCGTGCCGTCGGCGTCTGGGTACCAGCAGATCGAGCACTTCCGATCGAGCTGCACGCCGGGGCGGCGCACTCGCGGGAAGTTGTCCGCCCCGCGGTACGCCCCGCTGGTGCTCGCTACTCGCTGCGCCACCGGACGTGTTGCGGGTGGTCGCCTCGGTCTACACCGGCACCGTCAGCGCCTACGATGTCATGCGAATGCTCCAGCGTGACGGGCACCCCACCCCGCTGGGGGAGGCGATCGCGGGCTACGGGCGCATCTTCAAGTCGCTGCACGTCCTGGCCTACCTCGACGACGAGACCTACCGGCGTGACATCAAGGCGATCCGCAACCTCCAGGAAGGGCCGCCATTCGCTGGCCGCGCGGCTGTTCCACGGCCGCAGGGGCGAGCTCTACCAGCGCTACCACAAGGGCATGGAGGACCAGCTTGGCGCGCTGGGCTGGTGCTCAACTGCGTGGTGCTGTGGAACACCGTGTACATGAACGCCGCCCTCGATCGGCTACGCGGCCAGGGTTACCCCGTTCTGGACGATTATGCCGCCCGGCTATCCTGGTGGAGTGCACGTATTCCAAGAGGACGAATGCTGTCATGGGTGTCGATCGACCACCGACCGTTGGAGAAGGCGCACGCTATCCGCCGCCTGCCCGCCGTCCGCCGAGTGGACACACTGGTTGGTCCGGCTCGAGCGATGCCAGCGACGCCCCCGGTTGAGCGAGGCATACGACGCGCTCGGGCGGCCTGGGTCGTGGCCTGCGGCTTCGCTTCGGCGGCCTGTCGCGTCCCGCCGCTCGCCGGGACGCGCCGGTGCTTCTTCCCCGCGCCCTGCTCTGGGAGCAGGGGTTCAAATCCCACCGTCCGACTACGAACGCCATCAGTGCAGGCCAGCGGCCTGTCGTCGACCGGCTGGGTGCGCCGCCAGGCAAACTGACAGGCGCCACCCTGGCCTGTGGTCCGGCACAGCGCTCGGTCACACCCTAACTGCGACTGCCGCAGCCCACTGCCCACCACCCCGCGTCGGCTGCCCCGAAAGCCCTTTGGCACATCGTGACTGGGAAGCTTGCCGCCAGGTGTGCATCGGGCCGTATTGCCGGGTTGGGTTGCCGATGGGGCTGCCGGGTGGGCGCGGCAGCCCCATCGGACGGCGTGGCGATGATCTTGTCAGGCGGCCCGGCCAGGTCGAACCTTGCCGCCCGCCCGCCTGACGGCCAGCACAGCCAGCGCACCGCCACTGCCAGGAGCGCAGCTACAGAGCCTCGCCGAACGGGGTGAGACTTGTTCGGCGTCAAGCCGTTGTGCTGCAGGGACTTCATTTCTGACCCGGTTGTCACTCAATTCGACGAAGCTTTGTATAGATCAGCATCCGTAGCACTGGTCCGGCACGTTCTGCGCGATGACGCTGCTCGTCAGCGTCACCGGGAACAAGGTAAATAGGCCACCTCCCTGCAGCGTGATGCCCGGGCTTGCCGTCAGGGTGTTGCGCGTGACCGCGCTATCGACGAGCGCGAGTCGCACCGAAGGCGGGCCGTCGGGGACCGAGCCGTTAAAGATGCCGCCGCCCCTGGCGGAGCCGCTGGGCCCGCTCGCCGCGCCCCTGTTGTCGGCGACGCTGGTGTTGCGCAGGGTCAACACGCCGATGTTGGCGACGCCGCCGCCGTCGACGGTCGAGGATTCCGTCGTCGACGTGGCGGTCAAGCGGTTGGCGCTGATGACGCTGTCGCTGATCGTCATCCGCTCGAATGCGGCCGTGATGATTGCCCCGGCGGCAGCGTGCGCCACTCCACCCGAAGACGTCGCGGTGGCGCTGTTGCCGGTGAAGCGCGTGTTGCTGATCGTGGCGTCCGTGTTGATCTCGCCGGCGCCCGAGTCGACGTCGGCTCTGCCGGTGGCCGTCGTGGCTGCGACGCTGTTGTCGCTGACGGTGCTGTCGGACAGGACGATCGGCCCGTCGGCGTGCAGGCCGCCCGAGAAGGCGAGCGCGTCACCGACCGTGTTGGTGGAGCGGACCGAGTTGCCGGTGATGGTCGTGCTGCGAATCGTCGCCGAGGCGTTGCCCTGGATCTGGATGCCGCCGGCCGTCGCCTCCTGCTCGACGCCGGTGGGCACCGCCGAGGACGTGTCGGCGGTGTTGTCGCTGACCAGGCTTTCGGTGATCGTAAGCTTGCCGGCGACCATCGCGATGCCGCCGCCGGGGGCGAAGCGGCCGTTGGGCGGAGTCACCTCCACGTGGTTGTCGGTGACGACGCTGTGCTTCAGCGTGAGATTGCCGAAGGTGCGGTTGAGGATCCCACCGCCGATCGCGTTGCTGGCCAGCCCCGAGGCGGCGTCGGCCCGGTTGTCGCTGACCCGCGTGTGGTCCAGCGTCAGCGTCCCATCGTTGGAGATCCCACCGCCGCCGGAGTCCGCGAACAGGCAGCACGGATCGTCGGACTCGACCGCCACCCTGGGGGCGACGCTGTTGCCGCGAATGACGCTGTTGCGGATCGTGACGGTGGCGCCGGTGGACGGCCCTGCCGCACGGGGAATGTAGATGCCGCCGCCCCGACCGCTGAACGGCGTGAGGTTGCCGACCGTGACCCCGCCGGTGATGGTGACGCCCTCGATCGTCACTGTCGGCTCGCTGGGTGCGTCGGCCACGCCGATCGTCAGCACCGGGCCGCCGCCGCTGATGATGGTCGCGCCGGAGCCCGCCCCGACGAGCTTGACGCTGACGTCGATGGTGACACCGCCGGCGTAGGTGCCGGGGCCGATCGTGATGGTGTCGCCGCTGTGGGCGGCGGCAAGGGCGGGCGCGAGTTGGGTGTAGGGGCAGCCGCGCTGACAGACCTCCAGCGTCGCCGCCGACGCTGGTCTGGCGCCGAGCAGGAGCAGCACCGCGACCGCAGGCAGCAGCAGCACCAGTCTGCCGGCAGCGCCGCACCAGCGCGGTAGTCGTCGGCGGCGGTGATGCACACCGCCCCGAGGAGATGGGCTCATTCAAGCCTCCTCATCGTCTGGGACGACCGATGGCGGCGTCCACTGGTCTGGACGCTAGAAAGGCCCGCGCCCGCGGCCAACCGTGTTTCCTCGGGGCCTGGATGTGGATAACCCCAGGACGACATCTCGCCACCAGAAGGCGCTACGCGCAGGTCAGCAGCCGGTCGTCGGCTTTGTGCGGTGCCGAGCGGGGTGGACGCCCACGGCCGGATGAGGGGCGGCACAGCGCTCGGTCACACCCTGACTCCCAGTGGCCGGGGTGCAGCAGCTCAGATGCCTACCAAAGCCCTCCCCGATCGTGGAGCTTCAGCTGCGGAGCAGGGTGAGCACGGCGAGCACGCGGCGGTTCAGGTCTGGGGAGGGCTCCAGGCCAAGCTTGCGGAACAGCTGGGCGCAGGCCGCCTCGACGGTCCGTTCACTGATACCGAGCTCGCCGGCGATGCCGGCGTTGGAGCGCCCCTCGGCC
>DATDKW010000226.1:0-5145 GCA_036519715.1 Mycobacteriales bacterium
CGGTCGCCGGACCGGGATCCGACGATGCCACCCCGGCGGACGGCGACGGTTCGCTCCCGTACTCGTCCAACGCCCCCGGGACGCACGCCCACGAGGTGTCGCCGAACGGTGCCGGGCCGGCCGAGGACGCCCCGGCGGAGGACGCACCGGTCGAGGACCGGACCGGGTCGGCCGAGCCGGAGTCCGCCGGCCTCGGGACGGCCGACTTCGGGACCGCCGACTTCGGGACCGCCGACCTCGGGACCGCCGACCTCGGGACCGCCGAGGCCGAGGCCGCCGATCAGGGAACAGCCGAGCCGGAGTCGGCCGACCTGGGGACCGCCGACGAGACTGCCGAGCGGGACGTCGTCGCGGTGGAGGCCACCGAACCGCAAACGGCCGACGCCGGGACGGCCGACGCCGGGGCCACCGACGCCGGGGCCATCGATGCCGGGACCATCGAGGCCGGGACCGCGGACGCTCAGCTCGCTGACAGGCAGCGCGCTGACAGGCAGCGCGCTGACGGCCAGATCGCCGACGGGCAGACCGGCGACGGGCAGACCGACGACACTCACACCGCCGACGCCCAGACCGACGACGCCGGGATCACGGACGCCCGGATCCAGGCCTGGAGCGCCGACGGGCAGATGGCCGACGGGCAGATGGCCGACGGTTGGACGGCCGAGGCCGAGGCCGACGCCGACGCCGAGGTCCCGGACACCGTGACCGACGGCTCCTGGGCCGACCCGGACCCGTCCGGGCCGGCAACCGCCGACTCACTCTCCTTCGGGTCGGACGCGAGCGACCCGGCCGCCGAGACCGTCGTCGTGGACGCCGTCCTGGCCGAGCCGGAGGCCGTCGACGACGGCCCGCCCCCGGACGAGGCCGTCGTGGTCGAGGTGGCCGCGCAGCTGGGCTCGGTCGTCGGCGCCGACGTCGAGCCGGACCCGGCCGAGTTCGCCGCCGCGGCCGTGCTCGACGTCCTGCGCGCCGCCGGCTGGGCCGACGCCGCCGAGGCGGCCGAGCTCCGGGCCGAGGCGACCCGGCTGCGCGAGCTGCTGGCCGAGGTCATCCGCGACCACCGCGCCCGCGAGGCCTCCGCCGCCGGTGGCCAGAACCAGCAGCTCTACTGGCTGGTCCCGCTGCTGCGCGCCGCCCACGGCGTCGCCTTCGGTAGCCTCGGGGCCAAGGTCGCGCTGCGTACGGCGGTGCAGGAGGTGCCGCCGGACGTGCTGGCCACGGCCGGCCTGCGCATCGACTACGGCGTCGAACCCGAGTACGACGACTAGCGGGACACGGCCCGGCTACATCCGGTCGGCGGGCAGGTTCTGCAGGCGGACCTGTCCGCGGGCGACCATGCGCTCGTCCGCGTCCCGGATCTCGACCAGCCAGAGCTGCTGCAGTCGGCCGCGGTGGATCGGCGTGCCGGTCGCGGTCAGCCGGCCTTCCCGGACCGCGCGCAGGAAGTCGGTCTGGTTGCTGACCCCGACCACCTGACCGTCGGAGAACCAGGCCGCCGCCCCGAGGCTGGCCAGCGTCTCGATGACCGCGCAGTGCACGCCCCCGTGCACGATCCCGTACGGCTGGTGCATGTCCGGGCGGACCTCCAGCGTCCCCACCACCCGGTCGCCGGTCCACTCCTGGACCTCCAGCCCGAGCCACGACACGTACCCGCCCGGCGGGATCGACCTCGTCTCCGTCACGCGCCGACTCTAGGGCCGGGGCACGCAGACGGTGAGGGCGCCCGGGACGACGGTCGCGGCGAGCTTGCGGGCGGGGGCGCGGGCGCCGCCGTCCAGCTCCACCGGCAGCGACCCGTCCAGCTTGACCTTGATCTTGCGGCCGCGGGTGATCCGGACGAACTTCGAGTCGTCGGAGCGGCCGAACGTCATCCGGCCCAGCGTGCGAGCCCACTGCAGCACGCCGGAGGCGGTGGTGACGCCGACCTCCAGCAGCCCGTCGCCAGGGTCGGCGTCGTCGAACGCGGGCACCCCGCCGGTGATCCGGCCGACGTTGCCGAGCAGCACGCAGCTGGCAGGGCCGTCGTACCAGGGCCTGCCGTCGACCGTGACCCGCGCGGTCACCACCGGGCCGCGGAGGCCGCCGAGACCGGCCCGGACGTAGGCCAGCCGGCCCAGCCGGGCCTTGGCCCGCCGGTCCGCGCCGCCGACCAGCTCGGCGTCGAACCCGGCCCCGGCCATCACCGCGAAGTGCTCCTTGACGTCGCCGGCGGACAGCAGCCCGAGGTCGAGGCTGCGCCGGTCGCCGTGCAGGGCGGTCTGCACCGCCGCCTCCAGCCGCTCCGGGATGCCGAGGTTGGAGGCGAGCAGGTTGGCCGTGCCGGCCGGCAGGAGCCCGACCGGGACGCCCGAGCCGGCCAGCGCGTCGACCGAGCGCTGCACCATCCCGTCGCCGCCCCAGACCAGGACCAGGTCGGCGCCGGCCTTGAGGGCGGCCCGGGCCCGCTTGGGGGCCTTGCGGGACTTGTTCACCTCGTACCAGAGCGGGTTCTCGACGCCGGCCGCGGTCAGGGTCTCCCGGAGGGCGTCCAGGCCGGCACCGTGCAGCCTCTTCTTGCGATGTGCGAGCACTGCCACGCATTCGGTCACGTCTCACGGATACCCACCGGCGCTGTCGATCAAGCCCCGGCGCCGCCAGCCGGGGCGGATCCGTGCGGTGGGCGGCACCGATCACCGCGGCCGGCCCGGGCTACCCCTTCGAGCCCTGGTCCCGGACGTACGAGCCCGGGGTCCAGGCCCGGGTGCTGACGCTGAGCGCGTTCCAGGCGTTGATGGTGATGATGAGGCCGAGCAGGGCGCCGACCTCGTCGGGGGAGAAGTGCTCGGCCACGGCGGCGTAGTCCTCGTCCGGCACGTGCGTCTCCGACAGGCGGGTGACCGACTCGGTGAAGGCGAGCGCGGCCCGCTCCCGGGAGCTGAAGTACGGCGTCTCCGGCCAGGCGGCCAGGCCGTAGAGGCGCTGCTCCGTCTCGCCGCCGGCCCGGGCGTCCTGGCTGTGCATGTCGATGCAGTACGCGCAGCCGTTGAGCTGGGAGGCGCGGATCCGGACGAGCTCCCGCAGGGCCGGCTCGATGCCGGCCCGGTCCAGCTCCTTGGTCGCGGCGGTGTCGAGGTGGGACAGCGCGCGGGAGAACGCGGGCACCGCCGCGTCGACGTCGAGGCGGACGGGGATCTCGGTCGTGGTCGTCATGCGTCCACCCTGGTCCGCGGGCGGCCCAGCGGTAAGGTCCAGTTCCGTGCCAGAATCGTGGGCCACTTCGGTCGACCTGCACCTCGACCTGGCGCCGGCGCGCGGCCGGCCCGCGCTGGAGCGGGCGCTGCGCGACGCCGTACGGTCCGGCCGGCTGGCGCCCGGCACCCGGCTGCCGTCCTCCCGGGCGCTGGCCGCGGACCTGCGGGTCGCCCGCAACTCGGTGGCCGAGACGTACGGGCAGCTGGTGGCCGAGGGCTGGCTGGAGGCGCGGCAGGGGTCGGGCACCCGGGTGGCGTCGCGGGTGCCGGTGTCGCCGCCGGCGCCGGTCCCGACCGCGCCCCGGCGGCAGCCCCGGCACAGCCTGCGGCCGGGCTCGCCCGACCTCAGCTCCTTCCCTCGGACGGCCTGGCTGGCCGCGTCCCGGCGGGCGCTGGCCTCGGCGCCGGCCGAGGCGCTGGGCTACTCCGACCCGCGGGGCCGGCCGGAGCTGCGCCGGGCCCTGGCCGACTACCTGGCCCGGGCCCGCGGTGTGCACGCCGACCCCGGCCGGATCGTGGTGTGCGGCGGGTTCGCGCAGGGCCTGGGGCTGCTGTGCGACGTGCTGCGGGCGGGGGGTGCCCGCTCGCTCGCCACCGAGGCCTGGTGCCAGTCCGGGACCCGGAGCATCGTCGCCGACCGCGGGCTGGAGCTGTCGACGGTGCCGGTGGACGAGTCCGGCGCCCGCCTCGATCCGTCGCCGGAGGCGGGGGGTGCGGACGCGGTGCTGCTCACGCCGGCGCACCAGTTCCCCCTCGGCGGCGTGCTCGCGGCCGAGCGCCGGACCGCGGCGGTGCACTGGGCCGTCGCGACCGGCGGGCTGCTCATCGAGGACGACTACGACGGCGAGTTCCGCTACGACCGCCACCCCGTCGGTGCGCTGCAGGGACTGGCCCCGGACCGGGTCGTCTACGCCGGCACGGCCAGCAAGACGCTCGCGCCCGGGCTCCGGCTGGGCTGGCTGGTGCTGCCGGCGCCGCTGCTGGAGCCGGTGGTGGCGGCGAAGGTGCTGGCCGACCGGCAGCACGGCGCGCTCGACCAGCTGGCCATGGCCGCGTTCGTGGACAGCGGCGGCTACGACCGGCACGTCCGGCGGCGCCGGCTGGCCTACCGGGGGCGCCGGGACCGGCTGGTGGCCGCGCTGGCCGAGCATGCGCCGCGGGCCCGGGTGACCGGGGTCGCGGCCGGGCTGCACGCGCTGGTGCACCTGCCCCCGGGCCGCACCGAGGCCGAGGTCGTCGCGGCCGCCGCCCGCCGCGGCCTGGCCCTGGAACCCCTCGGCCTGTACGCGACCGGGTCGGCCACGCACCCGCCCGCACTGGTCGTCGGCTACGGCACCCCGCCCGACCACGACTTCGCGACCGCGGTCAACCTCCTGTGTGCGGTGCTGGCCTAGGGCCGGGCTTCCGGCGGATCGTGTAGCGCAGCACCAGGAACGGGAAGCCGAAGACGCTGAACGCGTGCTCGGCCCTCAGCTCCTCCCCGGACGCGTGCACGTCCAGCTGCTCGGCGAAGCCCGGCACCGCCAGCGCGGTCAGCTCCCGCGTCACCGGGTCGACGTACGCAAGGTAGTGGCCGGGGTGCGGCAGGGCGCTGCGGCTGGTCAGGGTCAGCCCGCCGTCGGGGCGGTTGCGCGGCAGCAGCGTCGCGGTGAAGTTTCCCTGCGGGACCGGGAAGCCGACGCTGACGTAGCCGCGCTCGGCGTCCCGGTAGGTCGTGTAGATCCCGACGTAGATCGGCTCGTCGTCGTCGGCGGTGGACCGGATCCAGCCCCGGACGGTGATCGCGCCCTCCGGGTCGGAGACGGTGTCGATCCGGCTGCGGACGCCGCGCTGGGTCTCGCGCTGGTTGGCCGGCACGTTGGCCTGGCCCAGCGGGCGGGCCACGAAGGTCCGGTAGAGCAGGTAGCCGGGGCGG
>DATDKW010000227.1:0-3464 GCA_036519715.1 Mycobacteriales bacterium
GTCGCCCGCTTCCTGCTCTACGGGCTGCGCCAGTCCCCCGACGACGTGCGCCTCGTGCCGAGGACGCTCAACGCCGGGCCCGGCCTGGTCGCGTTCAGCGGCGGGAAGCCGTTCGCCACGCTCGTGCTGGACGGCGACCGCGACGGGATCGCGGCCATCTACCTGGTCCGCAACCCGGGCAAGCTCGGCGCGGTGGCCCGGCCCGACGACGTCCCCGAGGACGCAGCGGGTGGCGCCACCGACGGGCTCGCCGGGTGACCGTCGTCACGACCGGGTCGGCAAGGTCGCTCGGTGCAGGGCCACGATGCCGCCGGTGAGGTCGCGCCAGCCGACCCGGGCCCAGCCGGCCGCCGCGATCTGCGCGGCCAGCGCGGCCTGGTCCGGCCAGGCGCGGATCGACTCGGCGAGGTAGACGTACGCCGCCGGGTCGCTGGACACCCGGCGGGCCACCGCGGGCAGCGCCCGCATCAGGTACTCGGTGTAGACGACCCGCCAGGGCGCCCAGGTCGGCCGGCTGAACTCGCAGACCACCAGCCGGCCGCCGGGCCGGGTGACCCGGGCCAGCTCGCGCAGCGCCGCCGGCACCCCGGCCACGTTGCGCAGCCCGAAGGAGACGGTGACCGCGTCGAAGGCGGCGTCCGCGAACGGCAGCGCCAGCGCGTCGCCGGCCACCAGCGGCACCGCCCGGTGCCGCCCGGCCCGCAGCATCCCGAGCGAGAAGTCGCACGCCACCGCGGTTGCGCCGGCCGCGGCGAGGGGTGCCGTGGACACCGCGGTGCCGGCAGCGAGGTCGAGCACCCGCTCCCCGGGCCGGACCGCCAGCGCGTCCCGGGTCGCCCGCCGCCAGGCCCGGTCCCGCCCCGCGGACAGCACGGTGTTGGTCACGTCGTACCGCCGGGCCACCCGGTCGAACATCGCGGCGACCGCACCCGGCTGCTTGTCCAGCGAGGCCGCTGTCACCTCAGTCACCTGGTCATCCTGACCCATGAGCGAGGCACGGGTTCGGCGGGTACGTTGATCCCGAGGCCCGCCGGGCCGGAGAGGGTGTGGGTTCTTCTCGATGCACGCGCATCCCTCGACCAGGTCCGCCGGGCGGTCTCCGGGCCGGTCCCTGGCGATCGCCGCGGGATCCGCGCTGCTGCCGGGACTGGCCCACTGGGTGGCCGGCCGGCGGCGTGCCGCGGTGACGATCGCGGCGGTCGCGTTCGCCCTGCTGGTGGGCCTGGTCGGGGTCGCGGCGACCACGTCCCGGGTGGAGCTGCTCCGGTTCGCCGTGCGGCCCGGCTGGCTGGCCATCGCCATCGTCCTGTCGCTGGCGGTCGCGATCGCCTGGGTGGTGCTGGTGACCGGGTCCTACCGGGTGCTCGGCCCGATCCGCACCACCGGGATCGCGCACGCCGGCGTGGTGCTCGGGCTCACCGTTCTCAGCCTGCTGGTCGCCGCGCCGCCGGTGGCGGTCGCCCGGTACGCGTACCTGCAGCGGGACCTGATCACCAGCCTCTTCCCGGACGACCCGAGCGGCGGCCTGGCCGCCGGCGAGGGCGGCTCGGCCAGCTCCGACCCGTTCTCCGGCCGGGACCGGGTGACCATCCTGCTGCTGGCCAGCGACGCCGGCCCGGACCGCACCGGGGTGCGCACCGACAGCCTCGTCACGGCCAGCATCGACACCCACACCGGCGACGTGGTGCTGCTCAGCCTGCCGCGCAACCTGCAGCAGGTGCCGATGCCGCCGGGGCCGCTGCGGGAGCAGTGGCCGAACGGCTTCCCCGGCCTGCTCAACGAGGTCTACCAGAACGTGGTCTGGCAGCCGACCCTGCTCGCCGGCGCCCGGGACCGGGGCGCCGAGGCCCTCAAGCGGGTGGTCTCGTACATCCTCGGCATCCCCATCGACTTCTACGCGATGGTCGACCTGGAGGGCTTCTCCCGGTTCATCAGCGCGATGGGCGGGGTGACCGTGACGGTCACCGAGCGGCTGCCGATCGGCGGCCTGCTCGCGGACGGCACCCGGGTGCCGCCGGTCGGCTACATCGAGCCGGGCACCCAGCGCCTCGGCGGCGAGAAGGCGCTGTGGTACGCGCGGTCCCGCCGGGACACGACCGACTACGACCGGATGATCCGGCAGCGCTGCCTGATCGCGGCGATGGTCCGGCAGGCCGAGCCGCTGACCGTGCTCAAGCACTTCCAGGAGCTGGCGTCGGCGACCAAAAAGCTGGCCGCCACCGACATCCCGCGGTCCGTGCTGCCCGACATGATCACGCTCGGGGACCGGATGCACGGCGGCGGCTCGATCCGGAGCATCGCCTTCGTGCCGCCGGTGATCGTCACCGGCAACCCGGACTACGCCCGCATCCGGTCGCTGGCGAAGGCGGCACTGACGAAGCCGGCCGCGAAGCCCAGTCGGGCGCCGACCACCAGCCGGCCGCGACCGACGCCCACCTCACCGCGCCCGAGCAGCACGCCCCGGGCCGCCTCCACCCCGGTGGACGTGACCGCCAGCTGCGGCCTCGGCTGAGCTTCCGCCCCGAAACCTGGGCAACGACCTGGAGGCCCTCGACGGGACGGGCGGAGTTGCGGCCGAAGCGGACCGCATCAACCTGGAACGAGCGGGGTCGCGGGTCGGAGCGGGTGGTGCCTAACGGACGTCGTGGACGGTGCGGCCGGCGAGCACGGTGCCGATGCAGCGGCCGGCCGCGCCGACCAGGGCCGCGTACGGGTCCCCGGCCACGTCGACGCCGAAGACGGCGAGGTCGGCCCGGCCGCCGGGGACGATCGTGCCGACGTCGAGGCCGAGTGCCCGCGCGCCGCCGAGGGTGGCCGCCTCGACCAGCCAGCGGTCCAGGCCGCCGGCCGGCGAGCCCTGCCGCAGCGCGATCTCCTTCAGCGCCACGACGTCGGCGAGCAGGTCCAGCGAGGGCGCGGACGCGCGGGAGTCGGTGCCGACGGCCACCGGGCTGCCCTCGGCCCGGTACGCGGCGACCGGCGCCTCGCCGACGCCGAGCGTCCGGTTGGACCGCGGGCAGAGCGTGACCGTGGTCCGGTGCGCGCGCAGCAGCGCCCGGTCCGCGGCGTCGCAGTGCACGCCGTGCGCGACGTGCACGTCCGGCCCGAGCGCGCCCAGCTCGGCCAGCTCGGCCGCCGGGGTCCGGGCCGAGCCGCCGGCCGTGACCAGCTCCATGGCGAGGCCCCAGCGGACCATCGCGTCGGCGAACGGGCCGGTCCCGGTGGCGACGTACTCCACCTCGTACGGGGACTCGGCCAGGTGCGGGTGCAGCCGCAGCCCGCGCTCCCGGGCGACCCGCACGCAGTCCCGGACGACGCCGGAGCCGAGCGTGTAGAGGGTGTGCGGGCTGACCCCGACGGCGCGGTCCGCCCGGGCGGCGAGCCGGTCGAGGAAGCCCGGTCGGCGGGCCGGCCAGCCGGCCTCGTCCATGCCGACCGCCTCGAGGTAGCTCACCCCGGCGAGC
>DATDKW010000228.1:0-6362 GCA_036519715.1 Mycobacteriales bacterium
AGGAACGCCGGCGCATCGCCGGCGACCTGCACGACGGCGTGGTGCAGGACCTGGCCGGGGTGGCGTTCTCGCTCGGAGCGGCCGCCCGGAACCCGGCCCGCGATCCCGAGGACACCGCCACCGTCCGCGAGGCCGCCGAGCAGGTCCGCGACGGCGTCCGCTCGCTGCGCTCCCTGCTGGTCGAGATCTACCCCCCGAACCTGTACGACGAGGGCCTGGAGGCGGCGCTGTCCGACCTGCTGGCCCGGCTCGAACCGCGCGGCATCGAGACCTCGCTGCGGGTCGACGCGCCGCTGGACAAGCTCGACCTGGACGCCACCCAGCTGATCTACCGGGCCGCGCAGGAAGGTGTGCGCAACGTCGTCGCCCACGCCGACGCCGCCCGGGTCAGCATCGCGGTCACGGCGGTCAAGGACTGTGTGGTGCTCGAGGTCAGTGACGACGGGCGCGGGCTGCCCGGACCGGACCTGCCGC
This sequence comes from Mycobacteriales bacterium, assembly GCA_036519715.1. GTDB lineage: Bacteria > Actinomycetota > Actinomycetes > Mycobacteriales > CADCTP01 > CADCTP01. Next base: position 475 of record DATDKW010000228.1, read on the forward strand.
AGCGCCCCGGTCACCTCGGACTCCGGGCGCTCGGCGGCCTCGCCGCCACCATGGGCGCCTCGCTCACGCTCTCCTCGACCCCGGGAAAGGGAACCGTGCTCGCTCTCGAGATGCCGACGCCATGATCCGGCTGCTGATCGTGGACGACCACGCCATCGTCCGGCAGGGGCTGGAGCAGCTCTTCGCCACCACCTCGGACATCGAGGTGATCGGGACCGCCGCCGACGGCCAGGAAGCGGTCGCGGTCGCGCAGGACCACAAGCCGGACGTGATCCTCATGGACCTCGGGATGCCGACCCTGGACGGCGTCGGCGCCACCCGGCAGATCGTGGACCAGCTGCCGCTGGTGCGCGTCGTCGTGCTCACCTCGTACGGGGACGAGAGCCGGATCCTGGACGCGCTCAACGCCGGCGCGCACGGGTATCTGCTCAAGCACTCCGACCCGGACGACGTGATCGAGGGGGTGCGGGTCGCCTATGCCGGCGACGCACCGCTCGACCCGCGGGCCGGCCGGGTGCTCATCGAGCAGCGGCGCCGTGGCCGCAAGGAGATCGAGCTGACCCCGCGCGAGCGGGAGGTGCTCGGGCTGGTCGGCCAGGGGATGGCCAACAAGCAGATCGCCCGCCGCCTGGAGATCACCGAACGCACGGTGAAGGCCCACCTCACCAGCGTCTTCCAGCGGATCGGCGTGACCGACCGGGTCCAGGCCGCGCTCTGGGCCCGCCAGCACCTCCAGCAGTCCCAGTAGTCCGGTACCCGAGGACGCCTACCCGACCGACGTGGCCAGGCGCTGGTCGCCGGCCTGGAAGCGGGTGAGCTTGGCGTAGAGGCCGCCGTACGAGGCCAGCTGGGAGTGCGTGCCGGCCTCGACGATCCGGCCCTGCTCCAGCACGAAGATCCGGTCCGCGTCGCGCACGGTCGACAGGCGGTGCGCAATGACGATCTTGGTCCGGCCGGCCGGGAGGTTGTTCAGCGCGGCCACGAGGAGCTCCTCGGAGCCCGCGTCCAGGGCCGACGTTGGCTCGTCCAGGATGATGATCTGCGCGTCGCGCAGGATCGCCCGGGCGATCGCCACCCGCTGCCGCTGGCCGCCGGACAGGTTGGCCCCGCGCTCGCCGATGTGGGTGTCGAGCCCGTCGGGCAGCCGGCCCGCGAACTCGTCCACCAGGGCCAGCCGGGCGGCCCGGCGGACGTCGCGGTCCCGCGCCCCCGGATACCCGCAGATGATGTTCTCCCGCAGCGTCCCGTCCAGCAGGACGGTGTCCTGCAGGACGGTGGCGATCTGCCCGCGCAGCGAGGCGAGCTGGTGGTGCCGGACGTCGATGCCGTCCACCAGCACCTGACCGGAGCTCACGTCGGCCAGCCGCGGGATGAGCGCGGCGATGGTGGACTTGCCGGCCCCGGTCGGCCCGACCAGGGCGACGTTCTGCCCGGCCTCGATGGTGAGGGACAGGTCGCGCAGGACCGGCTCCCGGCCGTACGAGAAGGAGACGCCGCGGAACTCGACCCGGCCCCGGATCGGCATCGCGACCGCGCCGGGCGCGTCCACGATGTCGATCGGCGCCTCCAGCACCTCGCCGATCCGGTCCAGCGCGGCCGCGCCCTTGCTGACCACCTGGGACAGCTTGGTCAGCGACTTGACCGGCTTGTAGAGCGAGCCCAGGTAGGTGATGAAGACCAGCAGCACGCCCAGGCTCAGGTGCCCGGACAGCACCCGCTCGGCCCCGAACCACAGCACCACCGCGGTCGAGACCACGCCGGCGATCTCCACCAGCGGGCCGAAACGGGACTGCACCCGTACGGACTCCACCCCGGCGGTCAGCGACGTCTCCGACAGCCCGGCGAAGTGCCGCAGCCGGTAGTGCTCCAGCCCGAACGCCTGCACCAGGTGGATCGCGGACAGGTCCTCGGTGGCCGCGGAGGCCAGCGCGCCGTCGGCCTTGCGGACCCGGCGGGCGGCCAGCCGCAGCTGCTTGCGGGAGCGGTGGGTGGCCCAGAACAGCGGCGGGGTGGACAGCAGCGCCAGCGCGGTGAACACCGGGTCGATGCTCACCATCACCACGAACATCCCGACGACCAGCACGGTCGAGGGCAGCAGGGTGGACAGGATCTGCACCAGCATGTCCTGCGTGTACGCCACGTCGCTGGTCACCCGGGAGGTCAGGTCGCCGACCCGGTGCCGGCCGTGGAAGCGCAGCGACTGCCGCTGCAGCCGGGACAACACCGACAGCCGCAGGTCGTTGGCCACGTGCAGGCCGGCCGCGGCCAGCAGCCGGGTGGCCCAGTAGTCGGCGACGCTCGCCAGCAGCACCAACCCGACCAGGGCCAGCGCGGCGCCGGCCAGCACCAGCTGCGGGTGGGCGGCCGGCTGCTCGGGCTGCAGGACCTTGTCCACCACCCAGCGCAGCGGCCAGGGCTGGGCCAGGCTGAGCCCGACCTCGGCCAGGGTGAGGATCCCGCCGACGACGAGCGCGCGCCGGTACGGACCCGCGTACGGCCGGAGCCGGCGGAAGGTCGTCCTCACGGCGCGGCCACCGCCGCCAGGGCCGAGACCGCCCGGGCGGCGCGGTCCGCGCCGTCCAGCCGGATCCCGGCTGCTTCCAGCGCCCCTTCCGGAAGCAGCCGGGACCGGGCCAGCAGCCAGTCGACCTCCTCGACCGGCACGCCTTCGTCCACCGTGTCCGCCACCCCGAGCGCGGTCAGCCGGGACGCCCGGATGGCCTGCTCGCGGCGGGGGTTGCGGCGCGGGACCAGCACCGGGCGCAGCCCGGCGGCCAGCGCCTCGAAGGTGGTGTTGTAGCCCGCCATCTGCACCACGCCGGTCGCGCCGGCGAACAGGCCGGCGCAGCCGGGCGCGTCCCGCAGCACGGTCAGGTTGCCGCCGGCCTCGACGTCGCGGGTCGCGTACGGACCGGCGACGACCACCACCCGGCCGTCCGGCCGCCGCTGCGCCAGCCCGCGGCCGAGGGCGAACACGGCCGCGCCGTCGCCGCCGCCGCCGGCGCTGACCACCACCAGCCCGGGTTCCCGGGTCCGGGGCCGGGCCGCCTCGGCGACCCAGCCGGTGTAGCGGGGGCGGACCGGCAGGCCGTACTCGCGCTCGTGGTCGCAGAGGATCCGCTCGCCGTAGACGAGCACCTCGTCGAACAGCTCGGGCACGCCGTCCCAGCCGGCCCCGGCCAGCTCGGCCTCGACGGCCGAGGACTGGTCGAGGATGTCGCGCAGGCCCAGCACCAGGGCCGCGCCCCGGTCGCGGGCCGCGTGCAGGCCGGCCTTCAGCTCGCCGGCCGTCCCGTACGGGTGGCGGTCGACGACGACCACGTGCGGGCGGACGTCCTCGACCGCGGCGCGGAAGACGGCCGAGCGGGCCGCCAGCGCCTGCTGGACGGACATCCCGGGATTGCGGTAGGCACCGGCGGAGTCCTTGAGCAGCGCCGGCACCGGGACGACGCGGACGCCCGGGCCGAGCCAGGACGGGCGCATCGGCAGTCCGGTGACGACGACGATCTCGGCGTCGGGCTCCCGGGCGAGGATGGCCCGGGCCACGAGCGTGTTCCGCCGTACGTGTCCCAGACCGAAACCGTCGTGGGAGGCGAAGAGATACCGGGCCATGTCGAGGACCCTGTCATCGGGCCGGGGCGATTCCCCAGTGCACGATGGTCGTAGGACCGTCAGTCGTCGCCGCCGCCGCGGCCGGAGCCGCCGCTGCCGGAGCCACCGGAGTCGTCGCCGCCGCCGGAACTCCCCGAGCCGCCGGAGCTGCCGGAGCCGCCGCCGCTGGTCGCCGTCGGCGCCGTCCGAGTGCGGGAGCCGCCCGAGTCGTCGCCGGCCGGGTCGTCGGCGCCGTTGCGCCCGGACCCGGCCGTGCCGGTGGAGCCGGTGGAGCCGGTCGAGCCGCCGTGCCGGTCGGCGGTCGGGGCCGCCTTCGCCGCGGTCGGCTTCGGCTTCGGCGCCACCGTCTTCGCGGCCACCGGCGGTGGGGTCGGAGCCGGCGTGGCCGGCCCGGTCACCGAGTCCTGCACCAGCTGCTCCTGCTCGACCGACTTGTCCACCGGGCGGCCGAGCCAGACGTCGCCGCCGGAGATGGTGCTGAACAGCAGCACCCACAGGGCCAGCAGCCCGACGCCGACGGTGGCGGTGCCGGCCAGCCAGCCGCCGACCTTGGCGGCCCGCCGCAGCCGCGCCGGCCACACGCCGGTGGCGGCCCGGGCGCCGATGATGCGGCGCAGCGGGACCGCGTCCTGGCGCGGTCCCAGCCCCGAGGCCGGCGTCACCGCCCCGGACAGGTTGATGGTGGTGACCAGCGACTCGGGCCCGGCCGGACCGGCCGGCCGCGGGGCCGGGACGGGCGCGGCCGGCTCCGGGAACAGGCTCACCAGGCTGCCGTCCGGGGACGGGCCGTCCGCGGGCGCTGCCGCACCGGGTGCCACCGCGACCACGGCCAACCTCCTTCATCCGGACGGTCCAGTGGCCGACATCCTCCCACCGGCCTCCCACCGGCACAGGTGTCCGAAGGTCCTAGGACCAGGGGGTCGCCGGTCGTACCCCAGGTACTAGGACGGAGGTGCGATGGAGAGTCGTGCCTCGCCCCGACCACAGTTCGGACCGTCAGACAGCAGCTGTCCCGGCGACGGATTGATTGGCCGGCAGGGCGAGGAGCGAGACACCATGAGAGCAGTCATCACGGGAAGCGCCGGGTTCATCGGCAGCCACCTGGCCGAGCGACTCGTCGCCGAGGGGTGGTGGGTGACCGGGGTCGACTCGTTCAGCCCGTTCTACGCCCCCGCCGACAAGGAGGCGAACCTCGCCGCGCTGGTCGGCGAGCGCCGCTTCGACCTGGTCCGGGCGGACATCGCGCACGCCTCCTTGCACCGGCTGCTCGCCGGCCGCCCGGTCGTCGTCCACCTGGCCGCCCAGCCCGGCGTGCTCGGCAGCTTCGGCACCGGCTTCGGCCAGTACCTGCAGGACAACCTGCTGGCCACGCAGCGGCTGTTCGAGGCGGCCGCGACCGCCGGTTGCGCCCGGGTCGTGTACGCCTCCTCGTCCTCGGTCTACGGCGACGCCGAGGCGTACCCCTGCGTCGAGGACTCCACCCCGACCCGCCCGCGCTCCCCGTACGGGGTGACCAAGCAGGCCTGCGAGAAGCTGGCCGAGGTCTACGCCGGGATGGGGTTGCCGACGGTCGGGATGCGCTTCTTCACCGTGTACGGGCCGCGGCAGCGGCCGGACATGGCCATCCGGCGGCTGTGCGAGGCCGCCACCGGCGGCCCCCGCTTCCGGCTGCGCGGCGACGGCACCCAGGTCCGCGACTTCACCCACGTCGACGACGCGGTCGACGCGGTCGTGCGGGCCATGACCGCCGACCGTCCCGACCCGGTGCTCAACATCGGCGGCGGCGAGGAGGCCAGCCTGCTGGACGTCATCCGGCAGCTCGGCCTGATGTCCGGCGCGCCGGTCCCGGTCGAGCGCCACGGCGTGCAGATCGGGGACGTGCGTCGGACCGCCGGCGACACCACCAGGGCCCGCACCAGCCTGGGCTGGACCCCGGCGGTGACCCTGCGGGACGGGCTGCGGACCGAGCTGGACTGGGTCCGGAAGCGCCGCGAGGCCGACGTGCGGACCGCGACCGTCACCGACATCTCGCTGGTCGCCGGGCGGGCGTCATGACGGCGGCCATGCGCACCCGGCGGGTGGTCGTCCTGGGCCAGGGCTACGTCGGCCTGCCGCTGTCGATGAAGGCCGTCGCCGCCGGCCACGACGTGGTCGGGGTCGAGGTCTCGACGGCGCGGGCCAAGCGGCTGGCCGCCGGCGACTCGTTCGTGGAGGACGTGCCGGCCGCGACCCTGGAAGCGGCGCTGGCCTCCGGCCGCTACCGGGTCACCGACGAC
>DATDKW010000229.1:0-12980 GCA_036519715.1 Mycobacteriales bacterium
TGCTGGGCTTCGTCGCCGACGACGCTGCCCACGTCGCTGCCGACGTGGCCCGCACGGCCGCCGCGATGGACAGGGGCGAGGTGCCGAGGCCGCGAGGTGGGCCCGACGCGCAGGCTGCCCCCGCGACACGCTCGGAAGTGAGCCGTTGAGCATCGGAAGGAGACCACCATGCCCGGCACGGAAAAGGTCCTCGCGTTCCCGGTCTACCCCGGTGTGACACCGCTGGACCTGATCGGCCCGCTCACCGTGCTGAAGACCCCCGGCATCGGGGGTACGCGCTACCGCACCGTCGTGGTCGGCGAGCGCGTCGAGCCGCTGGCCACCGACACGCCGCTGCAGCTGCAGCCGGCCGCCACGTTCGCCGAGGTGCCGAACCCGTGGGCGGTGGTGGTGCCCGGCGGCGGCGCGGCCACCCTGGCCGCGACAGAGGACGAGGCGCTGCTGTCCTACGTCCGCTCGGCCGTCCGTGGGGCCCAGGTCGTCGGCTCCACCGGCAACGGGGCGCTCGTGCTGGCCGCCGCCGACCTGCTGCGGGGCAAGCGGGCGGCGATCCACTGGGCCTTCCGCGAGCCGCTGGAGAAGCTGGGCGCGATCCCCGCCACCGAGCGGTGCCTGGTCGACGGCCGGCTGCACACGGCCGCCGCCGGCACGGCCGGCATCGACATGGCGCTGCCCTTGCTGGCCCGTCTGCGCGGCAAGTCCGTTGCCCGGCTGGGCCAACTGTCCGCGGAGTACGACCCGCAGCCGCCGTTCGGCCGGGTGGAGCCGGACCTCACCGACGACGAGCTTGCCCGGACGCTGCGCGACGCCGACAGCGCCTCCGCCGCCGATCCCGGCGGAGGGGACCAGCGGGACATCGCCTTCGTGCTCTATCCGGGGCTGACCGTGCTGGATCTCGTCGGCCCTCTGCAGGTGCTGACCATGTTGCAGCGGCTCGCGCCGGGCTTCCGAACCGTGACCGTGTGGGCCCGCCGTGAGCCGGTGCCCACCGACGTCGGTGTGGCGGTGGTCCCGGACCGGACGTTCGAGGAGGTCCCGCACCCGGGGATCGTGCTCGTGCCCGGCGGCGCGCTGCCCACCATCCGCGCGATGAGCGACCCGCTGGTCCGCGACTACGCACGCTCCGCCGCCGCCTCGGCGGAGCTGGTCACCTCGGTCTGCACCGGCTCGCTGATCCTCGGCGCGGTCGGGCTGCTGAAGGGGCGCGACGCCACGACCAACTGGTTCTACTCCGGGATCCTCGAGAACCTGGGCGCCACGTACCACCAGCGCAGGTGGGTCGAGGACGGCAACCTGATCATGTCCGCCGGGGTATCGGCCGGCATCGACATGGCCCTGCACCTCGCCGCCCGGCTGACCGACGAGGCCACCGCCCGCCGGGTGCAACGAGCCATCGACTACGACCCGCAGCCGCCCTGGGGCGGTATCGACTACGACCGCATCCCGCGTTTCCCGCGCACCCTGCGCGGCGCCATCGGCCTGCTCGCCCCGGCGATCACCGCGAAGCCCAAGCGCCTGACGCGGGCCGGCGCCTGACCCGGCCGCATGGTATTTCCTCCGACGCACGCTCATCGGCTGCCCGAGCGCGCCTCCGGCGCCGCCGAACCGCGGTGCTCGATCGATGGCGCGAGGTAGGGCCCGGGTGGTGTGAGCGGCGGCACAGTCGCCCACACAACCGGAGAAGTCTGGAGTGCATCGCAGCTTCCGAGACGGCCGGAGCAGACCGGTCCGTACCGGGTCCGGCCCGCACGGGTCAGACCCACATCGAATGGAGGACACAGTGAAAATCTCGACCCGCCTCGCCGGCCTGACCGGGGCGGCGCTGCTGACCGTGCTGCTGGCGGCGTGCGGTTCTGACCGGGGGGCTGAGCCGGCGTCGCCGACCGGGGCCGCCGGGTCGGCCGCGGTCAGCGGTGCGCCCGGCGCACCGGGGCCGACGAGGTCCGACTCCGGTGCGGCGACGCGGGCGACGGTGCCGCAGCCGAGCAAGGCAGAGCCGAAGCCGGCGCGGGCATCGGCTGGCCACAGCCTAGGCGACGGCAGTCACGAGGCCCGGATCGTCGACGTCGATGCCGCTGGCGGTCGGGTCACGGTCGACGTGGTCGACCTGCTCACGGGCGCCGAGGCAGCGCGGGCGGCCGCCGCGGCCGGCGCCGAGGTGCCGCCGCCGAACGACTACTACATCAGCAACATCAGCACCCGGCTGCGCACACTGCCGGTCGCCGCCGGCGCACCGATCACGGTGAACGTGCACGCCGCCGCGCAGACCGGCTCCAGCACCGAGAACGTCGGTACCACCCTGCCCCGGCTGGCCGCGATGCCGGATCTGGAGCAGGGGCTGTTCCGGCTCACCGTGCTCGACGGGCAGCTGACCCGTATCGCCGAGATCTACCTCCCCTGACCACCGATCCCACCGGCCGGCGCCCAACCCCACGGGCACCGGCCGGTGCAGCCGCGACCCCAGGCACCGCCAGACGAAAGCACCGGCCCTCAACCGCCCGCACACTCCATCGCACGACCACGCACCGAACGACCCCCGGCCCACCATCCGGCACAGCCCACTCGGCGGCATGAGCGCGCCGCCGTGCACCGGCCCGAAGCGCTTGTGGGGAGCCTCACGGGCGCTGGTTTAGTGTCTGCACCGATGCAGGGCGGGTGTCACCCAGTTCGAGTCGGTCATAGGACGCCAGCGAGCAGCTCGAGCGCGTGGGCGACCACGGCGTCGGGACGGTCGTCAGCGATGAAGTGCCCGGCGCCGTCGATGAGGTGGCCGGCGAGGTCGTCCGCCTGGTCGCCGTGGACGTCGAGCATGCCCGGCCGGACGCCGGCATCGGCGGCGCCCACGAGCGAGACGGTCGGGACGGTGAGCCGGCGCCCGCGGTACGCGCGTGAGGCCAGGAAACGGCTCATCTCCGGGAGGATGAGGTTGCGGTACAGCGCCGAGCCGGCCTCCGGGTGCCCTGGTGCGTGCAGGCGGCGGGTGAAGACGGCCACGTCCTCCTCGCTCATCGAGTCCGGTGTGGCAGTGAAGCCGGTGAGCAGATGGCGGGCGAGCCGGTCGGTGCGCAGCGCCCACGGCCCCAACCTCGGTGCAGCGACCACTGGCTGGAACCACAGCGACGGGATCCCGGCGAGCATGTGCGGCTTGACCCGCAGGTACGGGTGCGGGCCGAGGCACAGGAAGGCGGCGACGCGCTCCGGGTACTCGTAACACAGCCGGAAGCCGGCGAACACGCTGAAGTCGTGGGCGACGAGCCCGACCTGCCGGAGCCCGAGCGCGTCGAGCAGCGCAAGCACGTCGGCGAGGACCTGGTCCGCGGTGTACCCGTCTGCCGGCGCGTCGGTCCAGCCGGCGCCGCGCAGGTCGGGCGCGATCACTCGGTAGCGCTCGGCCAGCGGCGAGATGACCTTGCGCCACTCCCACCAATGCTGCGGGAAGCCGTGCAGGAGCACGACCGCCGGATCATGCGGCTCGCCGGCCTGCGCGACGTGCATCCGCAGGCCGGTCTGAAGCGGGACGAACGCGTGAGTCACCCCCGGCAGCTCCGGCAGGTCGTCCGGGAGCGCCCGGCCGGCCCCGGCCGACCCACCGGTGACGTCAGGCGTTTCGGTCACGACACCCTTGTACTCCGCTCACACCGCAAATTCAGCCACCGACCAGAGGCATCCATGGGAGGGCCGACAGGGTCACCACCAACAGTCCAAGTCCCGCCGTGGATCGCCGCTCGCGCCGTGCGACCAGCGGCAGATGAGTGCGCGTCGGAGCTGCGGAGCCGCCAGTCATCACCGTCTTCTTGGAGCTCCGCGTTCCCACCAGTCGCGTGGTGGCTGGTCCCGGATCAGCGCCGCTGCAACCTCCACTTGGAGGGAGTTGCAAAACTTCCACAGCTCTTTCGCCGTCCGGGAGTAGTGGAAGAGAACTTGATCAATGTCGAACGCGTCAAGCTCGCCGGCACGGTAGCGATCGACGGCCTCACCCACGCGGGCGACAAGTTCTCCCAGCTGTGCTTGGTGGTAGTCCGCGACCACCGAGCGCGCTGCTCGTCGCTCCGACTTGCTCGACACGGGTGCGAGGCTAGTCAGGAGTCCAGCCTCGTCAGCGGATGTCTGTTGCTGGGGCTGGCTGCAGCGGCAGAGGCGCGGGGCCACACAGGCGTGGGTTGCCGGAATAGTTTCTGCCGCAGCTTGTCGTTTCCGGAGCGGGGCGTTCGTGGAACAGGTGAGAGGCGGTCGGAGGAGGCCGCCGGCACTTGAGGGGAACGACATGACCGCTCTCTACACCTTCGACGTCTTCTCCAGCCTCGACGGCTACGGCTCCTACGGCCCCGGCGGCGACTGGGGCGGCTACTGGGGCAAGCAGGGCCCCGAGCTGCTCGACCACCGCCTTGCTTCGTTCAGTCACGAGCAGCGGATGGTGTTCGGCGCCACCACGTTCCGGCAGTTCGTCCAGATGCTCGCGGAGAGCACCGAGGACTCCGAGGTCCGCGACTCATGGGTCACGCGGATGAGGAACATGCCGGCAACGGTGGTGTCCTCGACGCTGGAAGGACCCCTCGACTGGCCGGACGCGACAATCGCCAGCGGTGACGCCGTCGACGTCGTCGCCCGGCTCAAGGAGGAGTCTGACGTGCCGCTGCGCTCGCACGGCAGCCTGTCGTTGAACTGGGCGCTGATGGCCGCCGGCCTCGTCGAGCGCGTGCAGGTCACGATCTTCCCCGTCATCACCGGCAAGACCGGAACCGACCCCGTCTTCGGCGGTGCGGCCGACTTCGACCTGGAGCTGCTCGAGCACCGGACGCTCGACGGTCACATCCAAGAGCTCATCTACCGACCCACCCTCCACTGACGGCTCGGACTCGACGAGACGTCCTCCTTCATCAAGGCACCTCGCCGAGCCCGTACACAGACGACACGCGCGACGTCCGCTCCGCGGCATGGGCGGATGAGCCGCTCCGCGGCATGAGCGCGCGTCCCGCGCGCAGTGCGGGGCGGTCTCAATGGGTCATCGCAACACTTCATGATCGCCCGTTTCGGGCGAGGGGATGGAGTGGTAGCCGATGGTGCGGACGGCGTTGTCGCCGGTAGAGGTCGGTGGCCGACTCCACTCGGCCTCTCGGGCCAGCTCGGTGAACGATGCCGCCCGGGGGGACGGCGCCACTCGCTCACTCACCCCTGGACTGGGGCTTTGCTAGTTCAGTTCTCCGAACACAGCGCCCCAGAGCTGCCTCGCCGGCAGCGTCTTCTCCCTGCCGCGGAACTGCAGGTGGCGGACCTGCATCTGCAGCGGCTTGCCGCTCGCGACTTCGTTGCGCGGCAAATGCATCGCGAACGGGCGCCTGAAGTCGGTGGTCGTGGCGTTGACGATGGGGAAGTACCCTCCCGTCGTGGCCGGCGGGGCGGGATAGATGACCCACACCGTCGTGGGATCGTCGCACGGCTGCAAGGTGAGCCCCTCGTTCTGGTAGGCGACGCTCGCCAAGCCCACGCACAGACCAGTCTCAATCCCGAACGGCGCATACTTCTGTTGCACAGCGTCCAGGTTGCCGTAGTGACTGTTCACCTCGGCGGACACCATCCCGTCCGCGTAGAAGTCAGACACCTTGCCCCCGCGCGTGGCCCCACCCGGCAGGATGTCTTCCGACGGGTCGGTGCCGCTGGCCCGCTTCAGGCCTACCGGCTGGCCGACGTTCGCTGCTCCCCCACCGAGGACGGCCTCGACGAAGTTGGGGTGGGCGTAGGTGCCGAGTTCACTGCTGAAAACCGAGATGCAGGGTGGGCCGCACGCCGGGGTAGCCGCGCTCGCCGCACCAGTCGCCGCTGCGGTCACGCTGCCGACGATTGTCAGCGTCGCCGCGGCGGCCAGCATCTTCCTCATGACGGACTCCTTCCAGAAGACCTGTCATTAGCGCAGTGAGCTGAATGCAGCCCGCATCTCGGCGGCGAAGAGCTCGGGCTCCTCCCACGCGGCGAAGTGACCGCCCTTGGTGGCCTTGTTGAAGTAGGTGAGGTTGGGGTAGCTGGCTTCGACCCAGCTGCGCGGAGCCTGGAAGATCTCGCCGGGGAAGGTGGTGAAGCCGACCGGCAGCGAGACCTCCGGCGGCGCCTGGCCGGCCGCGAGAGCCTGGGCTCTTCCGAGCTCCCAGTACCACCGGGCCGCCGAAGCCCCGGTCCCCGTCAGCCAGTACAGCGTGATGTTGTCAAGGATGTTGTTGCGGGTGAGGTTGCCCGACGGCTCATCGTCGAGAAAGGCACGCGAGATCTTGTAGTAGCTGTCGGTGTCGTGGTCGAGCAACCAGGCCGCCAGGGCGACCGGTGAATCCAGCACGGCGTAGCCGATCGTCTGCGGCCGCGTGCTCTGCTCCAGGAAGTAGCCGAAGCCGCTCGTCGTGAACGTCTTGATCGCGTCGAGCGCCGCGCGTTGCTCCTCCGTGTCCCCCGGCGGCGGGGCAGCGGCGCCCAGCGTCGTCACGAGCAAGGTCATGTGGATGCCGAGCAGCCCCTCGGGCGCCTGGCGGCCCATCACATCGGTAACGATGGCGCCCAGGTCGCCCCCCTGGGCGACATAGCGGGGATAGCCGAGGCGGTGCATCAGCTCCGCCCAGGCGCGCGCGGTGCGGCCGAGGTCCCAGCCGACCTCGGTCGGCTCGCCGGAGAAGCCGTAGCCGGGCAGGGACGGTAGCACCAGGTGGAACGCGTCCTCGGCGTCTGCGCCGTGCGCGGTCGGGTCGGTGAGCGGGCCGACCGTCTCGAGCAGCTCGATCACCGAGCCCGGCCAGCCGTGCGTCATGATCAGCGGCAACGCGTTCTCGTGCGGCGACGTTACGTGGATGAAGTGAATGCCCACCCCGTCGATCTGGGTCGTGAACTGCGGCAGCGCGTTCAGCCTCGCCTCGCACCGGCGCCAGTCGTACTCGGTCGTCCAGTAGCGGGCGAGCTCCTGCAGCGTCGCCAACTGCACACCCTGGGAGCGGTCCCCAACCAGCTCCTTAGAAGGCCAGCGCGTCGCCCTGATCCGGCGTTGCAGCTCAGCGAGCTCCTCTTCGGGAATCTCGACCTGGAAAGGACGTATGTCGACGCCGGACTCGGAGGCAGAACTCATAACGACCTCCGTTCTGACCGTGCCGGGCCGCGACGACCACCTCACTGGTCAAGAATAGGTATAGTAGTCCTGCTGGCGGGGCATAGCAGCACCAAATCGACACCAGGCCGCTCCGCGGTTGCCGAGGTGGGCGACCCCGGCGGTGACCCAGTAGACGCCGCGGCCGCGGCCGCGGCAGTCGCGCAGGATCTGGGGCAGTCTGGCGCGATGGCGGTCGACCCGCTCATCGGCAGAGTCGCGTGACGAACGAAGGGTGCAGCGGGGGCTCGGTCAGGTGCCGGAGGCCCTGTAGGCGGCGAGGATGTAGTTGGGGTGCCGGTCGAGGTGGTTGCGGGCTCGGTCGTAGCGCATGGTGGTTCTCGGGTCGGCGTGACGGGCGGCGATTTGGACGTCGCGGAGGTCGACGCCGGCGTCGAGCATGGTGGTGACGTAGGTGTGGCGCAGCATGTGCGGGTGCAGGTGGGGCAGTCGCATCGGGGAGGCTGCGGCGAGAGCGCGGAGGCGGCGGGTGGCGGCGTGCCGGTCCATCCGGGCGCCGCGGGTGTTGAGGAGGATCGAGCCGGTGGTGCGGTCGCCGGTGGCGTGGTCGAGGGAGCGGCTGACGGCTGGTGGTAGCGGGGTGAGGATGGTCTTGCCGCCTTTGCCGAGGACTCGGAGGACACGGTGGCCGTGTTCTTCGCCGAGGTCGGTGATGTTGGTTCCCTTGGCTTCGAAGATCCGCAGGCCGAGGAGCCCGAGGAGGCAGACGAGGGCGAAGTCGTACTGGTTGGGTGAGTGCCGGGCGGCGGTCAGCAGCGCTTCCAGGTGCAGGTGGGTCAGTCCGAGTGTCGGGGACTCGGCCGGCACGGTGGGCCGGCGGATGTGGTCGGCCGGTGAATGCTCCAACAGACAGTCGATGACCGCGGTGCGATAGAACCCGGCGACGATGGACATCCGTCGGGACGTAGTGGACGGCTTGAGCCGGCGGGCCTCCTGCATCCACCGCACGTACAGTTCGAACTGCGGACGCGACGCGGCCAGGGGGTCCAATCCGCGGCCGGCGCACCAGCCCAGGTACGCCCGCAGGTCGGACTCAGCATGTGTCCGCGAGGTCGACTTGAACCTCGCCAGGTACGTGGTGCCGCTCTGCCGTGGGCTTCACAGCCCGGGGATTGCGAGCTGGTGGTCTTCGGCGGTCCGGACATGCACAGGACGCCCTGCGGCAGAAGAGGGCGTCTGTACCGCGGTAGCCCGCGGCTTGGGGAAGCTGGCTCCATGACGATTGACCATGCCGGCGCGCGGGCCACGTTTGAGGGGAAGGTGCGCGCGCTCGAGGGGCTTCGCATCCGGGCCGTGGACTACTGGGACGTCTACGACCTTGGTCCCGAACCCGCTCGATGGGATTACGGCGACTGGCACCACGCCGTAATGGGTGTGCAACTGGTGACGGACGCGGGACCCAAGACCGTAACCTGGACGAACACCTTTCACCCCTATGGCGTCGAGGTCTTCGCCGATCCCATCGAACGACACCTTGTCCTTCGAGAAGATGGGCCGGCACGGATCGGCCCGGATGGCAAGTCTCGCTGGACCGCCTTCCTGGACACCCCAGTGCTCCATGCGACGACGTGGTGGGACCGGCTCGAACTCGGGCCAGCCACCCTGCCGAACGGCGAGGTCGTCGCGCCAGCGCGTGCCATCGAGGTGCCCACGGCCTTCCGTCTCGACTTCGACGCCGGCTCGGTCTGGTTCGCGGCCGCGATCCCGCAGCCTCCGTCGATGGAGGCAGTGTTCATCCCAGGCGACGAGATCATGATCGTCTTCTCTGCCGAGAGGATGACACGCATGGGCTACACCGATCCGCGATTCGTTACGTGACGGCGGCATGAGCACGGGATAGCGTGCTCGACACGCGGCAGAAGCGGATGTTCTGTGTCGGCGTTGCCCGGGGTCGTTCTGGGGGACTGCGGTCTACCACTGGGCGCCGGCCGGTGTGAGGATGAGAAGATCGGCCGAGGGAGGCAGCGTGGCCACCCATGAGATTCGGATCGACCAGAGCAAGACGTTGCTGGAAGAGCCGAACACCGGTCATAACCGGTGGCATCCCGACATCCCTGCGGTGCTGCGCTGCGAGCCGGGGGACGAGGTCGTACTGGAGACGCGGGACGCGTTCGACGGGCAGATGGGTCCGGACGCCACCTTGCAGACCGTCGCGGCGCCGAACCTGGACGTCGTGCACCCGCTGACCGGTCCGGTGTACGTCGAAGGTGCCGAGCCCGGCGACCTGCTCGAGGTCGAGATCCTCGACGTCGAACCCGACCGCTACGGCTTCACCGTGCAGGTGCCCGGATTCGGCTTCCTCCGCGACGTGTTCCCCGACCCCTTCAAGGTCAGCTGGGACATCGCCGACGGCTGGGCGACCTCTCCCGACCTGCCAGGGGTCCGGATCCCCGGCTCGCCGTTCATGGGCACGATCGGCCTGAGCCCGGGACACAGCCTGCTCGTTGAGACCGCCAGGCGCGAGCAGGCGCTGCTGGAGCGCGGGGGCTTCGTGCTTCCCCCGTCGGCGGCCTCCGCCGTGCCCGCCGACCCGCGCATCGCGGCGGAGGCGCTCCGCACGATCCCGCCGCGCGAACAGGCCGGCAACGTCGACATCAAACAGCTCGGGAAGGGCGCCCGGCTCCTCATCCCCGTCGACACCCCCGGCGCCCTGTTCTCCGCCGGCGACGCGCACTTCGCGCAGGGCGACTGCGAGACCTGCGGCACCGCAATCGAGATGCGCGCCACCTTGCGCGTGCGCTTCGCCCTGCACAAGGAAGAGGCGGCGCTGAAGGGCATCCGGGACCTGCGGTTCACCCGCGAGGACTACTACCTGCCGCCGGAGTTCGCCGCCCCGCGGAGGTTCTACGCGACGACCGGCATCTCGGTGACCAAGGACGGCGAAAACCGCGCCGAGGATGCCACCCTGGCGGCACGCAACGCACTGCTCAACATGATCGAGCACCTCACCGAGCGAGGCTGGAGCCGGCAACAGAGCTACGCCATCTGCAGCGTCGCCGTCGACCTCAAGATCAGCGCGCTCGTCGACGTCCCGAACGTCCTCGTCTCAGCATTCCTGCCAGAAGACATCTTCGTCGGCTAGAGCCTGTCCCTCGGAGCAAGGGACAAGGCCGCGTGAGCCAGATGCGGATGACACGACGTCGATGTTCCGCGGAAGATGAAGTCCCTCACGCGGCCGGCGCCGGGACACCATCGGCGACAGATGCGGATGTTACGACCGAGGATCTCATCGGCATGTGCGAGCATCGGCGGCCGCTGGGGTCCGCGCACATACCGCCTCGGACGTGCTCTTGCCCTCAAACTTGCCCTCGTGCGGCACGTCCACCAGGTACATCGGCACCGACGGGCGGCCTGCCTCGACGGCGGCCAGGGTCCGCCGCTGCCCGCAGAGGACCCGCAGCTCCTCCCCGCCCGGTACGCCACGATGGGCACCAGCACACCCTGATCCCGGACCCGGGCCGTCTCCGCCGCCCGCGGGCCCGATCGCGAGGAGGGACAGTGACGAGGTCAGGAACCGGAGTTCAGTCGCCGGCGTCGACGGCTCGGTACCGGGCTTCCACGACGGTGTAGGCGGCGAAGGCGAGGAACCCCGCTGCGACACACCAGACGATGCCCCGGCCGAGCGGGGGACGGGTCAGCTCGGCCAGGTACGCGTCCAGTCCCTTGCTCTGCCGTGGGTCGGCACGTACCGCAGCGAGGACGAGGAAGACGCCGACCGGCGCGACGGCGAGGGCCCGCCCGGCGATAGCCATCCCGCCGAGCCACCGGACCGCTCGCCGGGCGCGGCGTTCCAGCGCCTCGGTCCGGAGGCTGTCGGCGAACCCTCCGGAGAACGCCAGGCGTACCTGCCACCCGCAGACAACGAGAACGGCCAGGCCGATTCCGGCTACCAACCATCGACCGGCCGGTGCGGCCAGCACAGCGGCCGTCCGGTCCTCCTGCTGCTGCTCGGACCCGGTCTGCCGATTGCCGAACAGGAAAGCGGCCGTCCCTGCCGCCATCACGAGGTAGAAGGCCGCTTGCCCGAGCGTCGTCAGCCGCCGCAGCCCGCTGGGTCGGCGGTCACCGATCGCTCCAGCGGCCCGGACCGCGGCGAAAGCCAGGAACCCGGCCGCCGCCCCGACCAACGCCAGCCGCCCCAGCCCGCTGCCGGCCACCACCTGCAGCGCGCCGTTCGCGTTCGCCTGCCGACCGCCCGCGCTCCAGCCTCCAGCGACCGCCGCAGCCAAGTATGCCAAGAGCACGTAGAACCCCGCCCGAGCCAACAGTCCACCGCGCGCGACACCCCGCAGGACGCCGCTCGTCCGCGCCCGCTGCACCGCTCCCTCTGCAGAGCCCACGGCCGCTTACATAACCGCTGACCACCCCTTCAACCGGCCCGGTCACGTCGCCCGCAGCGCGGCAGGAGCGGATGGTCCGGTCGACGCGGGATCCGCGAGGATCGGCCGGTCGCCTGCCACGGGGATCCGCGGAGCACCCCGGTGTCCTCGCGGACATCGGGGTCACCGTGAATGCGTGACCGGTCCTAGGGACCTGGGGTGACCGGGCTGGTCGGCAGCCAGTAGCGGAGCTTGGTGGTGTCGCCGTCGTCGAGGATGCCACCGACCCGTTCGATGACGGTGCGGGAGGCAATGTTGGTACGGTCGACGGTGAGCAGCGCAGGATCGATGCCCAGCGCGTGCACCACCGGCACGGCGGCGCGGAGCATGGCCGTGCCGTGTCCTCTGCGGCGTGCTGACGCGCGCACGTCGTAGCCGATATGACCGCCCGCCCGTCGGAGCCGGTCAGTCAGTCGGTGCCGGATCGCCAGCCGCCCCACGTACTCGCCGCTGTCCACCCACCACAGCGTCGTGCAGGGCACGTACCCGGCACGACGCGGCCAGTCCTCAGCCGCCTGTCCCCGCAGCTCCCTGACGTAGCCGGCGAACCCCTCCGGCGTCGACCAGGCATGCGCCAGGTCGCGGAGCTCCTCTCCGATGACGCTGTCGTCCTCGCTGCCACCGCGGCCCTCGGCGCGGAACTCCGCCATCGCGTCCAGGAAGGACGTCCGGAACTCGACCGCCGGCGGGACCAGTTGCGAGGGCACCCCTACTCAATACCAGCTCCGCGTCCGGTGGTGGAGGGCGCCGGGTTCGCGCGACGGCACTGTCCGGGCCGAGCTGCCTGACCCACCCGCGCTGCCGGCCACGAACGACGGCGCACCATCCGCGGCAGATCCGGATGTTTTCGGTGGTGTCGACGTGCAGTGGCTGCGAGTCTGAACCATGAGCTGGGACGAGGCGTTCGCGGACGATTACGAGAGATGGTCGGCGCACATGACCGCCGACGTCGCCTTCTACGTCGAGCTCGCCCGCGACGCGGACGGGCCGCTCGTCGAGCTCGCGGTCGGGAACGGACGAGTCGCCATCCCGGTCGCGCAGGCGACCGGCCGACGCATCATCGGGATCGACTCCTCGCCGGCGATGCTCGACCAAGCCCGCATCCGCGCGGCCGAGGCCGGCGTGGAACTCGACCTGCGCGAGGGCGACATGCGCGACCTCACCCTCACCGAACCCGCCGCGCTCGTCTACTGCCCGGCCCGCGCCCTGCTGCACCTGCCGACCTGGGCCGACCGCCGCCGCACCTTCGAGCGCGTCGCCGCTTCACTCCGTCCGGCCGGGCGGTTCGCCTGGAACGTCCTGGCCTTCGACCACCGGATCGCCGCCCGTCTCGACGGCCAGCACCAAGAGAATCCCGTACGGCACACGGTCCGGTACGCCGTCGGCGACAACCGGATCGACATCATCCGCGACGACGGCGCCACGAGCCGGCTGTGGTGGGCAACGAAGAACGAATGGCTCGG
>DATDKW010000230.1:0-12902 GCA_036519715.1 Mycobacteriales bacterium
GGGCCCCGGCCGTTGCCGGCTCGGCCGGGTCAGGTCGGCCGCACCAGAGGGGCCGGTGCGGCCCTCGGGGCCGGCCGGGGCGCTCCCACCGCGGCCAGGACCACGACGGCGGCGAGCACGGCGGCACCGAAGGCCGGCGCCGGCCGGCCCAGGACCAGGTCCGCCATCTGCGGTCCCGCTCCGCCCCCGCGCGGCAAGGGCCGGAGCGGGTGGTCAGGCCGGCAGCAGGTCGAACTGCGGGAGGTGGTTCGGCCGGATCGCGCCGAAATGGCGCCGGTCGACCGTGGCGATCCGGCCGGCCCGGAGCCGCTCGGCACAGGCCACCACCGACGCGTCCACGGTGCCCAGCGGGAAGTCCCGGTAGCGGGCCACCAGCTCGGCCATCCGCAGCCAGTCCGGCGGGCGGACCGGCTCGACGACGACACCGCCACGGGCGATGTCGCCGAGCAGCGTGACCTCGGCTTTCCAGCCGGCTCGCCGGCCGATGAGGTAGGCCACCTCGGTGACGACGAGGGTCGGCACGATCAGCGGTCCGGGATCGCTGTCCAACAGGGCGACGCAGGCCGCATGGTGCTTGTCGTCGGCGTCGTAGTAGGCGTAGAGCGGGCCGGCGTCGACGATCAGCGTCACCGACCGAGGCCCTCGGCCAGCAGCTCGTCGATCCGCTCCGAGATGTCGTCGCGGCCGCTGTGGAACATCCCGGCCCCGGAGAGCCGATGCCCGCCGGTCGGGGGCAGGTGGGCTTCGATGGCCTCCCGGGTCCATTCCGACACGGTGATCCCGCGTCGCTCGGCCTCCTGCCGTACCCGCGCGTCGACCTCGTCGGTCAGCATCACCGTCGTCCGCTTCACATATGCCAGCATACCTGTCATGGCCGTATCGTACTTGCCGCACGATCATCCCGGCCGGCTCGGAAGCGGCTGTGGACAAGTGGTTGGTCGGAGTGTTTGCCTCGGAGGGACACCGCCGGCCCCCGGGAGGTATTCGATGACGGAGACCATCGAGCGTTCCAGGACGGGAGCCGGCAGTCAGGTCGACGCCTGGCTCGCCGGGTTCGGGGAGGCGTTGGAAGCGGGGGACGCCGAGCGGGCGGCCGGGATGTTCGGGGAGCAGAGCTTCTGGCGGGACCTGATCGCGTTCAGCTGGAACATCACCACGGTGGAGGGGCCGGCCGGGGTACGGGAGCTGCTGGACGGCACGCTGGAGAGCACGAAGCCGACCGGCTGGCACACCACCGAGGAGCCGATCGAGGCCGACGGCGTCACCGAGGCCTGGATCGCGTTCGAGACCGCGGTCGGCAGCGGCCGGGGCCACCTGCGGCTGCGCGACGGCAAGGCCTGGACCCTGCTCACCACCCTGTACGAGCTCAAGGGTCACGAGGAGCCGGCGTACGACCGGCGGCCGAAGGGGGCCGAGCACGGCGCCAACCGGTCCCGGCGGACCTGGCTGGAGCAGCGTGAGCGGGAGGCGGCCGAGCTCGGCCACACCACCCAGCCGTACGTGCTGATCGTCGGTGGCGGGCAGGGCGGCATCGCGCTCGGGGCCCGGCTGCGCCAGCTCGGGGTGCCGACGATCGTGGTGGACAAGCGGGCCCGGCCCGGTGACCAGTGGCGCAGCCGCTACAAGAGCCTCTGCCTGCACGACCCGGTCTGGTACGACCACCTGCCCTACCTCAAGTTCCCGGAGAACTGGCCGGTCTTCGCGCCCAAGGACAAGATCGCCGACTGGCTCGAGTCGTACGCGAAAGTCATGGAGCTCAACTACTGGTCCAGCACCGAGGCCAAGTCGGCCCAGTACGACGAGGCCACCGGCGAGTGGACGGTCACGGTCGAGCGGGAGGGCCAGCCGCTGGTGCTCCGGCCGAAGCAGCTGGTGCTGGCCACCGGCATGTCCGGCAAGCCCAACATGCCCGACTACCCCGGCATGGACGTCTTCCGCGGCGACCAGCACCACTCCTCCGCGCACCCCGGTCCGGACGCGTACGCGGGCAAGAAGTGCGTGGTGATCGGCTCCAACAACTCCGCCTTCGACATCTGCGGGGCGCTGTGGGAGGTCGGCGCGGACGTGACGATGGTGCAGCGCTCGTCCACGCACATCGTCCGCTCGGACACCCTCATGGACATCGGCCTGGGCGCGCTCTACTCGGAGGAGGCCGTCGCCGCCGGCGTCACCACCGAGAAGGCGGACATGATCTTCGCCTCGCTGCCGTACCGGATCATGCACGAGTTCCAGATCCCGCTGTACGACCAGATGCGGGAGCGGGACGCCGACTTCTACGAGCGGCTGGAGAAGGCCGGCTTCGACCACGACTGGGGTCCGGACGGGTCGGGCCTGTTCATGAAGTACCTGCGGCGCGGCTCCGGCTACTACATCGACGTCGGTGCGGCCGACCTGGTCGCCAGTGGCGAGGTGACGCTGGCCAAGGGCCAGGTCGACCACCTCACCGAGCACGCGGTGGTGCTGGCCGACGGCACCGACCTGCCGGCCGACCTGGTCGTCTACGCCACCGGCTACGGGTCGATGAACGGCTGGGTCGCCGACCTCATCTCAGCGGAGGCGGCCGACCGGGTCGGCAAGGTCTGGGGCCTGGGCTCGGACACCCCCAAGGACCCGGGCCCGTGGGAGGGCGAGGAGCGCAACATGTGGAAGCCGACCCAGCTGCCGGCGCTGTGGTTCCACGGCGGCAACCTGCACCAGTCCCGCCACTACTCGCTCTATCTCGCCCTCCAGCTCAAGGCCCGCTACGAGGGCATCCCCACTCCCGTGCACGCCCTGGCCCCGGTCCACCACACCCGCTGACGCGTCCCGGCGTCCCGCCCGCGGCCGGGCGGGACGCCGGATCACCGTCGTCCTCCCCCGGGACCCGGTCCGGATGGTCCTGGTCCGGCGAGTGCCTGCTCGGTATCGTTTCTGCACCGCTGACTACCGTGCCGCGGCGGCGGCGGGAGATCCCCGGGGTTCCAGGGGGCGGCTGTGCTGATCGGTCGCAGTGGGCAGACGGCGCGCATCGCCGCCGCGATGGCGCAGGCGGCGGCAGGCCGGGCCGCGGCCCTGCTGCTCGTCGGCGCGCCCGGGATGGGCAAGACCGCGCTGCTGGAGTGGGCCCGCGGCCGGGCGACGGGCTTCCAGGTTGTCGCGGTGACCGGCGCCCGGCCGGACCGGACGCTGGGCTGGGCCGGGCTCCTGCAGGTGCTGCGCGCGCTGCCGGCGGAGCTGCGCCGGCTGCCGCCGGGCCAGGCCGGGCTGCTCCGGCAGGTCTGCGGGCTCGGGCCGCCCGGGTCGCCGCCCGACCGGCTGGCCGTCCAGGTCGCGCTGCTGTGCCTGCTGGCGGCGGCGGCCGAGCGCCGGCCGCTGCTCGTGCTGGTCGACGACGCGCACTGGCTGGACGCGGAGAGCCGGGACGCGCTCTCCTTCGCGGCCCGGCGGCTCGACGCCGACCCGGTCCTGCTGCTGTTCGCGGCCCGCGAGCAGGCGCCGGCGGAGCTCCCGCCGCTGCCGGTCTGCCCGGTGCCCGCGCTCGACCCCGGGTCGGTGGCCGCGCTGGTCGCCGCGGTGCGCGGCATCGATCCGCCGGCCGGCACCGCGGCCCGGCTGGCGGAGGCCACCGGTGGCAACCCGCTCGCGCTGACCGAGCTGGCCCGCGGGCTGCCGGCCGCGCAGCTGCGCGGCACCGAGCCCCTGCCGCACCGGCTGCCGCTGGCCTCGGTCGCCGAGCAGGCGTACGGGCCCCGGCTGGACGCGCTGCCGTCCGGCCTGGTGACGACGCTGGCCCTGTACGCGCTGGCCGCCGGCGAGGACCCGGACCGGGTGCTCACCGCGGGTGCCACCGCCACCGACGCCGCCGCGCTCGAGGACGCCGGCCTGCTGGAGCTGGCCTCGGGCCGGGTCCGGACCGCCCATGCGCTGCTCGCGGCGGCCGTGGTCGGGCGGGTGCCGCCGTCCCGCCGACGTGGGCTGCACCGGGCGCTGGCCGCGGCCCACGACGGTCCCGGTGGCGACCCGGCCCGGCGGGCCTGGCACCTGGCCGAGGCCGCCGACGGCCCGGACGCCGTGGTCGCCGGCGCGCTGGCCGCGGTGGCCGCGGACCGGGACGCGGCCGGCGGCTACGCGGCGGCCGCCGGCGCGTACGAGCGGTCGGCGATGCTGACCGCCTCAGCCGGTCTGCGGAGCCGCCGCTACCAGGACGCCGCCGACGCGGCCGTGCTGGCCGGCTACGACGACTGGTCGCAGCGCCTGCTGGCGCTGGCCCGCGCGCAGACCGCCGACCCGGCCGACCGGGCCCGCATAGACCACGCGCTCGGCGTCCGGCACATCTACGCCGGCCGGCCGCGCCGGGCCGAGGCGCTGCTGCTGGCCGCGGCCGACGTCCTGGCACCGGTGGACCCGGGACTGGCCGGGGCGATCCTGTCCGATGCCGCCTTCGCGGCGTTCCTGGGCGACCGGCTGCCGGAGTCGCTGGCCGCGGCCGACCGGGCCCGTGCGTCGTCCGCCGATCCGGCCGTGCTGCTGGCCGCGGACGTGAGCACGGGGCTGGCCGGTCTGCACCTGGGCGACCCGGCCGCCGCCGGCCCGCTGCTGGCGACCGCCGACGAGCTGGCCGCCGCGGGCACCGTCCCGGCGGCCGTGGTCGAGTACGTCATCCCGCTGACCATCGCGCTGACCTGGGCCGGGCGGCACGCCGAGGCCGTGTGGACGGCCGAGGCAGTGGCCGCGGAGCTGCGTGCCCGGGGCGCCTCCGGGCTGCTGCCCGGCGTCCACTACGCCTGCGCGTACGCCCGGTTGTGGCGGGGCGACCTGGCTCGGGCCCGGCTGCACGCGGCGGCCGGGCAGGACCTGGCCCGGGAGACCGGCAACCGGTTGTGGCAGCTGCTCACCGCGGGCGCCCTGGCGTTGTGCGCGGCCGTCGCCGGCGACCGGGCCGGCTGCGACCGCTGGGCCGGTGAGGTGCGAGCGCGGCGGACCGAGGTCGACCTGCGCCAGCCGCACGACATCGACGACGCACTGGGGCTGGCCGCATTGGCCGCGGGCGACACCGACGCCGCGCTGGCGCACCTGCAGCGGGCGAACACGGCCGGGGAGCCGGGCCGGCTGGTGACCGGGCGACCGACCATGGTCGACCTGGTCGAGGCCTGCGTCCGGGCCGGCCGCCCGGTGCCGGACGGGCTGGCCGAGCGGCTGGCCGGCGCGGTGCCCGCCGGCTTCCCGGCGATGACCGCGGACGCCTGGCGCTGTCGCGGCCTGCTGGGCCGGGACGATCTCGACATCGCCTTCGGCCGCGCCCTGACCGGGTACGCGGGGACCGGCTCGGTGTGGCAGGAGGCCCGCACTCGCCTGGCGTACGGGGAGCGGCTGCGCCGCTGCGGCCGCCGGGTCGACTCCCGGCCCGAGCTGGCCCGGGCCGCGGCGCTGTTCGCGGAGATCGGCACCGAGGTGTGGCGCCGCCGGGCCGTCGCGGAGCTGGCCGCCGCGGGCGGCAGCGCCCCCGCCCCGGACCGGGCCGGGGTCGAGGGGCTGACCGTCCAGGAGCTGGCCGTGGCGATGTCCGTCGCCGACGGCGCGACCAACCGCGAGGTCTCCGCGACGCTGTTCCTGAGCCCGAAGACCGTGGAGATGCACCTGACCCGGGTCTACCGCAAGCTCGGCGTCCGGTCCCGGACCGAGCTCGCGGCCCGGCTGGCCGGTCGGAGCGGTGCCCCGGCCTAGGGGATCGCGGTGCAGCCCAGCCCGCCCGCCTCCGCCCGCAGCCGCTGGACCTCGGCCTCGAGGTCCGTGATCTGCTTGCCCATCAGCCGGATCTCCTCCCGGTCCAGGGGATCGCGGGGGTCGAGCTGACCGCGGGCGTTGCGCAGGGTGCGGATGTCCTCCGTGTTCGCGGCCACGGTCTGCCGGATGGCCGCGCACCGGGACGGCTCCGCGATCCGGACGGCGACCGGTGCGGTCGGCGCGCCGAACCACTCGACGCCGTCCTGCACCATCTGCCAGGCGAACAGCGCCTCCGGGGGCGCCGGGACCG
The DNA here is from genome assembly GCA_036519715.1 of Mycobacteriales bacterium. Lineage (GTDB taxonomy): Bacteria > Actinomycetota > Actinomycetes > Mycobacteriales > CADCTP01 > CADCTP01. The sequence continues at coordinate 6,014 of DATDKW010000230.1, forward strand.
TCACCGGGAACGCGAAGGTCACCTCGGTGCCGGGGGGCACCGGGCCGGGCAGCCCGACCCGGCCGGTGCCCCACACGAGGTTGTCCTGCGGCTGCTGGGACCCCAGCGCGTACGCCTCGGCCGCGGTCCAGGTCGTCGTCCCGGTGTTGCGCATGGTCACGCTGGCCGGGACCCGGGCGCCCGGGGCGGCGTCGTCCGCCGGCGGCGTGACCGCGACGACCCGGGCGTCGTTGACCGGGCCGAGCCACGGGTGCAGCTCGGGCCGGCCGGAGAACGTCTCGATGCCGGCCGGGTCGGGGCCGCCGAGCGACCGCCGCTCGGCCAGCAGCGCGGCCAGCGCCTGCTTGCCGGCCTCGATCCGCGGCCGCAGCGACGGGTCGGCCGGCCGCGGCGACTGCCCGGGCACCCGCGGGTCCGGCTGGCCCGCGGCCGCGTTCTCCAGCGCCCAGGTGTCCAGCCGGCGCTCGGCGATGTCGGTGGCGATCCGGTAGCGGCGCCCGGCCGGGTCGGCGCCGTCGAGCACGTCGGCCGCGCGCTGGTAGCCGTAGTCCATGGCGATCCGGATCAGCCCGGGGTCGACCGTGGTGATCCCGTGCAGGTCGACGTCCGGGTGGATGTCGAACACCCGCGGCGCCGGCTGGCCCGGCCGGAGCCGGACGGCGTGGTCGCCGACCGCGATCTCGTGGATCGCGATGTCCACCAGCGCCCGGGACACCAGGTCGAGCACGCCGGCCGAGGCATAGCTCACCGGCGCCGGCAGCAGGTCGGGGCGGGACGCGTCGATGGCGTACACGGTGTCGGCGCCGAGGTCCACCGCGGCCTGCAGCGGCAGCACCTCGCGGACGCCGCCGTCGACGTAGGTCTCCCCGCCGAGCTCGACCGGCCGGAAGATGCCCGGGATCGAGGCGGAGGCCAGGGCGCCCGCGGCCAGCGGGACCACCAGCGGCCGCTGCGGCCCGGTGGCCTGGCACGCGGCCAGCCGGGCGGCGGCCGCCTGGACCTCGCGCCGGGCCTCCTCCAGCTGCGCGCGCAGCGCGGGCTTCTGACCGGGCGGCGCGTCCCGCAGCTCGGCCTGCTGCCCGGCCAGGCTCGTGCGGGCGGCCTCGAGCGCGGCCACCAGGGGACGGCAGGCGGCGGCCGGCGAGCCGGTGTCCGGGACCGGGGTGCCGTCGGTCTCCACGACCGCGCCGGTCTCGGTGACGTACCGCAGCCGCCCGCTCTCCAGGGCCACCGTGCCCAGGCGCAGCCGGCCGCCGCCGGCCGCCCACCGGGCCACCAGCGCCGGGTCGAGCCGGCTGGTCAGCCGGGCCTGGATCGGGCTCAGCTCGAACAGGTTGCGGGCCCGCTGCTGGATGACCCCCAGCGACTCCAGCACGGCCCGGCCGTCACCGCCGAGGAAGACCAGTCCCTCGACCAGGCCGACGAGCGGGCCGATCACGTCACCGAGCTCCGGTCCCGGCGTGGCCGGCGCCTGGATCGCCAGCCGCCCGCTGCGGCCGGTGAGGAAGTCCCGGATCGCCGGTGACATCCGCGGATCGGACAGCCAGTCCGCCTCGACGTACATGTCGCTGTCGCGTTGCAGCGAGGACCACAGCTCGACCAGCCCGGCCAGGCCCTGGCGCGGGTTGGCCGGGTTCTCGCCCTCGGCCAGCTTGACCGCGTTGATGGCGCCCACCGAGACGCCGCAGATGAGGTCGGGGCGGACGCCCCGGTCGTAGAGCAGGCGCAGCGCGCCCACCTGGAAATCTCCCTTGGTGCCGCCTCCGCTGAGCGCGATCCCGGTCGTCATGGTTCCTCCCCGTGGTCCGGTCTTCCGTCCGTCCGAGTCTTCGGCGCCGGACCGGCCCGCGGCGACGGGGATATCCCTACAGCCCGGCCAGGAAGTCGCGGAGGTCGGTGGCGAAGAGGTCGGGGACCTCGGCCGGCCAGCGCGTCCGCAGCAGCCGGAAGCGCAGGTCGTCGAGCACGTCGTCCGGCACGGCCACGGTGTACGGGGTCATCCCGCTCACGGGTGGGCCGAGAAGACCTCCTGGGCGATCACCGGCCGCAGCCGCCGCTCGTTGTCCCCGTACGAGGCGAAGGCGCGGTGCAGGTCGCCGGTGAGCACGTTGCCGAGCTGGCCCAGCACCATGGCCTGGTCCAGGGCCAGGTACGTCGGCGCGACCGTGCCGGACCGGACCGCGACGGCGTCGTAGAAGCCGCCGTCGCCGTAGACGGGGAAGCTCGCCCTGAGCGCGGCCAGGTTGCGCAGGGCGGCGTCCCGCGCGTACGGCAGGGACAGGAAGACCGCGTGCGGGGTCACCACCCCGTCCCCGTACGCCGGATCGGGGTTGCCAGCCGGGCGGCAGTCACCGAAGCCGCGGTCGACGTTGGTCGACTCCTCGTCGGAGTAGTAGCCCTCGGGGTTCATGCCGATGGCGTCCACGCCGAACTCGCGGTAACCGCCGGCCGGGTCGCTGGACGGCGAGAAACCCCAGTAGCCGTAGCCGGCCTCGGCCAAACCGTGCTCGATCTGGGCCCGGACGGTCAGCGGGTGGTTGACCGCCCAGCTGCGCGGGCCCCAGGCTGCCTCGGGCACGAACAGGTCCGGCATCAGCGACTCGAACATGTCGCCGCCCCAGCTCGGCACCAGCTGCATCCCGCGGTAGCGGTAGGCCCCCTCGAACACCGGGATCCCCAGGTACGTGCGGGTGACGCCGACCGGCTGCTGCTCCTGCCAGGACCAGTCGCAGGTGGCGGGGAAGGTGCGCCAGGTGGCGAAGTAGGCCTTGGCCGGGATCTGGCCGCGGGCGATGCCGACGTAGAGCGCGATCCGGGCCTCGGTGACCGCGGTGTCATAGGAGTTGCAGGTGTACCAGACGTCCGGGCCGCGGTGCCGGTAGTTGTCCACCACCGTGCAGCCGCCCGGGTCGGCGTCCCAGAACCCGCCCCGGTTGACGCCGGCGTCGACGCCCTCGCGGGCCGGCGCCGGGTTGTAGAAGAAGCCGAAGTCCATCGGCCGCAGCAGCGCGTCGGCCTGGCTCTCGAGGCCGGGATCGGCCCGGGCCACCACCATCAGCGCGGTGGCGAGCCAGCCGTTGTCCACAGTGGACAGGAAGGGGTGCACCACGCTGCCGTCCACCGGCCAGACCGTGAGCTTGGCCCCGGTGCTGGGCGAATACCAGTTGTAGAACATCCCGCTAGGCCCGTGCCGGTCCAGTGTGGACAGTGTCCGCAGCGTCCGGGCCAGTCGCCGGTGGGCCTCGGCCGCGCTGATCAGGCCGGTGTCCCGGGCCACCACGGTCGACCACAGGTAGCCGCCGATGTTGGTGGGCGAGGTGTAGCCGGAGCGGACCGGGGCGGTGACCGGGCCGGTCATGTTGTCGGCCGGCAGCCCGGTGGCCGGGTCGGTCAACGCGACCATGGACCGCCAGGTGTCGCGGGCGTAGCCGAGCAGGACCTGCCGGTCGCCCGGCTCGCCGGCGTGAGCCGGACCTGCGACCAGCGGGGCCAGCAGCAGGCTGAGCAGGAGCACGATCCGCATCCGCCTCATGGACCTCACCCTCCTCCGGCTCGCCGATCCGGACAAGGGGGCACGTCAGGTGCCAGACACGTACCGGATCCCGCCCAGGAGCAGGGACCGGAAGTCCGGGTCGGCGTAGAGGGCGGCCGGGTGCCCGAGGCCGACGTAGAACGACCGGCCGGCACCGATCGGCCGGCACCAGGCGATCGGGTGGTCGGCCCCCATCCCGCCGCCGGTGTACGTCGACTCGTCCAGGTCGGCCAGGATGTGCGCCTCCGGGACGGCCCGGAAGTCGTACGGCTCGTCGGTGATCCGCCAGGTCCGGGGGAGAGTGGCCGTGGCCGGGTGGCTGCCGTCGCGCACCCGGACGGTGACGGCCTGCACGCTGGGGTGCCGGGCGAACCGGGCGCCGACCAGCTCGCCGTAGAACGGCCAGCCGTACTCGGTGTCGGCCGCGGAGTGCACGCCCATCCACCCGCCGCCGCCCCGCACGTACGCCTCCAGCGCGGCCTGCTGGGCCGGGTCCAGGACGTCGCCGCTGGTGGACAGGAACACCACCGCCCGGAAGCGGGCCAGGCCGTCCGCGGTGAACGCGGCCGCGTCCTCGGTCGCGGTCACCGTGAAGCCGGAGCGTGCGCCGAGCGCGCGGAGGGCGGCGATGCCGGCCGGGATGGAGTCGTGCCGGAAGCCCGCCGTCTTCGAGAACACCAGCACCCCGTACGGGCCCGGGGCCGGAGTGGCCGCCGGGGTCGGGGCCGGCGCCGAGCAGGCCAGGAGCCCGAAGCACAGCACCACCGCCGCGGCCGTCCGCATTCCGCCGATCCTGACCGGATCGGGCCGATCCCGCCAGCGGCGGAATGAGGCAGCGCCCCGGGATGCTCAGCCCGTGTGAGCTCCGACCTGCAGCCACCGGTCGTCGCCGTCCCCAGGCGGCGCGGCCCGCACCTGGCCTGGATCGTCGCCGCGGTCACCTTCCTGACCCTGCTCGGCGCGTCCGGCTTCCGGTCCACCCCGGGCGTGCTCATCGTCCCGCTGCAGGACGAGTTCGGCTGGAGCCGGACGGTCATCTCGGCCGCGGTGTCGGTCAACCTGGTGCTGTTCGGGCTGGCCGGGCCGTTCGCGGCGGCCGCGATGAACCGGTTCGGGATCCGCCGGGTGGTGCTCACGGCCCTGGCCCTGGTCGGCACCGGGTCGCTGCTGACCGTGTGGATGACCGCGTCCTGGCAGCTGATCCTGCTCTGGGGCATCGTGGTCGGGCTCGGCACCGGCGCGATGGCCGGCGTGCTGGCCGCGACCGTGGCCACCCGCTGGTTCGTGCACCGGCGCGGGCTGGTGGTCGGCGCGCTCACCGCAGCCGGCGCCACCGGCCAGCTGGTCTTCCTGCCGCTGCTGGCCGCGCTGGCCGAGGGCCCGGGCTGGCGCTGGTCGGCGGCCGCCGTCACCGTCGGCACGCTGCTGGTGATGCCGCTGGTGCTGCTCTTCCTGCGCGACTCGCCCGCCGCCGCGGGCCTGCGGCCGTACGGGGCGCCCGAGGACAGCCCGATCGTGCCGCCGGTGCCGCCGGCCAACCCGGTCCGGACCGCCCTGCGGGTCCTCCGGGAGGCGAGTCACACCGGCGCGTTCTGGCTGCTGGCGGGCTCGTTCGCGATCTGCGGGGCGAGCACCAACGGGCTGATCGGGACCCACCTCATCCCGGCCGCGCACGACCACGGGCTGTCCGAGACGACCGCGGCCGGGCTGCTGGCGCTGGTCGGCGTCTTCGACATCGCGGGCACCCTGGGCTCGGGCTGGCTCACCGACCGTATGGACCCGCGCCGGCTGCTGCTCTGGTACTACGGGCTGCGCGGGGTGTCGCTGCTGGTGCTGGCCCCGGCGCTGGCCGACGGCGGGCCCGGCCTGGTCGGCTTCGTCGTCGTGTACGGGCTGGACTGGGTGGCGACGGTGCCGCCGACCGTGGCGCTCTGCCACGAGGTGTTCGGGCGGGAGAAGGGCACCGTGGTCTTCGGCTGGGTCTTCGCCTCCCACCAGCTCGGGGCGGCCGCGGCGGCGTCGGCGGCCGGGTTCCTGCGCACCACGCTCGGCGACTACCTGGTCGCGTTCCTGTCCGCGGCGGCGCTGTGCGCGGTGGCGGCGCTGATCACGCAGGGGATCCGGCGGCCCGCGGTCGCGCCGGCCTGAGCCCCGACCCGCGCTCAGCCGGGCGGGCGGTTGCGCTTGGCCGCCAGCAGCGACTGGTCCGCGGCCCAGAACAGGGTGCTGGCCGTGTCCCCCGGCGCCAGCTCGGCCAGCCCCGCCGTCACCGTGACCGTCAGCCCGGGCGCCAGCTCGTCCCAGTCGTGATCGGCGACCGCCCGTACGATCCGGGCCACCGCCGCGGCCGCCTCCCGCCGCCCGGCCGGCAGGCACAGCACGAACTCGTCGCCGCCGTAGCGGGCGCACCGGTCGGCCGTGCGGGTGTGCTCCTGCAGCAACCGCGCGACCGTGGTGAGCACCCCGTCGCCGAGCAGGTGCCCGTGCGCGTCGTTGACCCGCTTGAACCGGTCGACGTCGATGATCGCCAGCGTCAGCGGCGACCCGGCGGCCTGGGCGTCGCCGACCAGCCGGGGCAGGTTGGCGTCGAAAGCCCGCCGGTTGGGCACCTGGGTCAGCGGGTCGGACAGCGCGTCGAACTCCAGCTGCCGGGCCCGGCGCAGCAGCGCCTCCTGGTCGACCCGCAGCCTGGCCGCCGCGGCCCGGCTGACCCACACCTCGTACTGGGCCCGCCCGTAGCGCTCGTGCACTTCGCGATACCAGCGCAGCGCGTCGGCCGGCCGCCCGTCCGCCTCCGCCACCCGGGCCAGCAGGAAGGCCCCGTCCTCGGCGAAGGGCGGGGTGCGCTGCCCGCAGGCCTCCTGCCAGTACGCCGTGAGCAGGTGGCGGGCGTCCTCGCGCCGGTCCTCGGCCACCAGCACCACGCACTCCGCGTGCAGCCGGCGGCGGCGCAGCAACGAGGTCACCGGCCGGGCCGGGGTGTCCCGGGACTCCTCCAGGCAGCGCCGGGCCGCCTTGGCGTTCCCGAGCCGGGCCAGCACCATCGCCCGGTTGGCCCGGACCAGCGCGCCCGGCAGCAGGCCGATCTCCGGGTCGGCCAGCGCGAGCGAGAGCTGCTCCTCCGCGTCCAGGTAGCGCGCCCGCGCCTCCTCGTCCTGGCCGAGATGCTCCAGCCGCATCGCCCAGCAGAGCATCGCGTAGCCGACCGCCTGCTGCCAGCTGCCCGGCGACAGCCCGGCTGCGGCCGCCACCGCCACCGCGCGCTGGGTCGTCTCCACCGCCAGCGGGAACAGCTGCTCCATCGCCAGCCGCATCCCGCAATTGCGCAGCACCGTGGCCAGGTCCTTGCTGGCCTCG
>DATDKW010000231.1:0-20252 GCA_036519715.1 Mycobacteriales bacterium
GCGTTCCGGGCCTCCGGCGGCCGGGACATGGACTGGCTGCGCCGGCTGCTGGCCTGGCAGCGCGAGGTCGCGGACGCCGGCGAGTTCATCCGGACCCTGCGCGACGACCTCGGCGACGGGCGCGAGGTGCTGGTCTTCACCGACGACGGAGCGGCGGTGCCGCTGCCGGCCGGGTCCACCCCGGTCGACCTGGCGTACGCGCTGGGTGGCTCGGTCGGGCACCGCTGCATCGGCGCCCGGGTCAACGGCGGGCTGGTCCGGCTGTCCAGCACGCTGGACGACGGCGACGTGGTGGAGATCCTCACCTCCGAGTCGGAGAACCCGGGGCCGTCCCGGGACTGGCTGTCCACCGTCCGCACGCCCAACGCGGCCGTACGGATCCAGCAGTGGTTCGCGGAGCAGAGCCGCGACGTGGTGATCGAGCGCGGGCGGCACGCGCTGGAGGTTGCGTTCACGGCCGCCGGCGGGGTCAGCCTGGAGGGCGCGGTCGAGGACGGCTCGCTGCTGGTGACCACGCTGGAGCTGGGCCACCGGCAGCTGGAGGACCTCTACTCCGCCGTCGCCGAACGCCGGGTCGAGGCCGAGCACGTCGTCGCCCGCGCCGCCGCCCACGCCCCGCCAGCCTGACCCCGGCCGCGCCCCCGGCCGGTCAGGTGGTCACGGGGGCGTTCCAGTCGACCAGCTGGACGATGACGCCGTTGGGATCGCGGACCTGGAACGCCCGCTCGCCCCACTCCTCGGCCGTCAGCGGCATGGTGATCGCGACCCCTTCGGCCTGCAGCCGGGCCAGCTCGGCCTCCAGCTCATCCACCACGAACGCCAGGATCAGCCCGGCGGCGTGGTCGTCCCGCTGATCGGCGGGCAGGGTCGCCAGGCCGCGGCGCAGGAAGACGACGTTCATCCCGGCGTCGGGCCGGGACAGCGACGCGAAGCCGTCCGCGGCCATCTGCTCCTCGAAGCCGAAGTGCTCCTGCAGGAAGGCGCTGGACGCGGCTGCGTCCTCGACGGTGAGCGAGACGGCGGACGCAGTGATCTTCATGGGCACTCCTCCGGAGAGAGACTCTGTACAGTGTACGACGTACGAGGGTGCCAGGATGTTCCGTGCCCTCGGAACGAACCGGCGGCGGCGACCCCGCCCGCACGCTCGCCCTGCTGTGGAACTCCGGACCCGCGCCCCGGTACGGCCCGGCCCGCCGGCTGCGGGTCGAGGCGGTGGTCGAGGCCGCCACCGGGCTGGCCGACCGGGAGGGCCCGGGCGCGATCAGCATGCGCCGGGTGGCCGAGCAGCTGGGCGTCTCGCCCATGACGCTCTACACGTACGTGCCCGGCAAGGCCGAGCTGCTGGACCTGATGCTGGACGCCGCGTACCAGCGGATGGAGCCCGCCGACACCAGCGGGCGGCCGTGGCGGGAACGGCTGACCGCGGTGGCCGACGCCAACCGGGCGCTGCACCTGGCCCACCCGTGGCTGGGCGCCGTGTCCACGCTGCGGCCGCCGCTGGGCCCCGGGCTGATGGCCAAGTACGAGCGCGAGCTGGCCGCCCTGGACGGACTGGGCCTGACCGACCCGGAGATGGACGACGCGCTGACCTTCCTGCTCGGCTTCGTGCAGGCCAATGCCCGGGACGCGCAGGACGCCCGGGCCGCGCGGGCCGACACGGCCATGAACGACGAGCAGTGGTGGGCCGCCAACGCCCCGCTGCTGGAACGGGTGCTCGACCCGGACGCCTACCCGCTCGCGACCCGGGTCGGCAGCGCCGCCGGGGCGGCCCACGGCAGCGCCCACGACCCGGACCACGCCTACCGCTTCGGGCTCCGGCGGGTGCTCGACGGCCTGGCCGCGCTCATCGACCGGCGGCCGGACGACGGCGTCAGCGCGGCGGAGTGAGCCGGTAGACGGTGCCGGACTGGTCGTCGCTGACCAGGAGGGAGCCGTCGGCGTCGGCGGCGACGTCGACCGGGCGGCCCCACACGTCCCGGCCGTCGGCGCTGACCCAGCCGGTGGCCAGGTCCCGCTGGGTGCCGGGCCGCCCGCCGCCGGTGGTGACCTGCCAGTCGAACCAGACCACCTTGTAGCCGGTGCGCCGGGTGCGGTTCCAGGAGCCGTGCAGCGCGACCGCCGCCCCGGTCCGCAGCCGGGCCGGCACCGCCGTCCGCTGCAAGAAGGTCAGCCCCAGCGGGGCCGAGTGGGCCTGGATGCCGAGGTCGATCCGCTCCGCGGCCGCGCAGTCCACGTGCCCGTCGGCGTTGGTCTCCGCGTCCGCCTCGAACGGCATGTCCCGGTTGCCCGCGGGCGTGTCCTGGGTCGCGTTGCAGAACGGCCAGCCGTAGAACTTCCCCGCTTCCACGTGCACGAACGGCTCCATCGGATGGTCGTCCACGTACGAGGGGACGACCGCGCCGTAGTCGTCGCGGCGGTCGCCGGTGATGTCCCCGTGCCGCGGGTACGCGATCTGGTCACGGTTGTTGGTCACCGCCCACAGCGCCCCGGTGCCGGGCACCTCGGCCAGCCCCTCGGCGTTGCGCAGCCCGGTGGCCACCAGCGTGCCGGTCCCGCCGGCGAGCGGGTAGCGGTAGATCGCCGCCCGCCGCGGGTTCGCGGTCGTGTCCGACGCGCAGACGTTGCAGCTGGAGCCGATCGAGACGTACAGCCCGTCGGCGACCACGGCGATGTTCTTCAGCTCGTGGCCGCCGGTGGGCAGCCCGGAGACGACGACCTGGCCCGGGTCGGGCCTGACCGCGCCGCGGGTCCACGGGTAGCGGACCACCCGGGTGCTCTCCGCGACGTAGACGAAGGAGCCGGCCGGGACGATGTCGTGCGGGCTGGTCAGGCCGGTCAGCCAGGGCGAGACCGCCGCCGTCCCGTCGGCCCGGCGCCGGACCAGCTGCACCGAGCCCGGCGCCGGCTGCGACACCAGCAGGTCGGGACCCAGGAAGGCCAGGAACCGGGCGCCCGGGATCCGGGTGACGACCGAGACGGTCCAGCCGGCCGGCACGCTGAGCTTCCGCGGCACGTCGAACGGCGCCTGCCGGTACGCCGCCGGCACCGTCACCGTCGCCGGCACCAGCGCCCCCGGCCCCACCACCGCCGCCGCCCGGTCCGTCGGGGACGCCGCCCCCGTTGTCGCCGGGGTTCCCGTGGCCGCCGGGGTGCCGGTCGCCGGGTCGCCGCTCGCCGGGGTGCCGGTCGCCGTCGGGGTGCCGGGAGGCCCGGCGCACCCGGCCAGCACAGCGGCGGTGACGATCGCGGCGGCCGGAGCGAGACGACGGCGCATCACCGCAGCCGCTACGAGCCCAGCGTCATGGTCTTGATCTGGATCGGCGTGTTGGGCTTGCCGTCGTTGTTGGCCGCGCCGCCCTTGGCGACCTTCTCGACCACGTCCAGGCCCTTGGTCACGGTGCCGAAGATCGTGTAGTTCGGCTTGAGGTCGGTGTTCTTGTAGACGATGAAGAACTGGCTGCCGTTGGTGTCCGCGCCGGCGTTGGCCATGGCCAGGACCCCCTTCGTGTACTTGCCGTTGGGGTCGAGCTCGTCCGCGTACTGGAAGCCGGGGCCGCCGCCACCGGTGCCGCCCGGGTCGCCGCACTGCAGCACGCCGAACGTCGGCTGGGTGGTGAGCCGGTGGCACGGGGTGTTGTCGTAGTACTTCTTGCCGGCCAGGTAGGTGAAGCTGTTGACCGTGCACGGCGCCTTCGACCGGTCCAGCGAGAAGGTCATGTCGCCCTGGCTGGTGGCCACGCTGACGGAGACCGTCCCGGTGGTCGGCACCTTCCCGTTCGGCGGCTGGCCCACGTCCTTGGTGGCCGCCTCGCTGCCCTTGGTGTACGTGCAGTCGCCCTTGGCCGCCGCGCTCGCGCTCGGCGTCGGGTCCGCCGCCGGTGTGTCGTTGCCGTCGTTCAGCTGGGTCACCAGCAGGAACACCGCACCGACGACGAGGATCACGCCGAAAGCGGCGGCGGTGATCAGGTTGCGCCGCCGGCGGGCCGTCGCCGCCTCCTGGCGGCGCTGGATCTGACGCTCCAGGCGCCGGCGGGCGTTATCGCGGCGCTGCTTGGTCGTGGGCACGGGTGCTCCTGCCGAGGCGGGTGGGTCCGGGATGTGGCGCAGTGTAGGACGCGTACCTGTCCGGCACCGGCCAGGCCTGCCTGCCGGGTGTCGGGCCCGACCGGGGCCGGGGCAAGCTAGGATCCTCCGGACACGGCACGGAAAGCGGGAGGAAACGGAAGGTGCACCGGCGGTTGCGGGTGGTGATCACGGTGGCCGCTGCCGCCGTGTCGCTGGCCGCCTGCGGCGGGTCCGGCGGCGACAATGCCGCCTTGCCCGGGTCGCCCGACGCGGCCTCCTCCGCCCCGGCGCCGTCGGCGACCGCGTCCGCGGCGACCTCGCCCAGCGCGGCCGTGCTGAGCTCCTACCTCGGCTTCTGGGACGCGCTGATCGCGGCGAACACGGCGTCCGACCCGGCGCTGCCGGCCCTGGCCGCCGCGGCCGCGGAGCCGCAGCTGGGCAAGGCCCGCAAGGCGATCCGGGTCAACAAGACCCAGGGCGTCAGCCTGCGCGGCACGGTGACGCACAAACCCAAGGTCACCGCCTCGTCCCCGGCGTCCGCGACGGTCGAGGACTGCTACGACGTGAGCAGGTGGACCCCGGTCGACGTCAAGACCGGGCAGAAGATCGACGTCACCGAGGCCAACGGCACCGGTCGATATCGCGCCCGCTACACCCTGCGCCGGTCCGGCGGTGGCTGGAGAGTCACCGACCAGGTCGCACTCGGAGGTTGCTGACCATGCTGCGCCGTCTGCTCGTCCTGCGCCGCCTCGGCGTGCTGATCGGCCTGGTGGCCGCGTCGGCGGTCGTGCTGGGGCTGTTCGCCGCCACCGACGCCTCGGCCGGCAACCAGTACTGCTACATGAAGGCGGTCCACAACCCGGACAACACGATCAGCTACGTGCGGGTCTGCGTCGACGTGCACCCGGGCGAGCCCGGCGGCCCCGGCGACAGCGGCGGCGGCGCCCCGTCCTGCGAGCTGGACAAGGCGCCGACCGGCGCCGGCTACGGCTCCTTCTACTGCAGCGGCAAGGCCGTCTGCACGATCAAGGACAACTGGGTCCCGTACGCGCCGCCGGCCGAGCCGGCGCCCGAGGGCCACGAGTGGAAGCTGCAGCTGTGCTGGCCCTGCGGCGGCTGCCTGGGACCACCGGCCCCGAGCTTCATCCTCGACGGCCCGGTCGCCCGGCCCCTGATCGTGCAGGCCCAGGAAGCGTTCGGGAACCTGGCCCCGCCGGCCGGGTCCGTCCGGCACAGCCCGGACGTGCACGGCATCGTCCGGCTGCCGACCTGGCTGTGGCTGGAGCCGGGATCCTTCGCCGAGGTGTTCGGCAGCTCGGCCGAGGGCCTGGTCGCCGTGGCCGAGCCGGACGGCACGGTGTGGAACACCGGGGACGGCGGCTCGGTCGCTTGTGAGGGCGGCGGCACGCCGTACGCGGCCGGGGCCCAGGCCACCTGCACTCACACCTACACCCGGGCCTCGGCCCGCTACGACGGCACGGTCACCCGGACCTGGCGGGTGCACTACGAGCTGGCCGGCAACGTGGTCGACATCGCCGGCGCGCCGGCCGCGCTGACCGCGACCACCGGCTGGGCCCTCGCGGTCGCCGAGGCGCAGGTGCTCACCGGCGGTCGTTAGTCTCGGGCGGTGCTTGTCGAGAGCTTCCCGGCCGGCCCGCCCGCGACCAACTGCTTCGTCGTCGCGCCGGGGCCGGGGGAGCGCTGCGTGGTGGTCGACCCCGGCATCGACGCGGTGGACCCGCTGGACGACGTGCTGGCCCGGCACCGGCTGCGGCCGGCCGCGGTGCTGCTCACCCACGGGCACCTGGACCACACGTTCTCGGTGGTGCCGGTGTGCGGGGCCCGGGACGTGCCGGCCTGGATCCACCCGGATGACCGGGCCCAGCTCACCGATCCGCTGACCTGGATCGGGGTGCCGCCGGGCACGCCGTTCCTGGGCATGCCGAGCCTGCCGACCTCCGAGCCGGCCGACCTGCGGGCGCTGGCCGACGGAGACACCCTGGAGCTGGCCGGGCTGAGCCTGGGCGTCCGGCACACCCCCGGCCACACCCTGGGCTCGGTCGTGTTCACCCTCGACACCCCGGACCCGCCCCTGCTGTTCGCCGGCGACCTGCTCTTCGCCGGGTCGATCGGGCGCACCGACCTGCCCGGCGGGTCGTACCCGGCGATGCTGGAGTCGCTGACCCGGGTGGTGCTGCCCATGGACGACGCCACGGTCGTGCACCCCGGCCACGGCCCGGACACCACGATCGGCCGCGAGCGGGCCACCAACCCGTACTTGAATCTGTAAGGAACCCGCGCGGGCCCGTCGTCGTTGTCAGCGGCGATGGAGGAGAACGAGGCACGTCGCATCACCGACCGGCTCCGGGACCGTGGCGTCAACGCACATCTGGAACGGGCCGGCATCTACCAGTTCGGGGTGCGCATCGCGCTGCCCGACGGCCGGCAGGCGGTGTGGGACTCCGACGGCACGGCCGGGCTCGAGGCCCAGGTGATGAAGGACGGGATGCTGGTCGGCTTCGTGCCGTCGATCGACGGCTCCGAGGACTTCGACGAGGACCGGACCATCGAGGCCATGCTGCACACCGACTACGACCAGCCGATCGCGCGGCGGCGGTCCGCGCCGGTGCCGCCGGCGGCACCGCTGCCGCGGCAGGGCGGCGTGTTCCGCCGCTTCCTCGGCGGCTTCCGGGAACGCTGACCGGGACAGCTGACCGGGACAGCTGACCGGGACAGCCGACCGGGACAGCCGACCGGGACAGCCGACCGGGACGGCGGCACCGTGGTGCCGCCGCCCCGTCGTACGGTCAGATCACCATCCAGCCCAGCACCGCGGTCGACTGCAGCACGACGATCAGCACCATGATGGCGAGCAGCAGGAGGCTCCAGCCGAGCACCCGGCGGAAGAGGTCGCCCTCCCGGCCGGCCATGCCGACCGCGGCCGCGGCGATGGCCAGGTTCTGCGGCGAGATCATCTTGCCGAGCACGCCGCCGGAGCTGTTGGACGCGGCCATCAGCACCGGATCCAGCCCGGCCTTGCCCGCCGCGGTGACCTGCAGGGCGCCGAACAGCGAGTTCGACGAGGTGTCGGAGCCGGTCACGGCGACGCCGAGCCAGCCGATGATGGGCGAGAGGACGGCGAACGCGCCGCCGGCGCCGGCCATCCAGTTGCCCAGGGTCGCGGTCTGCCCGGAGGCGTTCATCACGTACGCCAGCGCCAGCACCGCCATCACCGTGATGATCGCGGTCCACAGCTGCTTGTACGTGTTGACGTAGGTGGCGACGGCCCGGCCGAAGGAGATCTTCAGCACCGGGATCGTGAGCAGGCCGGCGATGAGCAGCAGCGTGCCGCCCGCGGACAGCCAGTTGAAGGTGAAGTTCGGGATGGTCGACGCCTTGCCGGACGGGGCGAACAGGTGCAGCCCCGGCCAGGCGAAGATGTGGGTGGTCTTGGCGATCGCGGGCTTGATCCCGGGCAGCTGGGCGACCACGAAGACCACGATGATGATCAGGTACGGCGCGTACGCCCGGGCGACCTCGGCCGGGGTGTCGGGGACGTCCGGGATGGCCGCCCGCCCGGACGTCGCCAGGACCGGCTCGTCGACCTGCCGGCGGCGGCCGGAGCGCGGGATGCGGTTGTCGGCGCCGGTGGTCCCGGCGGTGCTGTCGGCGTCGCCGAGACCGGCGCCCTCGGCCGTGCCGACCCGGCGGCCGCTGACCGCGACCGGCTCGTCGGTCTCGTCCTCCACGTAGGTGCCGGCGGGGTGCCAGACGCGCAGCAGCAGGACGACCGCGCCGGCGGACAGCAGGGCGGCGAGGATGTCCGTCAGCGGGACGGAGATGTAGTTGGCCGCCACGAACTGGACGACGGCGAACACGACGCCGCAGGTCAGGGCGGCCTGCCAGACGTCGCGGATGCCGCGCTTGCGGTCGACGATGAAGACCAGGATCAGCGGCACGAACAACGCCAGCAGCGGGGTCTGCCGGCCGACCATCCCGCCCAGGTCGTCCTGGCTGAGGTTGGTGACCGTGGACAGCGTGACGATCGGAGTGGCCAGCGCGCCGAACGCGACCGGTGCGGTGTTCGCGACCAGCGCCAGCGTCGCGGCCTTCAGCGGCCGGAAACCGAGCGCGATGAGCATGACCGAGGTGATCGCGACGGGCGTCCCGAACCCGGCCAGCGCCTCCAGCAGCGCGCCGAAGCAGAACGCGATGATGACCGCCTGCACCCGCTGGTCGTCGCTCACGGAGGAGAACGACCGGCGCAGGACGTCGAAGTGACCGGTCTCGACGGTCATGTTGTAGATCCAGATCGCGTTGATGACGATCCAGAGGATCGGGAAGAACCCGAAGACCGCGCCTTCACTGGCGGCCAGCAGCGACTGGCCGACCGGCATCGGATACACGAACACGGCGACGAGAATCGCGACGAGCAGCGACAGCAGCGCTGCCATCCAGGCCCGCATGCGCAGCACCCCGAGCAGCACGAACAGTGCCACCAGTGGTAACGCCGCGAACAGCGAGCTCCAGCCGAGCGAGTCGGCTACCGGATCCAGGACCTGGCGGTACATCGGCGTCCACCTTCCAGCGACGGTGCCCCCCGTGTTACGGACGAATACGTGCTCCGGGTCACCCCGGTTCGATCACTTGTGCGGACCTGTCAGCGTGCTCACGGGCAGCCCGCGCAGCGAGGCGTCGAGCACCTCGACGGTGTGGGCCAGGGAGATGCTGCCGCCCTGGCGGCGCAGCGCCGAGGCCACCTGCATCAGGCAGCCGGGGTTGGCCGTGACGAGCAACTCGGCCCCGGTGGCCAGCACGTTGCCGGCCTTGCGATCGCCGAGCTGGGCCGCCGGGACGGGGTGGAGCAGGTTGTAGACCCCGGCCGAGCCGCAGCACAGCTCGGCCTCGGCGATCTCCTTCAGCTGCAGCCCGGGGATGCCGGTCAGCAGCGCGCGGGGCTGGGTGCGGATCCCCTGGGCGTTGGAGAGGTGACAGGCGTCGTGGTAGGCGATGGTGACCGGCAGCGGGTGCCGCGGCGCCGCCGGCCCGAGCTCGGTGAGGATCTCGGAGATGTCCCGGACCTTGGCCGCGAAGTCGGCCGCCCGGGACGCGTAGGCCGGGTCGTCGGCCAGCAGCTGCGCGTACTCCTTCATGGAGGAGCCGCAGCCGGCCGCGTTGACCACGATCCGCTCCACCCCGGCGTCGCTGAACGCGTCGATGAGCTTGCGGGCGAAGCCCTGCGCCTCCGGCTCACGTCCATTGTGGACGGACAGGGCACCGCAGCAGCCCTGCCGGCGCGGGATGACGACGTCGCAGCCCTCCAGCGCCAGCACCCGGGCGGTGGCCGCGTTGACGCCGGGGAAAAACGCGCCCTGCACGCAGCCGGTGAGCATCCCGACCGTCATCCGCCGGGTGCCGCGGGCGGCCACCCGCTCCGGCACCGTCGTGGCCTTCCCGACCGGGGGAGCGATGTCCTCCATGGTAGCCAGCGTCGGTGCCAGCCGCTGCAGCACCCCGCTGCGGCGCAGCAGCTTCTGCAGCCCGGTCCGCTGGTACGCCGCCAGCGGCGCGCGCAGCAGGGCCAGCCGCCGCGGGTACGGGAAGAGCGCGAAGATGGCCGCCCGCAGGGCCCGGTCGGCCGGGGAGCGCCTGTGGTTGCGCTCGACCTGGGCCCGGGTCGCCTCGATCAGCCGGTCGTACTGGACGCCGGACGGGCAGGCCGGCACGCAGGCCATGCAGCCCAGGCAGGCGTCGAAGTGCTGGACCATCGAGTCCGACAGCGGCTCGCCGTTGAGCCCCTGGCTCATCAGCTGGATCCGGCCCCGGGGCGAGTCCATCTCCTCGCCCCACAGCGTGTACGTCGGGCAGGTCGGCAGGCAGAAGCCGCAGTGCACGCAGTCCGAGACCAGCGCCGGGTCCGGCGGGCGGTGGGCGTCGAAGGCGGGCAGGCCCAGCGGGACCGGCTCGCCCTTGGCCCGGGTGTCGTCCCCGGTGCCGTGGGTGGCGTCGACCGACACGTCAGATCCCTCCCACGAAGCGGCCCGGCGCGAGCAGCGCGTCCGGGTCGAACTGCTCCTTGACCCGGCGCATGAGCGACAGCCCCGGCACCGGACCCCAACTGTCCACATCGGACCGCACCGGGTACGGCGCGGCCAGCACCACGACGCTGCCGGCCCAGGCCGGGGCGGCCGCCCGCAGCGCGGTGACGGCGTCGGCGGCGCCGGCCGCGGGCATCCCCAGGTGCAGCGCGCCGACCCCGGCCGAGCCGCGGACGGTGGCCGGGCCGGCCCGCTCCACCGCGTCCAGCAGCCGGGCCAGGCCGGTCAGCTCCGTCGTCGCCTTGACCAGCACCTCGCCCGCGGGCAGCGCCCCCCACCAGGACGGCCGGTCGGTCTCGGCCGCGCCGGCGCCGAGGGCCTCGACCGCCTGCGCCGTCCGCGCGGCCACCCCGGCCTCGGTGCCCTCCAGCTGGACGGCGACCTCGACCGGGCCGCCGGGCTCGGGCCGGTCGACCTCGACCCCGCTGGGCACGAACTGCCCGTGCAGCACCCGCTGCACCGCCTCGTACGCGGCGGCCGCGCCCGGCACGGTCACCGACGCGTACGCGGTCGCGGGCGGGATCGGGTGCAGCCGGAAGTTGGCCTCGGTGACCAGCCCGAGCGTGCCGTACGCGCCGCAGACGAGCTTGGCCAGGTCGTAGCCGGCGACGTTCTTCACCACCTTGCCGCCGGCCTTGGCCACCACGCCGTCGGCCCGGACCAGGGTGACGCCGAGGACGAGGTCGCGCACCGCGCCGGCCATCAGCCGGCTGGGCCCGCACAGCCCGGTGGCCAGCATCCCGCCGACGGTGCTGCCCGGCACCACCTCGTCGATCGCCAGCCGCTGCCGGGCGCCGGCCAGCCGCTCGGCCAGCGTCCGCAGCGGCACGCCCGGCTGCACGATCACCACCAGGTCGCCGGCCGCGTGCTCGATGACGCGGTCCAGCCGGCCGGTGTCGACGATGACGTCGAGCCGGCGTGGGGGAGTGCCCCAGTCCAGCTTGGTGCCGGCGCCGCGGGCGGCGACGGCCAGGCCCGCGGCCGCGGCCGTGCGCATGACCGCGGCGGCCTCCGCGGTCGAGCCCGGGGCCGCGACCCACGTCGCCGGGACGCCGCCGACGACATCGGCCTCGCCGGCGACGGCGGCGTGGCCGCCGGTCGCCTCCTGCAGCGCGTCGAGCACGTCGGTCATGCGCCGACCCCCTGCCGCGCCGCCGGGACCGCCATCAGAACTGCTCCGCCAGGCCGGCCTCGACCAGCGGGTGGGCGCCGCGCTTGCGCCCCGGCACCTCGCCGCACAGCCGCGGGGTCGGGAACACCTTGCCCGGGTTGGACAGCCCGTCCGGGTCGAACGCGCACCGCAGCAGCTGCATGGTGTCCAGGTCGTCGGCGCTGAACATGTCCGGCATGTGCTTGGCCTTGTCCGAGCCGACGCCGTGCTCGCCGGTGATGGAGCCGCCGTGCTGCAGGCACAGGTCGAGGATCTGCCCCGACACCTTCTCGGCCGCCTCGGCCGCGCCGTCGACCGCGCCGTCGAAGAGGACCAGCGGGTGCAGGTTGCCGTCGCCGGCGTGGAAGACGTTGGCCACCCGGACGCCGGACTCGCCCGACAGGGCGGCGATCGCCCGCAGCACCTCCGGCAGCGCCGTCCGCGGGATCACGCCGTCCTGCACGATGTAGTCCGGGCTGATCCGGCCCACCGCGGCGAACGCGGACTTGCGGCCCTTCCAGATCAGCGCCCGCTCGACGTCGTCGGCGGCGACCCGCTGCTCGAACGACCCGGCCTCCTGGCACAGCCGCTTCACGTCCGCGAACTGGGCGTCCACTTCGGACGCCGGCCCGTCCAGCTCGACCACCAGGACCGCGCCGGCGCCCGGCGGGTATCCACAGTGGACGGCTTCCTCGGCCGCCTCGATCGCCAGCGCGTCCATCATCTCGACCGCGGCCGGGATGACGCCGGCGGCGATGATGGCCGACACGGCCTGGCCGGCCGCGTCGGTGTCGGCGAACCCGGCCAGCAGCGTCTGCACCGCCTCCGGCGACCGCACCAGCCGTACGGTGACCTCGGTGGCGATGCCGAGCGTGCCCTCCGAGCCGACCAGGGCGCCGAGCAGGTCGTAGCCGGGCGGGTCCGGGGCCTTGCCGCCGAGCCGGACCACCTCCCCGGACGGCTCCACCAGCTCGAGGCCGAGCACGTGGTTTGTGGTGAAGCCGTACTTCAGGCAGTGGGCGCCGCCGGAGTTCTCCGCGACGTTGCCGCCGATCGAGCAGACCTGCTGGCTGGACGGGTCGGGCGCGTAGTAGTAGCCACCCGGGGCCGCGGCCCGGGTCACGTGCAGGTTGATCACGCCCGGCTGGACCACGGCCCGCTGGCCCTCCCGGTCGATCTCCAGGATGTCGCGCATCCGGGAGGTCACCACCAGCACGCCGTCGGCGTGCGGCAGGGCCCCGCCGGACAGACCGGTGCCGGAGCCGCGGGCCACGAACGGCACCCCGGCCTCGGTGCAGGCCCTCACCACCGCGGCCACGTCCGCGGTGGTCTCGGCCAGCACCACCAGCCCCGGCACGACCTTGTAGTGGGCGAGGCCGTCGCACTCGTACGTGCGCAGCTCCTGCCGGTCGTCGATCACCTTCCGCGCGCCCAGCTCGTCCCGCAGGCGGGCGGTGAGCTCGGTCAGACCGGCCATGACAGCGCTCCCTACGGCATCCGTTCGTACGCGGGCAGGGTGAGGAACTCGGGGAAGTCGTCGGACAGCGCCATCTCGGAGAACAGCGCCTTGGCGTCGTCCCACTGCCGGCCCGGGCCCTCGGTGCGGACCTTGGCCAGCTCCTCGTCGATGAGCCGCTCGACCAGCTCGCGGGTGACGGTCTGACCGTCGGCCAGCACGACGTCGTTGTGCAGCCACTGCCAGACCTGGGAGCGGGCGATCTCGGCCGTGGCCGCGTCCTCCATCAGGTTGAAGATGGCGACCGCGCCGCCGCCGCGCAGCCAGGACTCCAGGTATTGGATGCCGACGCTGATGTCGTTGCGCAGCCCGGCCTCGGTGACCTCGCCCGGGGTGGCGGCCACGTCGAGCAACTGCTCGGCGGTGACGTGCACGTCCTCGCGGGTGCGGTCGAGCTGGTTGGGCTTGTCGCCGAGGACCGAGTCGAAGACCTCCCGGCACAGCGGCACCAGGTCCGGGTGCGCGACCCAGGAGCCGTCGAAGCCGTCGTTGGCCTCGCGGGTCTTGTCCTCCCGGACCTTGGTCATCGCCACGTCGTTGACCTCGGCGTCGCGCCGGCTCGGGATGAACGCGGCCATGCCGCCGATCGCGTGCGCGCCGCGCTGGTGGCAGGTGCTGACCAGCAGCTCGGTGTAGGCCCGCATGAACGGGGCGGTCATCGTCACCGAGTTGCGGTCGGGCAGCAGGAAGTCCCGGCCCCGGGTGCGGAACTTCTTGATCACCGAGAACAGGTAGTCCCAGCGGCCGGCGTTGAGGCCGGAGGAGTGGTCCCGCAGCTCGTACAGGATCTCGGTCATCTCGAACGCGGCCGGGTAGGTCTCGATCAGCACGGTGGCCCGGATGGTGCCCGACGGGATGCCGAGGAAGTCCTGGGCCGCGACGAACACCTCGTTCCACAGCCGGGCCTCGAGGTGGCTCTCCATCTTGGGCAGGTAGAAGTAAGGCCCCTTGCCCGCGTCGAGCAGCGCCTGGCCGTTGTGCTCCAGGTGCAGGGCGAAGTCGACCAGGCTGCCGGAGGTGGGCCGGCCGTCGACCAGGATGTGCTTCTCCGGCAGGTGCCAGCCGCGGGGGCGGACCACGATCGTGGTGGACAGGTCCCGGACCTTGTAGTCCTTGCCCTCCGCCGAGGTGAAGTCGAGCGTGCCGGCCAGCGCGTCGCCGAGATTGAGCGGGCCCTGCACGACGTTGCCCCAGTGGGGGGTGTTGGCGTCCTCCTGGTCGGCCAGCCACACCTTCGCGCCCGAGTTGAGCGCGTTGATCGTCATCTTCTTCTCGGTCGGGCCGGTGATCTCCACCCGCCGGTCGACCAGCCCCGGGGCCGGCTCCGCGACCCGCCAGGTCGGGTCCTCGCGGACGTCCTTCGTCTCCTCCAGGAAGCCGAGCGTCGCGCCCGCGGCCAGCTGCGCGTACCGCTCCTGGCGGGCGTCCAGCAGCTGCCGCCGCCGGTCGTCGAAGGAGCGGTGCAGCAGGGCCACCAGGGCCAGCGCGCGATCGGTCAGCACCTCGCCGTACCGGTCCTCGATGGGGCCGTCGACGACGACTCCGTCCGCGCTGCCGAGTGCCTGGGTCATGCGACCTCCGGTTCGCCGATCTGTGTCAGGGACGTTAAGCATGCCCCGGTTGCCGGGTCAACGACCCGTACGACCAGGTGTACCTCTGGTGCGCTCAGCGGGTGGGCCGTTCAGCCCAGCCGCGCCAGTTGGTCGGGGGTGAGTGTCAGGTCGGCGGCGGCGGCGGAGTCCCGGATCGTCTCCGGCCGGGACGAGCCCGGGGACGCTGTCTGCCGGGAACCGGTCGTATCGCTGCGTTGGCGGTCGGCTCACCCCCTACCCTCTGCAGGTCGCGGCTACGCGGCCGGGAGGTCGGAGGCGGAGACCATGCGCGAGCGGCAGGAGTTCGCGGAGTTCGCCGCGGTCCGGTCGGGCCCGCTGCGGCGGCAGGCGTACCTGCTGACCGGCTCGGTGCCGCGGGCGGACCGGGTGGTGGAGCGGGCGCTGGCCGACACCGGGCGGCGGTGGACCAAGCTCGGGTCGACCGCGGCCGCCGAGGCCCACGCGCGGCGGCTGGTCGCGTCCGGGGCGGTGCGGTCCCGCGGTGCGGTCCCGGCGGTCGCCTCGACCTCCCTCGGTACGGCGCTGCCGACGGACGACACCGGCGAGGCGGTGTGGCGGGCGCTGGCCGGGTTGCCGCCGCGGCGCCGGGCCGTCCTCGTGCTCCGGTACGACGAGGGGCTTTCCGACGCCGAGGTCGCCGACCGGCTGGGCCTGCCGGCGGCGACGGTGACGGCTGAGGGCGAGGCCGGCCTGGCCACCCTCCGCGGCCTCCTGCGCCGGCGCGGTGCCCCCGAGGACCTCCTCCCCACCACCCTCGCCACCCGCGCCACCGACCTCCCCACCCCCGCCCCCGGCGCCGCGGCCGATCTCCCCGCCCCGGCCGATGGAGCCGCGGCTTCCGGTCGGGGCGAGCAGGCGGCCGGAGCGGCGGCAGCCGGCCTGGCCGCGACGCCGGCGCCGGAGACCGGCCGATCCGGCGGAGCCGAGACGGACCGACCCGGCGGAGCCGTGACCGGCCGACCCGGCGGGGCCGGAGGCGGGCGTTCCGGCGGAGCCGGAGCGGCGCGGCTGCCGGTCGGCGCCGTGGCGGCGGGTCGGGAGTGGCGGCGGTGGGGGCTGGTCGGCGGGGGTGTGCTCGCGGTGCTGGCCGTGGTGGCGGCGGTGGTGGTGCCGGGGCTGCGGGACGACCGGGTCGCGGCGGCGCCCGGGCCGGTGCCGGCCCGGCAGGCGAGCGCGCCGGGGCAGCTGCCGTGGGCCGGCCGCGGCCCGCTGGCCGGCGACGACGGCCTGCTCCGGGACGCCCTGCGGGCCTGGCAGGACGGCGTGCCGGCGCGGCAGCGCCCGGGCGCGGCCGCGGTGCTCTATGCCGGCACCCCGGACGGCGCCCGGACCGTGCTGCTGCAGGGCACCGACGGCACCGGCCAGAGCTGGGTCGCCCAGGTCACCGACACCGGCGGCACCCCGGTGCTCCGCACGACCGAGCCGCTCGGCCGCGCCGTCCCGCTGCTGGCGCTTCCCGGCGGGGACCGGACCCGGCTGCTGGCCCCGCCCGACCCGGGCACCACCCTGCTGGCCGACGAGGCCGGCACCATCCGCCCGCTGACCATGGACGCCGACGGCCTGAGCGAGCCGGTCACCGCGCCGGCCGATGGCCTGCCGGTGGTCGTGACGGCCCGCGGCCCGGTCGTGGCCGGCAGCGGCCGGGTACTGCCCGGCCGGCTGTCCGCGGTGACCGGCACCGTCGACCTGGCCCCGGCCACGCTCGGCCTCGGCCCGTCCGCGATCACCGCGATCTGGTACGACGACGGCGCCCTGGTGGCCCGCCGGCTCGGCGGCGCGGTCAGCGTCGCCGGCCTCGGGCCGGTCCGCCGGACCACCCTCCGGGCCCCCGGACGGCCGCGGAAGGTCGAGGCCCGCGCGTACGAGGCGGTGCGCGCGGGCACCCGCTATCTGGCCACGGTGGTGCGGGTGGACGGCGCGCCGGCCTGCGTGGCGACCGCGGACGCCGGCCCGGCCGGCACCACCCTGGCCCGGCCGCCGGTGCTGGTCAGCCGGTGCCTGCCGGCCCGGGCGGCCGAGGGCGTGGTCGTCGCTGTCGGCGGTGGCGGCGTCCGGTCGGTCCGGGTCCGGCTGCCGGGCCCGGCGCCGGCCCCGGGCAAGCCGGCCGGGGTGGTCACCGTCACCGTCGGCGGGGCCAGCGGCGCCGGGCTGGTCGGCCTGGCCCGGGTCCCCGGCCGGCCGGTCGCCGCCGCCCCGGCCGAGGCCCGCAACGCCCGCGGCGCGGTCGTCGCCCGCGTCACCCTCCCGGAGTACCGGGGCCCGCAGCTCTGAGCCGGTCCCGTCCCACGACGGGTCAGTCCGGCCGGACGGCGGGTCGGTCCGGGCGGACGAAGAGCCGGTCCCGTCGCACGACGGGTCAGTCCGGGCGGACGGCGGGTCGGTCCGGGCGGACGGCGGGTCGGTCCGGGCGGACGGCGGGTCGGTCCCGTCGAACCGCGGGTCAGTCCGGGCGGACGGCCTCGGGCTTGCCGTCCGGGCGGACGACCTCGGGCTTGCCGTCCTGGCGGGTGACCCGCAGCTCGTCCGAGCTGCCGTCGACCCGGTGCCGGTGGCGCCGGCGGGGGGGCTCCGCCCCCGCCCGGGCCGGCCGCGGCACGGGCACCAGCCCACCGGCCGAGCCCACCCCGCCGGCCAAGGCCGGCACGCCCGGCGCACCGGCCGAGCCCGGCACGTCCGGCGCACCGGCCGAGCCCGGCACGTCCGGCCCGGCCGGGGCCGCCTCGCGTAGCCCGAACCGCGCGTGCAGCCGGCGCAGCGGTCCCGGCGCCCACCAGTTCAGGTCGCCGAGCAGCGTCATCGTGGCCGGCACCAGCAGGCAGCGCACCAGCGTCGCGTCCACCACCACCGCGACCGCCAGGGCGAAGCCCATCTCCTTGATCCCGAGCATCCGCCCGGCTGCGAACCCGCAGAACACGATCACGATGAGCAGCGCGGCCGAGGTGATGATCCGCCCGCTGCGCTGCAGCCCGATCCGGACGGCGTCGTCGTTGCGCAGCCCGGAGTCGTACAGCTCCTTGATCCGGGCCAGCAGGAAGACCTCGTAGTCCATCGAGACGCCGAAGGCGAAGGCGAACACGATCACCGGCACCCAGGTCTCGATCGCCCCGGCCGAGGTGAAGCCGAGCAGCCCCTCCAGGTGGCCCTCCTGGAACACCCACACCAGCGCCCCGAACGAGGCCGCGAGCGAGATGGTGTTCATCAGCAGCGCCTTCAGCGGCACCAGCAGCGACCCGGTCATGAGGAACAGCAGCACGAACAGCGTCACCGCGATCGCCGCGAACGCCCACGGCAGCCGCTCGACCAGCGACCGGGAGAAGTCGATGAGCACGGCCGCGTCGCCGGTGACCCAGCTCTGGAACGGCGGCCGGTTCGCCCGCAGCTCCCGGACCACCCGCTTGGCCTGGTCGCCCTGGGAGCTGCCGGCCGGCGTGATGTCCACGGTCGAGTACGGCGAGGTGCCGAGCCGGGTCGCCGCTCCCACGTCGACCACGTCCGCGCGGTCGACCCGGGACCCGAGCCCGGCCACGTACGCGTCCAGCTCGGCCGGGGTGGCCCGGGCCAGGATGGTCACCGGGTCGATCCCGGCCCCGGGGAACCGGACGGACAGGTTCTGCTGCACCTGCACCGACTCGAACGACGCCGGCAGCAGCGCGGTGCCGCCGTTCTCCAGCCGCAGCGACAGCAGCGGGGTGCCCGCCGCCAGCAGCAGCACGGCCACGCCGATCGCGACCGGCCAGGCCCGCTTCTGCACCCAGCCGGCCAGCCGGGAGAAGAAGCCGTGCTCCGGCGCCAGCCCCCGGGTGACCCGGATCCGCCCGCCCACCACCGCCAGCAACGCCGGCACGAGGGTCAGCGCGGCCAGCAGCGCCACCACGACCACGGCCACGCCGGCCGCGCCGATGGCCCGGAACGTCGGGTCGTCGAAGATCATCAGCGCCGCCAGCGACACCGCCACGGTCAGCGCCGAGAACGCGATCGTCCGCCCGGCCGTCGCGACCGTCCGCTCCACCGCGGCCGGCACGTCGGCACCGGTGGCCCGCTCCTCCCGGAACCGGCTCACCATCAGCAGCGCGTAGTCGATGGAGATCCCCAGGCCGAGCAGCGTGGTCACCGGCACCGTGTTGGGGTCCAGGGTGAGGAACGCGGAGAACCCGAGCAGGCACAGGAACGCGCCGGCGATCGCCGCCAGCGCCCCCAGCAGCGGCAGCAGCGCGGCCAGCAGCCCGGCGAAGATGACCACCATCACGATCAGCGTGACCGGCAGCGACACCAGCTCGGCCCGCTCGGTGTCCGCCTGGACCTGCTCGTTGATCTCCCGGTTGAGCAGCGGGGTGCCGCCGATCTTGATCGTCGAGCCGGGCACCGTTCGGGTCAGCTCCCGCAGCCGCAGCGACGCCGCGTCGATGGCGGCGTCCCGCCGCGCGCCGGACAGGTCCCGGGCCAGGTCGACCACGACCACCGCGGCCCGCCCGTCGGTGGCCACCAGCCCGGCCCGGACGCCGGAGTAGGGGTCCACCACCCGGCCGACGTCCGGGATCCGGGCGATGTCCCGGACTGCGGCCTGGACCTGGACCTGGACCGCCGGGTCGGCGATGCGGACGTCGTCGACCAACCCCAGCACCCGGCCCCCGTACGCCGAGTTGTCCCCCAGTACGTCGTACGCCTGGATCGACTCGAGGCGGTCGCTGGCCCGGGCCGATTCCAGCCCGGCGAAGACCGGGCCGCTGGCGACCGCCCCGGCCGCGACGAGCAGCACCCAGCCCAGCAGCACCAGCCACCGGCGCCGGACGCAGAACCGGCCGATCGCGACGAACACACCGCACAGCATCCCGGATGCGACTGACGAGGCTGCGCGGACCCGGCGGTACGGTCGTGCGGTGACCCTGTTCGACGCCGCGGCCGAGCAGGCCACGGCCGCGACCGCCCCGCTCGCGGTGCGGATGCGGCCGCGCACCCTGGACGAGATCG
The DNA here is from genome assembly GCA_036519715.1 of Mycobacteriales bacterium. Taxonomy (GTDB): domain Bacteria; phylum Actinomycetota; class Actinomycetes; order Mycobacteriales; family CADCTP01; genus CADCTP01. Next base: position 19,411 of record DATDKW010000231.1, read on the forward strand.
TCGGCCAGCGCCACCTGCTCGGCCCGGGCACGCCGCTGCGCCGCCTGGTCGAGGGCGACGCGCCGATGTCGCTGATCCTGTGGGGACCGCCCGGCACCGGCAAGACCACGATCGCGCACGTGGTCTCCCATGCCACCCGGCGCCGGTTCGTGCCGCTGTCGGCGCTGAACGCCGGGGTCAAGGAGGTCCGCGAGGTCATCGCCGGGGCCAAGCGGGACCTCGGCATGTCCGGCGCGCAGACCGTGCTCTTCATCGACGAGGTGCACCGCTTCTCCAAGACCCAGCAGGACTCGCTGCTCGGCGCGGTCGAGGACCGCCTGGTCACGCTGGTCGCGGCGACGACCGAGAACCCGTTCTTCTCGGTGGTGAGCCCGCTGCTGTCCCGGTCGCTGCTGCTCACCCTGGAGCCGCTGACCGACGAGGACCTCAAGGTCCTGATCCGGCGGGCCCTGACCGACGACCGCGGCCTGGGCGGCGAGCTGCAGCTGGACGCCGACGCCGGCGACCACCTGCTGCGGATCGCCGGCGGCGACGCCCGCCGGGCGCTGACCGCGCTGGAGGCCGGGGCCGGCGCGGCCCAGGCCAAGGGCGAGGACCGGATCACCCTGGCCACGCTGGAGACCGCGGTCGACAAGGCCGCGGTCCGCTACGACCGGGACGGCGACCAGCACTACGACGTGGCCAGCGCGTTCATCAAGTCCATGCGCGGCTCGGACGTGGACGCCGCGCTGCACTACCTGGCCCGGATGATCGAGGCCGGCGAGGACGCCCGGTTCATCGCCCGCCGGATCATGATCCTGGCCAGCGAGGACATCGGCGAGGCCGACCCGACCGCGCTGCCG
>DATDKW010000232.1:0-5286 GCA_036519715.1 Mycobacteriales bacterium
GATGCGTTGTCCGACCGGGGGACCGGGACAGTGTCGGTGGGTGAGGATGACGACGCCGCCGCGGCGGGAAACGCCACGGCGGCGACGGTCATCTCCTGGCTACTCCTCGACCTTCGCCGGGCCGCCCTCGAGGAGTCCGCGAACTTCGGACTCCTTGTAGCGACGGTGCCCGCCGAGCGTGCGGATCGAGGTGAGCTTCCCTGCCTTGGCCCACCGCGTCACCGTCTTGGGGTCGACACGAAACATCGTGGCGACCTCAGCCGGTGTGAGCAGTGGCTCTGCTTCAGTTGTCGGGCGCGTGGTCATGGCTCGTCCCTTCCTGCCACGTTGGCCGACAGACCCCGGTTCGTCCCTCGGCCACAGTCCACTATGCACCATTCGACCGCATCACTCAACGGCCTGCCCGAGTTATACGTTCTCGATCTGTCGCAATCGCCCTGGTCGCCTCAGTTTGACGACTCCACAGCGTATGCCATACGCCACCTCTCGGTGACACGATCGTAGGCTTCCGTCGCAGCTCCGGTGTCCCCGCGGGCCAGTGCGGCCAGCGCTTCGGCGACATCTCCGGCGGAATCGTCGTTGCGGAGCTCCGTGTCGGCACACAGGTCGACCAGGCCGACATAGTCCAGCTCGACCAGGGACCGCGGGTGGAACTCCTCCAGCCACCGGCCCAGCGCCTCCACCGACGGCACGGTCGGCCCGTCCGGCAGCGCCTTGCGGAGGATCTGCAGCGCCTTGGCGACCCGGCGGCGGGCCTGGGACATGGCCGTCCGGTAGACCAGCGACCGGCTGATGGTGACCCCCTCGGCGGCCGCGCCGAACTCCCCGCCGCCGAAGCCGAAGTCGGCCCGGGGGTCGGTGCCGATCGGGCCCAGCTGGAGCCGGCGCTCCTCCCGGTCGAACAGCACGAACCAGCGCACCGGCACCGTCCAGCGGTGCGCCTGCACGTGCGAGCGGCGCTCCGGGTGCTCGGCCAGCCAGCGCCGCTGCGCGGCCGAGGCCAGCGACACCTCGGACTCCGGCAGCACGGCCCGGGCCACCTCGGGCGCCAGCACGGACCGGGTCTCGACCGCCGCCTCCCAGCACCGCAGCTCGGTCCGCAGCGGGCAGATCAGCAACCCCGACTCGCCCCGCAGCACGGCCGCGTGCTCCCCGGCATCCCCGGCCCGCGGCACCGCCGGCTTCTCCCGGCAGGCCGCGACCAGGCCGAAGATCCGCTCCCGGCGCGCGCCGGCCTGGCCGGAGGGGACGGCGGGCGACTGCGCGTACTGCTGCCACCGCCGGCGCTCCTCCACGTCGAAGGCGGCCAGCGGCTCGTACACGCGCAGCTCAGCGGCGTACGGCGGGGTCACGCTGCGATCGTCGCATGATCACCTCACTCCCGGGAGCGGACGGCGCTCTAAGGTGAGCGGCGGAGCCACCACTCCGCCAGCTGCGGACAGCGGGCGATCCCCGCCACCCGCTCGGAGACGCCAGCGGAACCTTCACGACAGGGAGAGCAGCGTGACCGTCTTCGCCAGTGACCACGAGGAAGTGGTCTTCTGCCACGACCGGGCCTCCGGCCTGCGCGCCATCATCGCGATCTACTCGACCGCGCTCGGCCCGTCCCTCGGCGGGACCCGGTTCTACCCGTACGCGAGCGAGGCCGAGGCGCTCGCCGACGTGCTCAACCTGTCCCGCGGGATGGCGTACAAGAACTCGCTGGCCGGCCTCGACCACGGCGGCGGCAAGGCCGTCATCTGGGGCGACCCGGCCACGGACAAGACCGAGTCGCTGCTGCGGGCGTACGGGCGGTTCGTGGAGTCGCTCGGCGGCCGGTACGTGACCGCCTGCGACGTCGGCACGTACGTGCGGGACATGGACGTGGTCGCCCGCGAGTCCCGGTTCGTGACCGGCCGATCGCCGGCCGAGGGCGGCGCCGGCGACTCCTCGGTGCTCACCGCCTGGGGTGTCTTCCAGGGCATGCGGGCCTGCGCCGAGCGCCAGTGGGGCACGGCCTCGCTGAGCGGCCGCCGGGTCGGCATCGCCGGGGTGGGCAAGGTCGGCCGGCACCTGGTCGACCACCTGGTCGCCGACGGCGCCGACGTGGTGGTCACCGACGTGGTCCCGGCCGCGGTCGACGCCGTGACCACCGCGCACCCGCAGGTGCGCTCCGTCGCCGACGCCGACGCGCTGGTCCGCACCCCGCTGGACGTGTACGCGCCGTGCGCCCTCGGCGGCGCCCTGTCCGACGACGTGGTCCAGGTACTCACCGCGCCGGTGGTGTGCGGGGCGGCCAACAACCAGCTGGCCCACCCCGGGGTGGAGAAGATCCTGGCCGACCGGGGCGTGCTCTACGCGCCCGACTACGTGGTCAATTCCGGCGGTGTGATCCAGGTCGCGGACGAGTTCCGCGGATACGTCCCGGAGCGGGCCCACGCCAAGGCCACGGCGATCTTCGACACCACCCGCGACATCTTCGCCACCGCCGCTGACGAGGGCGTTCCTCCCGCGGTGGCGGCGGATCGGCTGGCCGAGCGGCGGATGGCGGACGTCGGGCGGCTGCGCGGCATCCTGCTGCCGGGGTCCGCACGCTGACGGCCGGAGCATGCCGACTGACCCGAAACTGCCGCCCGTGATCCGCTGACCGGGTGACGTCGTACGCGCCGCGGACCGCGAGCCGGTGACGCGACGTGGTACGAGTAGCCCGGTGGCTGTAATCTGGAGCCACGACGATGACCACACTGTGGGGCCGCCTCGTGCAGGTCGCCCCTTTGTCCTGTGCGAGGGGGTCGAGCCATGGGGCGCGGCCGTGCCAAGGCTAAGCAGCAGAAGGTTGCCCGTGCGCTGAAGTACAGCACGCACGAGACCGACCTGACTGCCTTGCAGCGCGAGCTGAAGGGCGAGCCGTCCGCGGCGCCGCCGCCGTCGGTGACGGACGACGACGAGGACGTCGACGAGGAGTACGACCCGGACGACGACTGGTCGCCGTCACGCAGCTGAGGGGACGGTGTCTCCGGTGCGGGTGATGGTGCGGGCCGTCGGTCTCCTCGGCGTGGTCGCTGGTCTGCTGTGGGCGGGCGCGGTCCCGGCTACCGCGGCGACCTCGCGCGCCCCGGTCACGCTGGTCCTGACCGAGGTGACCACCGGGTTCGTCCCGGTGGACGTCGCGCCGGCCGGGCCGAGCCCCGGTGACTCGTTCCGCTTCACCTCGGACGTGCTGGACCCGGCCGGGGTCAAGGTCGGCGCGATCGTGGGCGGCAGCCGGATCCTCTCGGTGTTCCCGAGCGGCCGGATCCTGTCGTTCATCGACGAGACGATCACCCTCGCCGACGGCACCCTGCGCAACTTCGGGCCGTACGACCAGACGACGTACCAGGCCGGTGGGCGGGTGGTCGTGCTGTCGGTCGGCACCGGCGGGGTGTACCGGGGCCGGGCCGGCACGCTGACCGCGGAGGGCACGGGGACGTTCGGCGTGGAGCGGCTGACGATCCGGTTGCGGTAGTCCGGTCAGCGCGGGTGGGTGCCGACCAGGCGGGCGGTGCCGGTTCCCGGGCCGGAGTCGGCCAGCACCTCGCCGGCCACCCAGGCCGGCACGCCGCGGTCGGCCAGCAGGCGGACGGCGGCCGGCCCGTCGGGGACCACCGCGACCATGCCCACGCCGACGTTGAGCGTGCGCTCCAGCTCCGGCTCGGCGACCGGACCGAGCCGGCCGACCAGGTCGAACACCGGCGGCCGGGTCCAGGTCGCCCGGTCCACCACCGCGGTCAGGCCGGGCGGCAGCACCCGGGCCAGGTTGCCGGCCAGCCCGCCCCCGGTCACGTGCGCGTACGCGTGGACCTCGGTCGCGGCGGCCAGGGCCAGGCAGTCCAGGGCGTAGATCCGGGTCGGTTCCAGCAGCTCCTCGCCCAGCGTCCGGCCCAGCTCGGGGACCCGGGTGGACAGCGGCAGGTCGCGGATCACCCGGCGGACCAGCGAGTAGCCGTTGGAGTGCAGGCCGGAGGAGGCCAGCGCGACGACCGCGTCGCCGGGCCGGACCCGGTCCGGGCCGAGCAGGTCGTCGGTCTCCACCACGCCGACCGCGGTCGCGGCCAGGTCGTAGGCGTCCGGTTCCATCAGGTCGCCGTGCTCCGCGGTCTCCCCGCCGACCACGGAGCAGCCGGCCAGCGCGCAGCCGGCGGCGATGCCGGACACGATCGCGGCGATCCGCTCCGGCACGACCTGCCCGCAGGCGATGTAGTCCTGCAGGAACAGCGGCTCGGCCCCGCACACGGCCAGGTCGTCGACCACCATCGCGACCAGGTCCAGGCCGATCGTGTCGTGCCGGTCCAGGGCCCGGGCCAGGGCGATCTTGGTGCCGACCCCGTCGGTGGTCGAGGCCAGCAGCGGCCGGCGGTAGCGCTGCACGTCCAGGGCGAACAGCCCGGCGAACCCGCCCAGGCCGCCGACCACCTCGGGCCGGGTGGTCCGGGCCACGGCCGCGCGCATCAGCTCGACCGCGCGCTCGCCGGCGTCGATGTCGACCCCCGACTCCGCGTACGAGACCCCCGGACCGGACGGGGCCGGGCCGGGAGCGGGCCGGTCGTGGACGGGCCGGCCGGTCACGGCCGGGCGGCCGGGTCGGTCAGCCCGAGCTCTTCCAGCGTGTCGCCGGACGGGCCGGGCGAGCCGGTGGTGACCGACAGCTCGATCCCCTCCAGCACGTGCTTGCCGACCAGCTCCGGGGATGGCAACGGGATCGCGTACTGGCCGTCGAAGCAGGCGGCGCAGAGCCGGGACCTCGGCTGCTCGCTGGCGCCGATGAGCCCCTCCAGCGAGACGTAGCCGAGCGAGTCGGCGCCGATCGAGCGCCGGATCCCCTCGTCGTCCAGCCCGTTGGCGATCAGCTCGGCCCGGCTCGGGAAGTCGATGCCGTAGAAGCAGGGCCACTTCACCGGAGGCGCGGAGATCCGCACGTGCACCTCCAGCGCGCCCGACTCCCGCAGCATCCGGACCAGCGCCCGCTGGGTGTTGCCCCGCACGATGGTGTCGTCCACCACCACGATGCGCTTGCCCCGCAGCACGTCCCGCAGCGGGTTGAGCTTGAGCCGGATGCCGAGCTGCCGGATGGTCTGGGACGGCTGGATGAAGGTCCGGCCGACGTAGGAGTTCTTGACCAGGCCCAGACCGTACGGGATGCCGGACTCCTCGGCGAAGCCGATCGCGGCCGGGATGCCGGACTCCGGCACCGGGATGACCAGGTCGGCCTCGGCCGGGTGCTCGCGGGCCAGCCGGCGGCCGACCGCGACCCGGGCCGAGTGCACGTTG
>DATDKW010000233.1:0-3086 GCA_036519715.1 Mycobacteriales bacterium
ATGTGGCCAGAATGTCGACGCGGGTGTACGGGTCGCGGGGATGGGTGTAGACCTCCTCGTCCTCCTCGAACCACCCGTCCATCGCATTCCAGTCCAGCCGAATGAGCTGGCGGAGATCCTCGATCGGTGAGTCGCCGTACCTCAGGGCAGCGTCCTCGGCTTGCTTACCGCCGACCTTGATCGTGAAGTGCTGCGCGTCTCCACGGCTGGCCGAGTGCGTGCGGGTGGGGGACGCGACCAGCAGGGCGGTCCGCACGTCCTGCACGGGGAAGTAGTAGGTGGGGTAGTACGGGACTTCCCAGACCAGTCGGGGATGCGTCGTGTCCGCGACGAGCTCACCTCCGAGGTAGGCGCGGACCCGCTTGTGGCCCTGCTCCAGCCGGACCCGGCCGGCTCGATCAACGGTTCCAGTCCGTCGCATGGGTACGCCTCCGGTAACTCGAATCCGACCGTTCTCAACTGGTGTGCGTCGGATCGAGCCCCGCTCTTACCTCGGTCCCCTCGCCGATCGCCGTCACGACCGCGTTCGTTTGCCGCGCCCGGTGTCGCCGCCCCAGCGGCCTCCCTGGTGGGTACTCCCGGCCCGGCCCTGCACAGAAGGTGGCGGGTCGTGGTCCGGTCGCACGGGTCCCTCGGCGGCGGGTAAGAGGGCGCCGTAGTCGGACGCGAACATGATGTGAACGTGGGCGCATGGCCGGAGTGCGGGCGAGGCGGCCGGGCAGGCGCGGCCGGTCCTGGGGAAGACGAGTGAGTCGGCCTGGCTCTACTCTGACGCGGGTGGACCGCGACGATGCTGCTGGATTGCCGGCGTCATCCGAGGCCCGGCTGGACGCCGAGACGAGCACGTGGCTGCGGACGCTTCGCGCCGAGGGCGAGGAGCGGGTCCGGGCCGTCGAGCGGCTGCACGGCCTGTTGCTGAAGGCGGCTCGATGGGAAGCGCAGCGGCGGCGGAGCATGGCCCCCGTCGGCGGGGTCGAGTTGGATGACCTCTGCCAGCAGGCCACCGACGACGCCGTGGTGGCGGTGCTGGCCAAGCTCGACGACTTCCGGGGCGCAAGCCGGTTCACTACTTGGGCGTACAAGTTCGTTCTCTACGAGGTGTCAGTGAAGCTGCGTCGGCACGCCTGGCGGGGACGGACGATCCCGACCGCCGATGACGACCCGGTCTGGGACCGGCTGGGGCATCAGGCCGGGCAGGCCGAGATGGTGGTGGAGAGTCTGGACCTGGTGCGGGCACTGCGGCGGGCCGTCAGGGAGGAACTCACCCCGTTGCAGCATGAGGTGTTTGTGGCCGTGCTTCTGAACGGCGTGCCAGGGGACGTACTCGCCGAGCGGCTGGGATCAACCCGCGGCGCTATCTACAAGACGGTTCACGACGCGCGACGGAAGCTGCGGGCGCGGCTTGCGGCTGACGGATACATCGAGCCGGTGGGAGAGGCATGGACCGGAGGGAACTGACCAAGCTGCTGCGCACCAGCATCGGCGAGGACGCCGGCTGCGAGGGCGTGTTCGCACTTCTCGACCAATATGTCGAGGCCGAGCTTGCCGGCCGGGACGCCCGGGCGCTGTGGCCGGCGATCGCCGAACACCTGCGTCAGTGCGACCCGTGTGCGCAGGACCATGCCGCCCTGCTCGCGCTCGTCCGCGACGGCCTGGACGAATAGACCGGCCGCCGGTAGTCGGCCAGCTCGCGGCCGGCCGTTGGCGGAGAGAGCAAAGGACGGCAGCTCTGCCGGGTCGACAGACCTGGTGCTGCCGTACGCCGCGGCGACCGCTATAGGGGCCTCACCACTGCTGTGGCATGGGCTATCCCGTGCCGTGCCGCGTGTCGCTGATCCTGCCGGGACCAGCGGCGTCCAGCGGCGACGAGAAGCATGCGGTGCGAGAAGTGCCTAGGCGGTAGGTAAGAACGGCTTCCCGGCCGACGCGAAGGCGGATGTAGGGCGGCGAGAGTTCGCCACCTCAGGACATCCGGCCGTGGTCGGGAAGGGAGTGCACATGAGAACCTTGTCGCGCCGGTGGTGGCTGCCGGCGGCCGCGGCGGCCGGCGCCGCAGCGGTGGCGCTGGCCGCGGTGGCGTTCACCGGTGGAAGTCCGGCGTCGGCTGGTGACAGTGGAGGGCTGGGCTCGACATCGGGTCTGTTGCCGGCCGATCACCTGACCTTGGAAAGCGCGATCCAGGTCGATCTGTCCAAGGAGACGGTCCGGTTGCCGCTGTACAAGGGCAAGGCCGGCGGGAAGACGGTCTGGTACGTGCAGCTGGACGCTTCGGATGCTGGGTTGGCTCATGACCTGGGGGTGAACTACGCGCCCAAGCTGGCCAACCTGGCCATCAACTGCCCCGAGTGCGTGCAGACGGTGAAGATCGAGTCGCCTTCCCCGCAGCAGAACCGGTTCGGACAGGCGGTGGTCGACTTCGCCGGCGCCCCAAACTTTTCCCCCACCCGGGTGGCGCAGCCTGGACCGAACGGCTTTCCGCTGGCCAGCTTCCAGCCAGGCGCAGTGGCTGGCAGCGGGTACAGCCCGTTCATCCGAATCGACGGATCGCAGGCGGTCTACAGTGCGCCGATCGTCGCCACCGGCGACGGCCCGTTCGACGTCGTGCATCACACGAACACCGGTGACCGGGTGCTCGGCGTGCACATCGCCCCACCGTCGCCGCCCGGCCGGTACCTGGAGTCCTGGGTGGACCTGCTGTTCGTCAAGGGCTTCGATGCCGGCCAGCCGATCGTCTACATCAGCACCGACGCCGGCCAGCCGCTGACCGCGGTGCTCGAACGCTCCACGTACGTGCCCGCCCTGGACAGGGCGGCCTACAACGGCGGCGACGATTTCCTCGCCTCCGCCCGGGAGCGGCTCTTCGGGTTCATCAACGGGCAGATTGGTGCGGACAACAGGCAGTCGCAGGGGTTCGTGCACCTGGTCAAGGATGGGCACGCCGCCGAGGACGCCTCCGCCGGCAACACCGCTCTGATCGACGCGCTGCGCAACGGCGGCGACCTGCTGAACGTGTTCGGCGACTTCCCCACCCTCGCCGACCCGCGGCACTCCGAGGCGTACAGCCCCCTGTGGGACGCCCAACTCGG
>DATDKW010000234.1:0-13273 GCA_036519715.1 Mycobacteriales bacterium
TCGGCCAGCGCACCGACCCGGGCCTGCAGGTCCAGCAGCAGGGTCGCCGGTGTCGCGTGCAACCCGAGCCGGTCCGCCGTCTCCGCCACGTACTGCTGCAGCTCGCGCACGGCGGAGAAACTAGCGCAGTCCCGTCCGGAGCGCGTTAACCTTCGTCCGCGCGCAGGGCGCACCCGGTCCGCGGGAAGGGCTCCGCCCACCTGACCGCAGGAGATCCGGCTCGGCCCCCACCACTCCTTTCGGCCCGACCTCGCGGACGGCGGGCTGTGCTGGCCGACCGGCGTAACGACCAGGAAACCGGCGGCCACGAGAGGAGTCCGCCGTGCCCGTCCGCCTGCCCAACGACCCGTCGCCGGAGCACTTCCGCCGGCTCGCCCGCCGGCTGCACCGCGAGGTCCGGGCCGGCCGGCCCGACGCCGTGGCGCTGGCCCGGCGGTACGCCTTCGATCCGGACCGGTTCGCGCTGTCCGCGGCCCAGCTGGTGGTGGCCCGGGAGGCCGGCTTCCCGTCCTGGCCGCGACTGCGGGCGTTCCTGGACTCGACCGGGCCGCTGCGCCGCGACCCGGACACGACGCCGCCCGCCGCCGACCCCACGGACGAGTTCTGCCGGCTGGCCTGCCTGGCCTACGGCGGCGACGACGGGCCGGACCGGTGGTCGGCCGCGTCCGCGCTGCTGGCCGCCGACCCGGCCCTGCCGACCCGCTCGGTGTACGCAGCCGCCGCGGCGGGCGACCCGGCCGCCCTCGGTACCCACCTCGCCGCGGCGGCTCCCGGCGGCGCGTCCGCCCGGGGCGGCCCGTACGGGTGGGAGCCGTTGCTCTACCTCACCTACTCGCGGGTGCCCCAGGTCGACCCGCTCGCCGCGGCGACGCTCCTGCTGGACGCCGGTGCCGACCCGGACGCCGGCTTCGCCTGGCACGGGCTGGTGCCGCCGTTCACTGCGCTGACCGGGGCGTTCGGCGGGGGCGAGGGCGGCCCGGGCCGCCAGCCGCCGCACCCGCGATCGTTGGAGCTGGCCCGGCTGCTGCTGGACGCCGGCGCCGACCCCAACGACGGGCAGACGCTCTACAACCGGATGTTCCGGCCCGGGGACGACTGGCTGGAGCTGCTGTTCGCGTACGGGCTAGGGACCGGGGACGGCGGGGTGTGGCGGCACCGGCTCGGCGCCGCCCAGGAGAGCCCGGCCCAGCTGCTGGTCCGCCCGCTGACCTGGGCCGCCGCCCACGGCTTCAGCGACCGGGTCCGGCTGCTGCTCGAACACGGCGTCGACCCGGACGGGCTGTCGCCGGAGGGCCGGGCCGCCGACCTGGCCGCCGCGGCCGGGCACCGGGACATCGTGGCCGCGCTGGTCGCGGCCGGGGCCGAGCCACCCCGGCCGGCCGGCGTCGACGCGGTGGTGGGCGCGGTGCTGGCCGGCGACGCGGTCGACCCGGCCGCGCTGGCGGCGGTCCGGGCCGCCCGGCCCGGGCTGGTGGCCGAGGCGGTCGACGCCGGCGCGGACCCCGGGCCGGCGGTCGCGCTCGGGTTCGACGTGTCCGCGCCCGCCGGCGGCCAGACCGCGCTGCACACGGCGGCCTGGAACGGCGACCTGGCCGTCGTCCGCCGGCTGGTGGAGCTCCGGGCGGACGTGACCGCCCGGGACGCGCACTTCGGCACCCGGCCGGTGGACTGGGCCCGGCATGGCCGGCACGCCGACGTGGTCGCCTACCTGGAGACCGTCACGCCCCCGGACTGACCCGCTCAGTCCGGCGGGCGGGCGGCGGGGGGGCGCCGGACCCGGCCCCGGGTCGCCGCCGGCGGGAACGGGACCTTCAGGCCGACGCCCTGCACCAGCCAGCCGAACCGGCCCAGCCCGGCCCGGTCGGTCAGCTCGGCCGCCTCCCCGGCCCGCCGCAGTGCGGCCAGGTATCCGGCCGGGTCGCCCGGGTCCAGCGGAGGCCGGCGCGGATCCACGCCCAGCGACATCAGCGCGGACCGCTGGTCGTCCAGGCGGGTGTCGCCGGCCCCGGCCGTACGGCCGGCGGCGGCGACCGCATCCAGCGCCACGTGCGCGGTCAGGTCGCAGGAGCCGTCCGGGACCGGCCGCACCTGGGCGCCGGCCCGGTAGCCGGTCAGCGTCCCGCCCCGCGGCCGGGCCGTCGCCTCGTGGCCGTAGTCGACGGCCACGGCCACGCCCCGCTCCAGCCGGCCGACCGCGGCGGCCCAGGCCTCGTCCCGGGTCCGGCCGACCTCGGCCCGGTCGCCGGCCTCGGCCAGCGGCCACCACCGCCGCAGCCAGGCCGCGTCGGCCGGGTCCGGTGCCGGCCCCGGCGCCTCGGTCCCGTCCTCGTCCACCAGCACCAGCCGCGGTCCGTCCGCGGTCAGCTCCACGACGTCGAGCGGTACGTCGTCCAGCCACTCGTTGGCGACCAGGAGCCCGGTCAGCCGAGGCAGCTCGGCCACGTCCCGGACCGCGGCCCCGGCTGCCGGGGCGATCTCGACCGCGGTCAGCCGGGTGCGGGCGCGGAGGCCGGGGGACAGGTGGGCCGGCACGGCGGCCAGCAGCTCGCCCCGGCCCGCGCCCACGTCGACCAGGTCGACCGGGTCGGGGTGCCCGAGCGCGGCGTCGACCCGGCGCAGCAGCTCGGCCACCGCCCCGGCGTACAGGCCGGAGGCGTGCACCGAGGTCCGGAAGTGGTCGGCGGGCGCGGACCCGCGGGCGTAGAAGCCGCCCGGCCCGTACAGGGCGGTCTGCCACGCCTCCCGCCAGGACCGCATGCCGCGAGGGTAAGGGCAATGGAGATCACAGCGACGGGACCGGGGGCCGGACGTACGCTGGCCGCGACCGGTACCCCTCTCGAGGACTGGATCGCTCATGAGCGCACCGCAGCGCGCCTCCGCCCGTGCCGTCGGCGTGATCGGCACCGGCCGGGTCGGCGCCGTCCTGGGCGCGGCCCTCGCCGCCGCCGGACACCACGTCGTCGCCGCCACCGGGGTCTCCGCGGACTCCGTCGGCCGCGCCACCCGGCTGCTGCCCGGCGTCCCGCTGCTGCCCGCCGACGAAGTCGCCGCCCGCGCCGACCTCGTGCTGGTGGCCGTGCCCGACGACGTGCTCGGGCCGCTGGTGGCCGGGCTGGCCGAGCTGGGGGCCTGGCGCCCGGGACAGCTGGTCGTGCACACCTCGGGCGCGCACGGGGCGGCGGTGCTGGCGCCGGCCGCGGCCGCCGGGGTCCGGACCGTCGCGGCCCACCCGGCGATGACGTTCACCGGCGGACCCGAGGATCTCGGCCGGCTGGCCGGGACGACGTTCGGGGTGACGACCGAGCACCTGGCCGACGCCGAGGCGCTGGTCGCCGATCTGGGCGGGGGCCTGGTCGAGGTGGCCGAGGCGGCCCGGCCGCTCTACCACGCCGCTCTCGTGGTCGGCGCCAACCACCTGGTCACCCTCGTCAATGAGGCCGCCGACCTGCTCGTACGGGCCGGGGTGGCCGAGCCCGGCGCGGTGCTGCGGCCGCTGCTGACCGCGGCCCTGGACAACGCGCTGCGGGCCGGGGACGGGGCGCTGACCGGGCCGGTGTCCCGGGGCGACGCCGGCACCGTCGCCGGTCACCTGCGGGTGCTGGAGGAGCGGGCGCCGGACGCGGTGGCCGGGTATGCGGCGATGGCCCGCCTCACCGCCGGTCGCGCGCTCGCCGCCGGCCGCATCACCCCGACCCAGGCCGCCCCGCTCCTCGACGTGCTTGCCACCGCCGAGTCCCCGACCGCAGCCCCGGCCGCCCCGCCGCCGTTCGGCGCCCGGCGCCGCCCGCCCACCCCCCGCTCCGCCTCGACCGGGCCGTCCCGCCCGGCGGTGCACACCGCGTCCGGTGCGGACGGGCCGTCCCGCCCGGCGGTGCACGCCGCGACCGATCCGGACGCGCCGTCCCGCCCCGCCGTGCACGCCGCGTCCGGACCGGGCGGGCCGTCCCGCCCGGCCGTGCACACCGCGACCGGTCCGGACGCGCCGTCCCGCCCGGCCGTGCATGTCGCGTCCGGTCCGGACGGGCCGTCCCGCCCGGCGGTGCATGCCGCGTCCGGCCTGGAGGAGTCGTTCCGCCCGGCGGTGCACGCCGCGTCCGGTCCGGACGGGCAGTCCCGTCCGGCCGTGCAGGCCGGCCCGGACGGGCCCGTGGTCCGGCCCCGCCCGGCCGCCGACGCGCTCACCGCCAGGGTCGGGCCCCGGCGCCGGAAGAAGGCGGCGTGACCGGGCCTGTCGTCGCTCACACCCGGGCCGAGCTGGCCAAGATCCGCGCCGAGCTGCCCGGGACCGTCGCGCTGGTGCCGACGATGGGCGCCCTGCACGCCGGCCACGTGGCCCTGGTCCGGCACGCGGCCACCCTGGCCGACACGGTGGCGGTGTCGATCTTCGTCAACCCGCTGCAGTTCGGGCCGGGCGAGGACCTCGACCGCTACCCGCGGACCCTGGACGCCGACCTCGACCTGCTGGCCCGCGAGGGCGTCGAGCTGGTCTTCGCCCCGAATGCGGCCGAGATGTACCCGGACGGCCCGCCCGCGGTCACCGTCGACCCCGGCCCGCTCGGCGCCCTGCTGGAGGGCGCCAGCCGCCCCGGCCACTTCGCCGGCGTGCTGACCGTGGTGACCAAGCTGCTCGGCCTGGTCCGTCCGGACGTGGCGGTGTTCGGCGAGAAGGACTACCAGCAGCTCGCGCTCATCCGCCGTACGGTGGCCGACCTGGAGCTGGGTGTCCGCGTCGAGGGCGCCCCGACCGTACGGGACCCGGACGGGCTGGCCCTGTCCAGCCGCAACCGGTTCCTGGACGCGGAGCAGCGCACGCAGGCGCTGGCGCTGTCGCGCGCCCTGAAGGCCGGTGCCGCAGCCGGGGCCCAGGGCGCCGGCCTGGTCCTGATGGCCGCCACCGAGCAGCTGCACGGCCTCGACGTCGACTACCTGGCCCTGCGCGGCGTCGACCTCGGCCCCGCCCCGGCCGCCGGCCCGGCCCGGCTCCTGGTCGCGGCCCGGGTGGGTACGACCAGGTTGATCGACAACATTCCGCTGACCCTGGGACCCGCATGAACGAGCCTCGCCTGCCCCGCCGACTGGCCGCCTCCGACCCGGGCTGGACCCACCGGACCGACGTGGTCGTGGTCGGCTCCGGCATCGCCGGCCTGTCGGCCGCGCTGCACGCCCGGGAAGCCGGCCACGCGGTCACCGTGGTGACCAAGGTCAACATCGACGACGGCTCTACCCGGTGGGCCCAGGGCGGGATCGCCGCCGCCCTGGACCCGGCCGACTCGCCCGCCGACCACCTGGCCGACACGCTCGCGGCCGGGGTCGGGCTGTGCGACGAGGCCGCGGTGAAGGTCCTGGTCGAAGAGGGCCCGGACCGGGTCCGGGAGCTGATCGCGCTGGGCGCCACCTTCGACCGGGAGGACGGCGGCGGCCTGTCGCTGACCCGGGAGGGCGGCCACCACCGCAACCGGATCATCCACGCCGGCGGCGACGCGACCGGGGCCGAGGTGCAGCGGGCGCTGGAGGTCGCGATCGCCCGGGATCCCGGCATCCACGTGGTCGAGCACGCGCTGGTCCTGGACCTGCTCACCGGCCCCGACGGGCAGGCGGCCGGGGTCACCCTGCACGTGCTCGGCGAGGGCAGCCCGGACGGGGTCGGCGCGGTGCTGGCCCGGGCCGTGGTGCTGGCCACCGGCGGGATGGGCCAGTTGTTCTCCGCGACGACCAACCCGGCCGTGTCCACCGGCGACGGCGTCGCGCTGGCGCTGCGGGCCGGCGCGGTGGTGACCGACCTGGAATTCGTCCAGTTCCACCCGACCGCGCTGTGGCTCGGGGCCGGCGCCCACGGCCAGCAGCCGCTGGTCAGCGAAGCCGTCCGGGGCGAGGGCGCGATCCTGGTCGACGCGGCCGGCAAGCCCTTCATGCAGGGCGTGCACGAGCTGGCCGACCTGGCCCCGCGGGACGTGGTAGCGAAGGCGATCCTGCGGGTGATGCAGGCCGAGGGCCTCGACCACGTCTGGCTGGACGCCCGCCCGCTTGGGCCGGACCTGCTGCGCACGCGGTTCCCGTCGATAGTGGCCCGGTGCCGGCAGGCCGGCATCGACCCGGTCACCGAGCCGATCCCGGTCGTGCCGGCCGCGCACTACGCCTCCGGTGGCGTGCGGACTGATCTGCGCGCCCGGACCAGCGTCCCCGGCCTGTACGCCTGTGGCGAGGTCGCCTGCACCGGCGTGCACGGCGCCAACCGGCTGGCCTCCAACAGCCTGCTGGAGGGCCTGGTCTTCGCCGGCCGGATCGGCCTCGACCTGGCCCGCGACCTGCCGCCGCAGGCCGACCCGGCCCCCGCCGAGGTCGTGACCGGGCTGATCGACCCGGCCGGGCGCGACGAGCTGGCCCGCCGGATGTCGGTCGGCGCGGGCGTGATCCGCACCGACGGCAGCCTGCACGACGCCGCCCGGGCCCTGGCCGCCGCCGGGACCGGGACCGACCCGCGGCCCGAGTCCTGGGACGCGACCAACCTGCACACCGTGTCGGCCGCGCTGGTCGCGGCCGCGATCCGGCGGGAGGAGACCCGCGGCTGCCACTGGCGGGAGGACTTCCCGGACCGGGACGACGCCCGCTGGCACGGGCACCTGCTGGCCGCCCTCGGCCCCGACGGCGTCCTCACCGAGACCTACCAGGCGGCCGGGTGAACACCGGGATGGTCGGGGGCGGCACCCCCGACCTCGACCCCGCCTCCGTACGGGACCTGGTGCACCGCGCCCTGGCCGAGGACCTGGCCGGCGGCGAGGACGTGACCAGCGCCGCCACCGTCCCGGCGGACCAGACCGCGACCGGCGACCTGGTCGCCCGGGCCGACGGCGTGGTCGCCGGCCTCCCCGTGGCGGAGATCGTCTTCGCCACCGTCGACCCGGCGATCCGCTACGAGGCCCGCGTCCACGACGGCGACCACGTGTCCCGCGGCGACGTGCTCGCCTCCGTCACCGGCCCGACCCGCTCCCTGCTCACGGCCGAGCGCACCGCCCTCAACCTGCTCTGCCACCTCTCCGGCGTCGCCACCGCCACCGCCCGCTGGGTCGAGGCCGTCCGTGGCACCGGCGCGCGCATCCGCGACACCCGCAAGACCACGCCCGG
Source organism: Mycobacteriales bacterium (assembly GCA_036519715.1). Lineage (GTDB taxonomy): Bacteria > Actinomycetota > Actinomycetes > Mycobacteriales > CADCTP01 > CADCTP01. Next base: position 7,123 of record DATDKW010000234.1, read on the forward strand.
CCTGCGGGCCCTGGAGAAGTACGCGGTCCGCCAGGGCGGCGGCGTCAACCACCGGATGTCGCTGTCCGACGCCGCCCTGGTCAAGGACAACCACGTGATCGCCGCCGGCGGCGTGGCCAAGGCGTTCGGGCTGGTCCGGGCCACGTACCCGGACCTGCCGGTGGAGGTCGAGTGCGACTCCGTCGACGACGTCCGGGAGGCGGTCGCGGCCGGCGCCGACCTGATCCTGCTGGACAACATGAGTCCGGCCGAGATGAGCGAGGCGGTGGGGATCGCCAAGGGCGTCCGGACCGAGGCCAGCGGCGGCCTGACCCTGGACACCGCGGCGGCGGTGGCCGCGACCGGCGTCGACTTCATCTCGGTCGGGGCGCTGACCCACTCGGCGCCGATCCTCGACATCGCGCTCGATCTGCGGGAAAGCTGACACCGTGCTGCTCGCGGCCGACATCGGCAACACCAACACCGTGCTGGGCGTCTTCGACGGGGCCAAGCTGGTCGAGTCCTGGCGGGTGAAGACCGACGCCCGGGACACCGCCGACGAGCTCGCCCTGACGTACCGGGGGCTGCTGGGCGGCATCGAGCTGGACGGGATCGCGGCCTGCTCGACCGTCCCGGCCGTGCTCGGCCAGCTGCGGATCATGCTCGACCGCTACTACTCGCACCTGCCCACGGTGGTGGTCGAGCCGGGTGTCCGCACCGGCGTCCCGCTGCTGTACGACAACCCGCGCGAGCTGGGGTCGGACCGGATCGTCAACGCGCTGGCCGCGTACCACCTCTACGGTGGGCCGTCGATCGTGGTCGACTTCGGCACCTCGACCAACTTCGACGTGGTCAGCGCCAAGGGCGAGTTCCTGGGCGGGGTGCTGGCGCCCGGCATCGAGATCAGCATCGACGCGCTCGCGTCCCGGGCCGCCCGGCTGGTCAAGGTCGAGCTGACCAGGCCCCGGGCGGTGATCGGCAAGAGCACGGTCGAGGCGCTGCAGTCCGGCATCCTCTACGGCTTCGCCGGCCAGATCGACGGCCTGGTCCGCCGGATCGAGGGCGAGCTGGGCCGGCCGGCGACGGTCATCGCCACCGGCGGGCTGGCCCAGGTCGTGATCGCGGAGAGCGAGACCCTGCAGCACCACGAGCCCGACCTGACCCTGGTCGGGCTGCGCCTGGTCTACGAGCGCAACCGGTAGCGCTGCACGGTCGACACGTACGGCATGAAGAAGTGCTGCCGGCCGACCAGCATCGGGTGCGTCCGGGCCAGCTCCCGCACCCGGTCCAGCAGCGCGGCCCGGTCGTCGTCCGGCAGCGTGATCACGTAGCTGCGGGAGCCGACCAGGTCGGCCAGCCCGTCCGCGTCCAGCTCCTGCTCGTGGCGGAAGCGCCCCACCTCCTCGGGCTGGAACGGGCCCAGCGCGGCGCCGTCGTCGGACCGGTGCGCGCTCGCGTGGTCGGCGTGGTCGCCGACCAGGTCGGCCAGCGCCCGGACCCAGGCCACCGAGTCGTCCCGGGAGTTGTAGAACAGCGCCAGCCGCCCGCCCGGGCGCAGCACCCGGGCCAGCTCCGGCACGGCCCGGTCCAGGTCGAACCAGTGGAACGCCTGCCCGACCGCGACCAGGTCGACCGAGGCGTCCGGCAGCGGCAGGTCCTCGGCCCGGCCGGCCAGGACCTGGGCCCGGGACACCCGGTGCCGGAGCACCTTGAGCATCCCGGGTGCGGGCTCGACCGCGATCGTGGTCACCCCGGCCGCGCACAGCACGCTGGTCAGCTTGCCGGTGCCGGCGGCGACGTCGACCGCGCGCAGGTCGGGCCGGCCGCGCAGCGGCGCGAGCGCGAAGGCGACCGCCTCGGCCGGGTAGCCGGGGCGGCCCCGGTCGTAGCGGACGGCGACCTCCGTGCCGGACCAGGACGTCCGCCGGTCCTCGTCGTTGTCCACGGGCCGAGGCTACTGACCGGCCGGTCAGCTCCGGCCGATAGGCTCGCACGCCGTGACCCAGGCAACCGCCGAGGAGACGAGCCCGGCCGTGACCGACTCCGACGATCAGGAGCTCTCCGAGCAGGAGCTGGTCCGGCGGGAGAAGCTGGACCGGCTCCGGGCCGGCGGCGCCGATCCGTACCCGGTGGGCGTGCCCCGGACCAGCAGCCTCGCGGCCGTGGTGGCCGCGCACCCCGACCTCCCCCCGGACACCGCGACCGGGGAGCGGGTCGGCGTGGCCGGCCGGGTCATCTTCATGCGCAACACCGGCAAGCTGTGCTTCGCCACCCTGCGCGAGGGCGGCGCGTCCGGCACCGAGCTGCAGGCCATGCTGTCGCTGGACCGGGTCGGACCCGACTCGCTGGCGGCCTGGAAGGCCGACGTGGACCTCGGTGACCAGGTGTTCGTGGCCGGCGAGGTGATCACCTCCCGCCGCGGTGAGCTGTCCGTGCTGGTCAGCGACTGGCAGATCACGGCCAAGGCGCTGCGCCCGCTGCCGGTCGCGCACAAGCCGATGAGCGAGGAGGCCCGGGTCCGGCAGCGCTACGTGGACCTCATCGTCCGGCCCGAGGCCCGCCGGATGGTGGAGGCCCGTTACACCGTCGTCCGGACCATCCGCGAGGAGTTCCACCGGCGCGGCTTCGTGGAGGTGGAGACGCCGATGCTGCAGGTGCAGCACGGCGGTGCCGCCGCCCGGCCGTTCGTGACCCACAGCAATGCGCTGGACATCGACCTCTATCTGCGGATCGCGCCGGAGTTGTTCCTCAAGCGCGCGGTGGTCGGCGGCATCGAGAAGGTGTTCGAGGTCAATCGCAACTTCCGCAACGAGGGCGTCGACGCGACCCACAGCCCGGAGTTCGCGATGCTGGAGGCGTACGAGGCGTACGGCGACTACGACTCGATGGCCGTGCTCTCCCGCGAGTTCATCCAGGCCAGTGCGCGGGCGCTGTGCGGGGATACGGTTGTGACATATTTCGACGGCACCGAATACGACCTCGGTGGTGAATGGGCGTCGATCCGCCTCTACGACGCCGTTTCGGGCGCGGTGGGCGAAGAAGTGACACCGGCCACACCTTTGCCGCGGCTGCGCGAGATCGCGGCCAAGCAAGATCTCGACGTCAATCCCGCCTGGCTGCCGGGGAAGCTGGTCGAGGAGTTGTTCGAGGCGCTCGTGCAGCACACGTTGATCGCCCCGACGTTCGTCCGCGATTTCCCGCTGGACACCTCGCCGCTGGTGCGTGCCCACCGTACGGATCCCGGGGTGGCCGAGAAGTGGGATCTCTACGCGGGCGGCGTCGAGCGGGGCACGGGCTACTCGGAGCTGACCGACCCGATCGTGCAGCGGGCCCGGCTGGTCCAGCAGGCCGAGCAGGCGGCCGCAGGCGATCCGGACGCGATGCATCTGGACGAGGACTTCCTCCGGGCGTTGGAGTACGGGATGCCGCCGACCGGTGGTATCGGATTCGGTATCGACCGGCTCTTGCAGTTGCTCACCGGTGCCCGAGGCATTCGTGAGACGATCCTCTTCCCCTTGGTGCGGCCCGAGTAAGTGCGCTTGGAATTCCGCGGTGGCGTCCATATGCTGGTGACAACCACTCCGGAAAGAGGACACGCATGGCACAGAAAGTGCAGGTTCTGCTCGTCGACGACCTCGATGGCGGCGAGGCATCGGAAACTGTGAGCTTCGCGCTCGACGGCAACAACTACGAGATCGACCTGTCCGCCAAGAACGCGGAGGAGTTGCGGGACGCGTTCGCCAAGTATGTCGGCTCGGCCCGCAAGGCCGGCCGGCCGGCGAGTTCCGCCGGGCGTTCGTCGAGCCGGCGCAGCAGCGGCGGGGGCACCTCGATGGATCGCGACCAGGCCGCGGCGATCCGGTCCTGGGCCAAGGGCAAGGGCCTGAAGGTGAGCGACCGGGGCCGCATCCCGGCCACGATCATCGAGCAGTACAACCAGTCCGCCTGAGCTGACCGGCCCACCGCGCGGGTTGCGCGCGGCCGGGACGGAGCGGGGGTGGTGAGGCGGGCGAAGGCGCCGGCGACCGGCAGGTCACCGGCGCCTTCGGCTGTCCGGGCCCCGCGCGAACCGGGATCCGGGGTGCGCCGAAGGTCAGGTGAGCCGCAGCGTCGCGGTGGCCGTGGTAGGAGGTGCCCGAGCAGAATCGGGTGCTGTTCGCCGTAGGCGTACGGGTCGCTGGAACGCACCGGTCCACCGGGAGGTTGGCCAGGTGACAGCGTCGCAGGCGTCGTCGGGAAGACGTATCGGTCGCGGGCGCGGCTCCGTCCCCTGCCCTACTGGGAAGGACGGCGGAAGTGCTCGCGGCTAGAGTGGGGAACGGAACGGGGCGCCGAGGCCCGGGAACCAAGTCCCCGGACGGTGTCCTCCCTCGATGGAGGGGAACCCTCCGGGGGAGGGCACGTGAGGAGATGACACATGTTCGAACGGTTCACTGACCGGGCTCGCAGAGTTGTCGTGCTGGCGCAAGAAGAGGCCCGCATGCTCAACCACAACTACATCGGCACCGAGCACATCCTCCTGGGTCTGATCCACGAGGGTGAGGGTGTCGCGGCCAAGGCCCTGGAGTCGCTGGGCATCTCGCTGGAGGGCGTGCGCTCCCAGGTCGAGGAGATCATCGGGCAGGGCCAGCAGGCGCCGTCCGGGCACATTCCCTTCACCCCCCGGGCGAAGAAGGTGCTCGAGCTCTCGCTGCGCGAGGCGCTGCAGCTGGGCCACAACTACATCGGCACCGAGCACATCCTGCTCGGCCTGATCCGCGAGGGCGAGGGTGTCGCCGCGCAGGTCCTGGTCAAGCTGGGGGCCGACCTCAACCGGGTCCGCCAGCAGGTCATCCAGCTGCTGTCCGGCTACCAGGGCAAGGAGCCGGCCGGCACGGCGACGGAGGGCACTCCGTCGACGTCGCTGGTGCTCGACCAGTTCGGCCGCAACCTGACCGCCGCCGCCCGGGAGTCGAAGCTCGACCCCGTGATCGGCCGCGAGAAGGAGATCGAGCGGGTCATGCAGGTGCTGTCCCGCCGCACCAAGAACAACCCGGTGCTCATCGGCGAGCCCGGCGTGGGCAAGACCGCGGTCGTCGAGGGCCTGGCCCAGGCGATCGTCAAGGGCGAGGTGCCCGAGACGCTCAAGGACAAGCAGCTCTACACGCTGGACCTGGGCGCCCTGGTGGCCGGCTCGCGCTACCGCGGTGACTTCGAGGAGCGGCTGAAGAAGGTCCTCAAGGAGATCCGCACCCGCGGCGACATCATCCTGTTCATCGACGAGCTGCACACGCTCGTCGGCGCGGGTGCCGCCGAGGGCGCGATCGACGCCGCGTCGATCCTCAAGCCGATGCTGGCCCGCGGTGAGCTGCAGACCATCGGTGCGACCACGCTGGACGAATACCGCAAGCACCTGGAGAAGGACGCCGCCCTGGAGCGGCGCTTCCAGCCCATCCAGGTGGGCGAGCCGACCGTGGCCCACACCATCGAGATCCTCAAGGGCCTGCGCGACCGCTACGAGGCGCACCACCGCGTCTCGATCACGGACGCCGCGCTGGTCGCCGCGGCCGGCCTGGCCGACCGCTACATCTCCGACCGCTTCCTGCCGGACAAGGCGATCGACCTGATCGACGAGGCCGGCTCCCGGATGCGGATCCGCCGGATGACCGCGCCGCCGGACCTGCGCGAGTTCGACGAGCGGATCGCCGGCGTGCGGCGCGAGAAGGAGTCCGCGATCGACGCGCAGGACTTCGAGAAGGCCGCCTCCCTGCGCGACCGGGAGAAGCAGCTGCTCGCGGCCAAGGCCACCCGGGAGAAGGAGTGGAAGGCCGGGGACATGGACGTCGTCGCCGAGGTCGACGACGAGCAGATCGCCGAGGTCCTGGCGACCTGGACCGGCATCCCGGTGTTCAAGCTGACCGAGGAGGAGACCTCCCGGCTGCTGCACATGGAGGACGAGCTGCACCGCCGCGTCGTCGGCCAGGAGCAGGCGATCAAGTCCGTGTCGCAGGCGATCCGGCGGACCCGTGCGGGTCTGAAGGACCCGAAGCGGCCCGGTGGCTCGTTCATCTTCGCCGGCCCGTCCGGTGTCGGTAAGACCGAGCTGTCCAAGGCGCTGGCGGAGTTCCTGTTCGGCGACGACGACTCGCTCATCCAGCTCGACATGTCGGAGTTCCACGACCGCTACACGGTG
>DATDKW010000235.1:0-2373 GCA_036519715.1 Mycobacteriales bacterium
GACCGGGCGGCGGGCAGCCGCCGACGGCGCAGCGGCGCCCGCCCGGCCGGCTGCTGCGCGACCGCGCCGCCGTGCTGGACCTGATCCGCCGCCCGCGGCAGGCGCTCAACGCGGCGCTGCTGACCCCGGAGTTCGCCAGCGGGAGGCGCTCGCTGACGTTCGTCGCGGAGGCGCTGCGGGCCCGGCACGGCGACCAGTGGCCGGGCGCGGCGCTGTGGATCGTGGCGGTGCGCCGGCAGGACGGCCGGCGGGTGGTCTTCGGCCGGCCCGGCGACCCGGTGACCGACGTGGGCTCGGCGGTCGCGGCGTCCTGTGCGATCCCCGGCTACTTCGCGGCGGTGGACATCGGCGGCGTCGCGTACGTCGACGGCGGCGTGCACTCGCCGACCAACGCCGACCTGCTCACCGGCCTGGACCTCGACCTGGTGGTGATCAGCTCGCCGATGTCGATCCAGCCACGGACGCCGAAGCTGCGGGCCGACCTGCCGCTCCGGCTGCTGTTCCACCGCTACCTGCGCGACGAGGTCTGGGCGCTGCGCCGCAAGGGCGACCAGGTGGTGACCATCGAGCCGGACGCGGTCGTGCTCCGCGACCTCCGGCTGAACATGATGGACGGCCGGCGGATCGACACGATCGAGCAGCGGGCGTACGAGCTGGCCCGCCAACGGCTCCGCCCGGTACGCGGGAAGTCTGTCGGACCCGCCGGCTAGGGTCGGGACACCAAGAGGTCAAGGAGGCCGCCGTGCCCGACGGTTCGGCGCCGGGGATCGACCCGGCTTTCCTGGCGCTGCCCATGCGCCTGCTCGCGGACGCGGCGCTCGGCCGTGCCCGGGAGCTCGGTGCGGAGCACGCCGACTTCCGGTTGGAGCGGATCCGGACCCAGGACCTCGCGCTCCGCGACGGCAAGCTCGACTCGGCGCGGGACGGCGAGGACCTCGGCGTCGCGGTCCGGGTCGTGCACGACGGGACCTGGGGGTTCGCGGCCGGCGTGGATCTCACGCCCGAGGCCGTGGTCCGGGTCGCCGAGCAGGCCGTCGCGGTGGCCCGGGTGAGCCGCCCGGTCAACTCGGAGCCCATCGAGCTGGCCGACGAGCCGGTGCACGCCGACGTCACCTGGGTCTCGGCCTACGAGACGGATCCGTTCGGGGTGCCGGACGGCGACAAGATCGGGCTGCTGGTCGACTGGTCCGAGCGGCTGCTGGCCGCCGACGGGGTCGACCATGTCGAGGCCACGGTCCAGCAGGTGCTGGAAAACAAGTTCTACGCGGACCTCGCCGGCACCGTGACGACCCAGCAGCGGGTCCGCCTGCATCCCGAGGTGACCGCGACCGGCGTCGACCGGTCCCGGGGCACGTTCGAGTCGATGCGGACCTGCGCGCCGCCGGTCGGCCGCGGCTGGGAATACCTCACCGGCGACACCTGGGACTGGGCCGGCGAGCTGGCCCGCATCCCGGAGTGGCTGGCGGAGAAGGCGAAGGCGCCGTCCGTCGACCCGGGGCGGTACGACCTGGTCGTCGACCCGTCCAACCTGTGGCTGACGGTCCACGAGTCGATCGGCCACGCGACCGAGCTCGACCGCGCGCTGGGCTACGAGGCGGCGTATGCGGGGACCTCGTTCGCCACCTTCGACAAGCTCGGCACGTTGCGGTACGGGTCGGACGTCATGAACGTGACGGGAGACCGCACGGTGCCGCATGGGCTGTCCACGATCGGTTACGACGACGACGGGGTGCAGACCCAGTCGTGGGACATCGTCCGGTCCGGCGTGCTGGTGGGGTACCAGCTGGACCGGCGGATGGCCCGGCTCAAGGGCCTCGGCCGGTCCAACGGCTGCGCCTTCGCCGACTCGCCCGGCCACATCCCGGTGCAGCGGATGGCCAACGTGTCGATCCAGCCGGCGGCGGACGGCCCGTCGCTGGACGACCTCATCGGCGGCGTCGAGCGCGGGATCTACGTGGTCGGCGACAAGAGCTGGTCGATCGACATGCAGCGCTACAACTTCCAGTTCACCGGCCAGCGGTTCTTCCGGATCGAGAACGGGCGGCTGGCCGGGCAGCTGCGGGACGTCGCCTACCAGGCCACCACGACCGACTTCTGGGGCTCGATGGAGGCCGTCGGCGGGCCGGACACGTTCGTGCTGCAGGGCGCGTTCAACTGTGGCAAGGCGCAGCCGGGACAGGTCGCCGCGGTCAGCCACGGCTGCCCGCCGGCGCTGTTCCGTGGCGTCAACATCCTCAACACGGTCCGGGAGGCTGGGCGATGACCCCCCAGGAGACGGTGGAGCGGGCGCTCGCGCTGTCCAAGGCGGACGGCTGTGTCGTCGTCACCACCGAGCGTTCGGAGGCCAACCTCCGCTGGGCGAGCAACACGCTG
>DATDKW010000236.1:0-9245 GCA_036519715.1 Mycobacteriales bacterium
ACCGGGCGGTCCGATGTGGACACCATCGAGGCCGCGCACGCCGGGCTCGGCCAGCTCGTCGGCGGCGGGGCCGCGCTCGCCTTCGCGGTCGCGCTGCTGGCCTCGGGGCTGTCGTCGTCCTCGGTCGGGACGTACGCGGGCCAGGTCGTCATGCAGGGCTTCATCCGGCGGCGGATCCCGCTGCTGGTCCGGCGCGGGCTGACCATGCTGCCGGCGCTGCTCGTGCTGGGGCTGGGGCTGCCGGCCACCGACAGTCTCATCGTCTCCCAGGTGGTGTTGTCCTTCGGTGTCCCCTTCGCCCTGGTCCCGCTGGCGCTGCTCACCCGCCGCCGGGACGTCATGGGCGTGTTCGTCAACAAGCCGGGAACCACTGCGGCTCTGTCGGCGGTGGCCGCGTTGATCATCGCGCTCAACGTGGTGCTGCTGTGGGAGACGTTCGTCTGAGGAGTGCACTTGCCATGTCCGCCCTGTCCGAGCTCGGCCGCGTCTCCCTCGGCCTGCTGGCCGCCGGTGTCGCCGGCATGCTGTTCATGCTGATCTACCTGCGCGCGTGCGCCTGGGCCGACTGGGACCTGATGACGTCCCGGGTCCGCCGCCGGGTGCACGGGTGGGAACGACGGGCGCCCTCGGTGGTGGCCGGCTCGGCCGTCGTCGCCGGCCTCGGCCTGCTGCTGGGCGTGCTGGACGGCCTCACGTGAGCGCCCCCGGGACCGCGCCCACGGTGGTGCGGACGCTGGGCACCCCGGCCGCCGCCGCCCTGGCCGACCTGGCCGCGACCTTCGACGACCTGCAGGCCGTGCTGGGCTGCTGCGAGCGGCTGGTCGCCTCGCCCCCGCCCGACGACCTGGTCACCGAGGCGCTGTGGACGACGGCGCTGCTGTCGTACGCGCGGTGCTTCGCGGCCGGGCCGCGGGGGATGGGGCTGACGGTCGAGGACGTGACGGGGACCGATCTGGAGGGCGAGGTCACCGACTGGCACGACCTGTTGCTGCGGATGCGGGACCACTTCGCCGACCCGGCCGTCGACCCGCGGGAGCGGTTCTCCGTCGGGGTGTCCCGCAACCCCGACGGCACCGCCGCCGGGATCGCGGTCACCTCGGTCCGGCAGCCGCAGGTGGACGAGGTCACCGTGCGGCAGACCGGCGCCCTGGCGTACGCGCTGCTGCGGCTCGTCGACGAGCGGATCGGCGAGCAGCAGCAGCGGGTCTTCGACGCGGCCGGCGCCATGACCGCCCTGCAGCTGGACCGGCTGCCGGAGGTGGAGGTCGCCGGCGCCTGAGCCGGTCAGCGGTCCGCGGTGGTCGGCTCGGCCGGCTCGGCCGCAGTGAGGTCGGTCGCGGCGTGGTCGGCCGCGTGGTCGGCCGTCTGCTCCTCGGCGTGCGGGGCCCGGATGAAGACGAACACCGCGGCCACCACCAGCACGGCGGCGGCGGTCAGCACCGCCGCCGACACGCCGTCGACGTACGCCTGGCGGGCGGCCGCGGCCAGCTGCTGACCGGCCGCCCCGAACCGCTCGACCGCGCCGGAGGAGACGAACGCGACCGAGGACCGCGCGCCCTCGGCCACCGGGGCCGGCAGCCCGGCCAGCGCCGGGTCCAGGGCGGACCGGTAGCTGGCGGCGAGCAGGCTGCCGAGCACGGCGATGCCCAGCGCGCTGCCGAACTCCCGGGACAGGTCGTTGACGGCCGAGGCGACGCCCTGCTTGGACTCGGGCAGGGACGCGGTGATCGCGGTGGTCGCGGGCGTGCCGGCCAGCCCCATGCCCAGGCCGAACAGGACCAGTCCACAGTAGAACGTGACCTGGTCCAGCCGGACGTCCAGCAGCGAGATGACCGCCAGCCCGGCGGCGATCGAGAGCAGCCCGAGGGCGGCGATCCGGTTGGTGCCGAAGCGCTCGGCCAGCCGGGGCGCGATCCGGGCGCTGGGCAGCAGCAGGAAGGGCAGCGGCAGCAGGGTCAGGGCCGCCTCCAGCGGGCTGCGCCCGACGACGAACTGCAGGTATTGCAGGACCACGAAGAAGAAGCCGAAGGCGGCGAAGAACTGCGCCGTCGCCGACAGCGAGCCGGCCCCGAACCCGCGCAGCCGGAACAGCCGCACGTCCAGCAGTGGCTGCTCGGCCCGCAGCTCCCGCAGCCCGAAACCGACCAGGGTTACCACCGCGACGACGGCGGCGGCCAGCGTGGCCGCGTCGGTCCAGCCCCGGTCGGTGCCCTCGATGATCGCGAAGACCAGGGTCGACACCGCGACCAGGGACAGCACCGCGCCGGGGAGGTCGAGCCGGGTGGCGGCGGCGTCGCGGGAGGTCGGGACGACCGCGAGGGTGCCGGCCAGGGCCAGCACGGCCAGCGTGACGTTGAGGGCGAAGAACGAGCTCCAGGAGAAGAACTCCAGCAGGATGCCCGCCCCGAACAGGCCGATGACCGCGCCGCCGCCGGCCACGCCGACCCAGACCCCGACCGCCCGGCCGCGCTCCTCCGGCGGGAACGAGGTGGTGATCACCGACAGCGTGGTCGGCATGACCGCGGCCGCGCCCGCACCCATGAGCATCCGGGCCACGATCAGCGCGGCCGGCTGGTCGATGGTGACGGCCCAGCCGGCCGCGGCGCCGAAGAGGACGAGGCCGGCGACGAGGATGCCCTTGCGGCCGTAGCGGTCGCCGAGCGCGCCGGCGAACAGCAGCAGCCCGGCGAAGACGACCGTGTAGGCGTCGACGATCCAGGTCAGCTGGGTCTGGCTGGCGCCGGTGGCGCGGGCCAGGTCGGGCAGCGCGACGTTCAGGCCGCTGACGGCCGAGACGACCATCATCAGCGCCAGGGCGACGACGACGAGGACGGCCCGGCGCCGGCCGGGCGACAGAGCCGGTGAGTAATTCCGCATGTGCAGTATTCTGCACGTGTGGAATTACTTTCGTCAACGGGTAGCGTGGCCGGCGTGACGGACCGCAGCCGCACCCGCTCGGGCCGCCGGCCGGGGGACAGCGGCACCCGCGACGCGATCCAGGCCGCGGCCCGCGAGCAGTTCGCCCGGCAGGGCTACGACCGCACCTCGATGCGGTCGGTCGCGCTCGCCGCCGGCGTCGACCCGACCCTGGTCAGCCACTTCTTCGGGTCCAAGCAGCGGCTGTTCGCCGAGGTCATGCAGCTGCCGTTCGACCCGTCGGTGGTGCTGCCGCACATCCTGGCCGGCGACCGGGCCGGGATCGGGGCCCGGCTGGCCGGCTTTCTCGTGACCGTCCTGCAGTCCCCGGAGGGGCACGCCCGGATGACCGGGCTGGTCCGGGCGGCCGCGAGCGAGGACGCGGCCGCGGAGGTGGTCCGGCGGCGGGTCACCCAGGACATCCTGGCCCCGCTGGCGGCCCAGCTCGGCTCCGACCGGCCCGAGCTGCGCGGCTCCCTGGTCGCCTCGCAGATGGTCGGCCTGATCATGGCCCGGCATGTGGTGAAGGTCGAGCCGCTGGCCAGCCTGTCGTCGGAGCAGGTGGTTCAGATGATCGCCCCCACCCTCCAGCGCTACCTCACCGGACCGCTGCCCTGAGCTCAGCCCAGCAGGCGGGAGGCGTCCGTGAGCGCGGTGCGGAGGGTGGGGTCGGCGATCTCGCCGGCCTCGACCGACTCGCGGGGGACGGGGATGCGGGGGAGCTCGACGATGGTGGCGCCGACGTAGCCGAGGACGGTGCGCAGGGTGGCTTCGGCCCCGTGGCCGCGGCCGTCGGCGGCGACGGTGATCCAGCCGGTCCGCTTCTCGTACAGGTCGCCGTCGCCGACGGTCCAGTCGAGCAGGTTCTTCAGGCTCCCCGGCAGCGTTCCGGCGTACTCGGGGGTGCAGAACAGGACCGCGGCGGCGGCCCGGATGGCCGCGCTCAGCTCCCGCACCGGCGGCGGCGGGTCGGCCCCGGGCACGAACGCGGGCAGCCCGGCCAGCCCGTCGTAGAGCACGGCGTCCGGGCGCCCGGCCCGGATCGCCCGCAGGGCCGCGGTGTTGGTGGAGGCGTCCCGGGTGCTGCCCGAGATCAGCAACAGGGTCATGCGACGGCTCCGGGGCTGATGGCGGGTGCGGTCCGGGGGAGGGGGGAGCGGACGGCTCGCAGCAGCACGGCCGAGCGGGCGGTGACCGGGAGGTCCATGCCCGCGGCGGGACGGTCCGTGCCGGCCGGTGCCAGCCCGTCCGGATGGACGGTGTCGACCACGATCTCCCAGCCGTCGGCCCAGGGCCGGCCGGGCAGCGCGAACGTGGTGTCCTCGGCCCCGGCGTGCAGCACCAGCAGGTAGGACCGGTCGGTCAGCCGCTCCCCGCGCGGCCCGCGCTGCCTGATCCCGTCGCCGTCCAGGTAGACCCCGAGCGTGTGCTGGTCGGGCGAGTGCCACTCCCGCTCGGTCATCTCGGTCCCGTCGGCCCGCAGCCAGGCCAGGTCCTTGCGGCCGTCCCCGCCCGGCACCGGCCGGCCGGCGAAGAACGCCCGCTGCCGCAGCACCGGCGACTCCCGGCGCAGCGCCACCAGCCGCCGGGTCAGCGCCAGCACGTCGGCGACCTCGGGTTTGTCCACACCGGACCAGTCCACCCAGGACACCTCGTTGTCCTGGCAGAACGCGTTGTTGTTGCCGCCCTGGGTGCGGGCGATCTCGTCCCCGGCCAGCAGCATCGGCACCCCGGTCGACACCAGCAGGGTCAGCAGCATGTTGCGCACCTGCCGGGCCCGCAGCGCGGTCACCGCCGGGTCGTCGGTCTCGCCCTCGACCCCGCAGTTCCAGGACCGGTTGTGGCTCTCGCCGTCCCGGTTGCCCTCGCCGTTGGCCTCGTTGTGCTTGTGGCCGTACGAGACCAGGTCGTGCAGCGGGAACCCGTCGTGCGAGGTGACGAAGTTGATGCTGGCGAACGGGCGGCGGCCGTCGTCGGCGTACAGGTCGGAGGAGCCGGTGAGGCGGAAGCCGAGATCCCGGACGCCGATCCGCTCGCCGGCCCAGAACGACCGGACGGTGTCGCGGTACTTGCCGTTCCACTCCGTCCACAGTGGAGGGAACTCGCCGACCTGGTAGCCGCCCTCGCCCACGTCCCAGGGCTCGGCGATGAGCTTGACCCGGGACACCACCGGGTCCTGGTGGATGACGTCGAAGAACGCGGACAGCTTGTCCACGTCGTGCAGGGACCGGGCCAGCGCCGAGGCCAGGTCGAACCGGAACCCGTCCACGTGCATCTCGGTGACCCAGTAGCGCAGCGAGTCCATCAGCATCTGCAGCACGTACGGGTGGCGGGCGTCGAGGGTGTTGCCGCAGCCGGTGTAGTCCATGTAGCGGCGGCGGTCGTCGGCCAGCAGCCGGTAGTAGCCGGGGTTGTCGATGCCGCGGAAGCACAGCGTCGGCCCGGTTTCGTCGCCCTCGGCGGTGTGGTTGTAGACCACGTCCAGGATGACCTCGATGCCGGCCGTGTGCAGCGCCCGCACCATCGCCTTGAACTCGCGCACCTGCTCCCCCGGCGTGGCCGCGTAGGCCGCGTGCGGGGCGAAGTAGCCGATGGTGTTGTAGCCCCAGTAGTTCGTCAGCCCGCGCCTGGTCACGGCGGGCTCGGTGACGAACTGCTGGGTCGGCAGCAGCTCGACCGCGGTCACGCCCAGCCCGGTCAGGTGCTCCAGCGCGGCCGGGTGGGCCAACCCCGCGTACGTGCCCCGGAGCGCCTCCGGGACGCCGGGATGCCGCTGGGTGAAGCCCTTCACGTGCAGCTCGTAGATGACCGTGTCCTCCCACGGCGTGCCCGGCCGGGTGTCGCCGCCCCATGGGAACGAGTCGTGCACCACCACCGACCGGGGCACGTACGGCGCGGAGTCGCGATCGTCCACAGTGTCCGATCGCGGGTCGCCGGCATAGCCGTACACGGCCGGGTGCGGGGTGAAGCTGCCGTCCACCGCCCGCGCGTAGGGGTCCAGCAGCAGCTTGTGCGGGTTGTAGCGCAGCCCGTCGCGCGGCCGGTAGGGCCCGTGCACGCGGAAGCCGTAGCGCTGGCCGGGGCCGATCCGGGGCAGGTAGCCGTGCCAGACGTGGTATGTCGACTCGGTCAGCGCGACCCGGGTCTCGGCCCCGTCCGGGTCGAACAGGCAAAGGTCGACGCCCTCGGCGCCGGAGGACCAGAGCGCGAAGTTGGTGCCCTCGCCGTCCCAGGTCGCGCCGAGCGGCTCCGGCCGGCCCGGCCAGGGCGGGTCGCCGGGCCCGCTGGGCGGGGAGATGCGCGCGGGACCGGTCACCCCCGCATCCTGCCCGACGCGCCCCGGCGGTGTGCGCGTACGCCCGGACGCGGTGGTTGGATGAGCCGGTGACCACAGCCGACGCCAACCCGGACGCCGTCATCCGGATGACCGGTGTCGGGGTGCGGCGCGGCCGCTCCCACCTGCTGCGGTCGGTCGACTGGACGGTGGAGCTGGACGAGCGCTGGGTCGTGCTGGGGCCCAACGGCGCCGGCAAGACCACGCTGCTGCAGTTGGCCGCCGCCCACCTGCACCCGACCACGGGCACGGCCGAGGTGCTGGGGGAGCGGCTGGGCGCGGTCGACGTGTTCGAGCTGCGGCCGCGGATCGGGCTGACCAGCGCCGCCCTGGCGGCCCGGCTGCCGGCCGAGGAGACCGTGCTCGACCTCGTGGTCAGCGCCGGCTACGCGGTGGTCGGCCGGTGGCGCGAGGACTACGACCTGCTCGACACCGGCCGCGCCCGGCACCTGCTCTACCAGCTCGGCGTGCAGGGTCTGGCCGACCGCCGGTTCGGCACGCTGTCGGAGGGCGAGCGCAAGCGGGTGCAGATCGCCCGGGCCCTGATGACCGACCCGGAGCTGCTGCTGCTGGACGAGCCGGCCGCCGGGCTCGACCTGGCCGGCCGGGAGCAGCTGGTGGCCCGGCTGGCCACGCTGACCGCCGACCCCGACGCCCCGACCATGGTGCTGGTCACCCACCACGTCGAGGAGATCCCGCCCGGGGTGACGCACGGGCTGCTGCTGCGCGGCGGCCTGGTCGTCGCGGCCGGGCTGCTGACCGACGTGCTCACGCCCGACCTGCTCAGCGTCACCTTCGGGATGCCGCTCGCTCTCGACCGGCACGGCGGGCGGTACGCAGCGCGATCAGCACTGTAAGGACGACCCAGGCGGCGTAGCGGACCACGTCGGCGGGGTGCAGGTCGCGGTCGTCGGGCAGCAGCAGCGCGGCCGGCCAGTGCAGTCGCAGGTCGTCGGGGGCCAGCACCCAGCGCGTCTGTCCGAAGTGTCCGGTCACCAGCAGGATCCCGTAGTAGGCGACGCCCAGCGCGGCCAGGCCGAGGGCGATCTTCCGCGGGCCGTTGCGGAGCCAGACCAGGATGAGCAGCACCGCCAGCGGCAGCACCACCACCAGCTGCCGGCCCGGCCACCAGAACCCCTGCATGGTCAGGGCGACCCAGGTCGCGACGACCCAGCCGGCCAGCAGCGGCACGACCAGCACCGGCCAGTGCGGCGGCCGCCGGCCCAGCACCGCGACCAGGGCCGGGATCAGCAGCAGCCAGGCCGGCTGCCAGGCCGCGAGGCCGAAGTCGCGGTCGATCAGCAGGCCGAGCAGGCGGATGCTGCGGCCGGGATAGTCGGGGTGGAACCCGACCACGCCGAACTCGCCCGAGCCCTGGAACGCGTCGCCGCTGGCGTACGCGGTGATGCCGCCGTAGATCGCCTTGTGCGCGGCCAGATAGACGATGCCGCCGGCGGCCAGGGCCGCGGTGAGTGCGGCGCTCCGGCGGCTTCTCCCCAGCCGCAGCAGCGCCACCAGGACGAGGGCGGCGCCGACGGGCGCGTACTTGACCGACAGCCACGGCAGCGCGATCACGGCCAGCGCGAAGACGGTGAGGGTGCGCGGCGTCGGGCGGGGGGCGGTGAGCGCGGCCAAGGCGACCAGCGCGGCCAGGGCGCCCGGCAGCTCCGGGTAGACCTGCTGGCCGTACACGGCCAGCGGGGCGGTGCCGGTGGCCAGGGCGACGCCGGGGACGGCCAGCCGGGGCGGGACGGCGAACCGGCGGACCGCGACCCACAGCAGCAGGCCGGCCAGGATCCCGCCCAGCAGCGCCAGCGTCAGCCGGGCCGCGACCCAGCCGCCCAGGCCCATCGGGACCGCCAGCAGCACCGGCAGCAGCGGGTCGTGCGGGGACAGCTGGCGGCCGTCCGGCCGGGTCGCGGTCTGCACCGGCAGGTCGGCGTCGTGGAAGGCCAGGTAGCGCCGCTCGGCCAGCTCGTCGGAGATGTCGAGGTCGTGGTCCTCCCACAGGCTCAGCGCGGACAGCAGGTACTGCGGCTCGTCCACGGCCACCGCGCCGCCGTACGTGGAGTGCACGCCGGCCCCGAGCGCGGCCGCGGCGAACGCCAGCAGGCCGACCAGGACCATCGCCGCGGTCAGCGACCGGTGCCTGGCGACCGTCCGGTCCAGGGTCAGGGTCACCCCGCGGCCAGGGCGGGCTCCGGCGCGGCCACGCCGGCGAAGGCCTGCCGGGCGACCAGCGCGTCGAGGTCGGTCACCGGCACGAAGCCGAGCGTACGTCCCAGCCGGGTGGCGTCGGCCCAGGTCGCGGCCGGCTCCACCGCCGCCGCCGGCCCGACCACCAGCTCGGCCGGCGCGCTCAGCACCCGGCACACCGACCCGGCCAGCTCGGCCAGCGTCCGCGGCCGACCGGTGCCGACGTTGAGCGGCCCGGTCACCCCGCGCTCGGCCGCCAGCCGGGCGGCCCGGACCAGGTCCCGGACGTCGGTCACGTCCCGGGTCCGGGCCGGCGAGCCCAGGATCCGGATCGGCCGGCCGGCCCGGACGGCGTCGATCCAGCGGGCCAGGGCCATGTCCGGCCGTTGCCCCTCCCCGGCCACCGTGAACGGCCGCAGCACCGCGACCGGCCGGCCCGCGCACAGCTGCTCCACCATCGCCTTGCTCCGCGCGTACGCCCCGAGCGGGCGCAGCGGGTCGTCCTCCCGGGACGGGCGGCCCGCGGCACCGCCGTACACGGACGAGGAGGAGGTGACCACCAGCGGGACGTCGCGCGGGACCAGGTCCAGCACCGTGGCGGTGGCGAGCACGTTGTCGCGGACCCGGGCCGCGTCGGCGGCGGGACCGGCGTCGCGCACGCCGGGCCGGCCGGCGAGGTGGAAGACAGCGTCGGCGCCGGCCAGCGCGGCCGCCACGGCCGGGTCGCCGGCCAGCAGGTCGGCCCGGATCTCCGTGACACGGCCCGCGGGCGAGCCCACCGGGCCCAGCGGGCCGAGCG
>DATDKW010000237.1:0-21934 GCA_036519715.1 Mycobacteriales bacterium
CCGCCCGGCCCAGCCGCCCTCCAGGACCAGCGCCACCACCCCGTACGCGGCGGCCAGCGAGAGCAGGTTGAGCACGGCCGCCTTGACCGCGACCACCACGCTGCGGAAGACGGTGAGCAGCAGCAGGAAGGACAGCCCGACGACCCCGCCGATGAGCAGCGGCAGCCGCGACGCCATGTCTTCGTTGGTGTCCACCGCGGCCGCGGTCACCCCGCCGACGTGGATGCCGGAGCCGGCCACGGTGTCGCGCAGGGTGGCGACCAGCCGCTCGGTGTCGGCCGACTGCGGGCTGGTCGTCGGCACCACCGTCATCAGCGCGGCGCCGCCGCCCGGGGCCGCCTGCGGCGGGGTCACGGCCGCCACCCCCGGGGTCGCCGCGACCCGGTCCCGGACCGCGGCCAGCGCGCCGCCGTCGTCGGTCGAGACCAGCAGCAGCGGTCCGTTCGCGCCCGGTCCGAACCCGTCCGCGAGCAGGTCGTACGCCTGCCGCGTGGTCGTCCCGGACTGGTCGTTGCCGGCGTCGGGGAAGCCGTAGCGGACGCCGAGGAAGGGCAGGGCCAGCAGGCCGAGCAGGACCAGCCCGGCGCCGAGCGCGGTCCACGGCCGGCGCTGCACCCCGACGGCCCAGCGGGCGCCGAGCGGGCGGCCGGGAGCCCGGGGCACCGGCAGCCGGAGCCGGTCGATGCGGTGCCCGACGAAGCCGAGCAGCGCCGGCAGCAGCGTCACCGCGGCCAGCATCACGATCAGGACGGCGAGGATGGTGACCAGCGCGGCCCCGCGCATCGCGGACAGGCCCATCGCGAACAGGCCCAGCAGGCTCACGATCACGGTCGAGCCGGCCACCAGCACGGCCCGGCCGGCGGTGTCGGCGGTGGCCATGGTGGCGCCGCGCGGGCTCATGCCCTGGCTCAGGTGTTCCCGGTAGCGGGTGACCAGCAGCAGCACGTAGTCCACGCCGACGCCGATGCCCATCATGGCCGCCAGCGAGGTCGACCAGTCCGGCACGTCCGTGGCCAGCGCGACCACGCCGACCAGGGACGAGCTCACCCCGAGGCCGACGACCGCGACCAGGATCGGCAGCCCGGCGGCCACGATCGAGCCGAACACCAGCAGCAGGATCACCGCCGCGGCCGCCAGCCCGATGCCCTCTGAGCCGATCGAGCCCTGGGTCGCGGCCTGGACCACCTGGCCGCCCAGCGCGACCTGCAGGCCGTCCCGGTCCGCGGCCTCGGCCAGGTCGATGATCTGCTGGGTGTCCTCCACCGGCATCGCGTCCGGGTTGGCCGCGTCCAGCTGGACGGTGGCCTGCAGGGTGCGGCCGTCGGCGGAGATCGCGCCCGGTGTCGCGTACGGGCTGGGGGCGGCGAGGACGTGCGGGACCTCGGCGATCCTGCCCAGCAGGCCGTCGACGGTGGACCGGACGGCCGGGTCGGTGACCGGGCCGGCGGTCCGGACCACGACCGTCACCTGCTCGCCGGCCGCGGCCGGGAACCGCTCGGCCAGCAGGTCCTGCGCGGCCCGGGAGTCCGAGCCCCGGGCGGTGTAGTCGGCCTTGAAGTCGCCCGAGGCGACCTGGGACAGCCCGACCGCGGCGGCCACCGCGACCAGCCACAGCACCACGACCAGGACGCGCCGGCGGTGTGCGGCGCCGGCGATCCGGCCCAGCACGCCTACCCGAGGATCGGTGTCCATCTTCCCCTCCGTTACGACTCTTCACCTTGCGACGAGCCTTAGCAGAAGGGAAGATGAGTAGCATTGTCAAGAGGCTTAACTGATGGAACGCTGAGAGGGCTGGTCACCGCCGCGTGCGGGTAGGAACCCGCTACGGAGGTGAGCGTGCGGACGAGGCGGGAAACGACCCGGGCGGCGACGATCCAGGAGATCAAGGACACCGCGCTGGCCCGGATGCGGTCACAGGGCACGGTCGACGTACGGCTGTCGGACGTGGCCCGGGACATGCGGATGTCCGCACCCGGGCTCTACCGCTACTTCGACGGTCGCGAGGGGCTGCTGTCGGCGCTGATCGTGGACGCACTGACCGACCTGGCCGAGCGGATCGAGAAGGCCCGGGACCAGCTGCCGGTGTCCGATCCGGGCGGCCGGTTCCTGGCCGTGTCCCGGGCGTACCGTGAGTGGGCGCTGGCCGACCGGGAGAGCTTCACGCTGGTGTTCGGGCCGGCGCTGGCCGGCTTCGAGAAGACCCACCAGTCCCACGCCACCGGCACCGTGGACGGGCCGGACAAGGCCGCCGCGCTGCGGGCCATGGACGCGCTGCGCAGCCTGGCCCGGGACGCCGATGAGGCCGGGACCCGGCGCCCGCTGCCGCTGACCCACCTGCCGCCGGACCTGGCCGCGGTGATGAGCGACGACCTGCTGCACGGCGCCGACCCGGCCACCGAGCTGGCCATGGTGCACTGCTGGGCGTCCCTGCACGGCTTCATCACGCTGGAGGTCAACGGCAACCTCAACTGGCACGGCCCGGATGTGCGGGAGCCGATGTTCCTCGGCCTGGTCCGCCTGCTCATCGCCCTCATGGGCCTCCCCGAGCCCCGCGACGGCTGGCCCCCCGGGACCCCCGCCCCCTGACCCCGCCCGGCCTCAGCGGAAGACGGACTGGCGTTGCAGCAGGAGGCGGTAGAGGGTCTGCTGGATCGTCTCCCGGACCTGGTCGGTGAGGTTGAAGACGAGCATCGGGTCCTCGGCGCCGTCGGGGTCCAGTGACCCGGTGTCGATCGGCTGGCCGAACTCGATGAACCACTTCGACGGCAGCGGCACCGCCCCCAGCGGCCCCAGCAGCGGCCAGGTCGGCGTGATCGGGAAGTACGGCAGGCCCAGCACCCGGGCCAGCGTCCGCGAGTTGCCGATCATCGGGTAGGTCTCCTCGGCCCCGACGATCGAGCACGGGATGATCGGCACCCGGGCCCGCAGCGCCGCCCCGACGAACCCGCCCCGGCCGAAGCGCTGCAGCTTGTACCGGTCCGTGTACGGCTTGCCGATCCCCTTGAACCCCTCCGGCCACACCCCGACCAGCTCGCCCTCGCCGAGCAGCCGCTCCGCGTCCGGGTTGCAGGCCAGCGTCTGCCCCGACTTGCGGGCCAGCGACCCCAGCCCGGGCGTACGGAAGACCAGGTCGGCGCCGAGCATCCGCAGGTGCCGGTGGGCCGGGTGGTGGTCGAGCAGGGCCAGCGACGTCATCACCGCGTCCAGCGGGATCGTGCCGGAGTGGTTGGCCACCACCAGCGCGCCGCCGGTGGACGGCACGTGCCGCAGCCCGGTGGCCTCGACGCGGAACCACTTCTCGTACAGCGGCCGGAAGGGCGGGGCCAGCACGTGCTCGGTGAGGTCCTTGTCGAAGCCGAAGTCGTCGACCTCGTAGTCGCCGGTGATCCGGCGGCGCAGGAAGGCCAGGCCGCCGGCGATCCGGCGCTCCCAGTCCGGCTGCCCGCCGGACGGCCGGTCACCGGAGGGCTGGTCGGCGGCAGCGGACGGCGGTGGTACGACCTGGGGCCGGCGCCGCCGCTCCCCGTCGTCCCCGTGGATCGGGATGACCCGGGCGTCACCCATCCCGGCTCCCGGCGGACGCGTGCACCGCGGCCGTGTGCACCACGTCGAGCACGCCGCGCTCGACCTGCCGGACGACATCGGGCCGGATCCGCAGCGGCAGCCCCTGGCTGCGCACCACGTCGTCGAACGCGCCGACCGTGTCGAAGCGCGGCGTGTAGCCGAACTCGGTCCGCAGCCGGGTCGTGTCCACCACCCGGCCGAACTCCAGGAACCGCAGCTGCTCGCGGGTGTAGTCCAGCAGCCCGGCCCGGCGGACGGCCCGCCCGGCCAGCTGCACGGCCGGGGCCGGCACCGGGACCGGCACCCGCCCGGCCCGGCGGATCAGCTGCGACAGCAGCAGCACCCCGGCGCCGCCGACGTTGACCGTGCCGCCGCGGCCGGTCAGGGTGGCCCGGCGCAGCACCTCCAGCGCGTCGTCGGTGTGCAGCAGCTGGACCCGGGGGTCGAAGCCGAGCACGGTCGGCACGGTCGGCAGCCGCAGGTAGCGCAGCAGCAGGCTGTCCGCGCCCGGCCCGATCACGTCGGTGAACCGCAGCACGCCGACCGCCACGTCCGGCCGCCGGCGGCTGAAGCCACGTACGTAGCCCTCGACCTCGACCGCGTCCTTGGCGTAGCCGGAGCGGGGCAGCTGCTTGGGCTCCATGTCCTCGGTGAACAGGGCCGGGTCCCGGGACGACGAGCCGTAGACGGCGGTCGAGGACTTGACCACCAGCCGTTGCAGGGACGCCGACTTCTGGCAGGCGGCGAGCAGCTGCATGGTGCCGATGACGTTCATCTCCTTCATCGACGCGCGGCCGCCGGCGGACCGGGGCAGCGAGGTGATGTTGAGATGGACGACGGTGTCCACCTGGGCGGTGCTGATGACCTTGGCGATCAGCGGGTTGCGGATGTCGGCCCGGACGAACTCGGTCCGGCCCAGCGCGGCGCGCAGCTCCCGCGGCGGCGGCACGGTGTCGACCCCGATGATGCGCTCGATCGAGCTGTCCGCCGCCAGCAGGGCCGCGAGCCGGCCGCCGAGGTGGCGGCTGACCCCGGTGACGAGAACCACGGCCGGTGGCACAGTCGCAGCTCCCCCTCGCTCAGCGTGAGGACCCAGCGTACCGCCGGGGGTCAGGAGGGGCTGAACGAGCTGGGCCGGCCGTCGACCACGGAGACCTTGGTCGCCGCCGACCCGACCAGCCGGTGGACCCGGCCGAGCACGACCGGCCCGCCGCTGCTGGTGCGCAGGGTGCGGTCGGCCCGGCCGCTGTTGACCGCGACCGTGATCGCCCGGAACGAGTCCTCGCAGACCACGGTCCGCCCGACCGGCACGTCGCCGAAGCTGAGCGCGAACGGCACCTCGAACGTGCGCCCGCCGCAGCGCAGCTCGACCAGGTCGCCGAGCTGGATGCCGGCCGCCTCCAGGTCGCTGCGGCGCAGGTTGAGGGCCAGGTTGCCGAAGTGGTCGATCATCCGGATCTCGCCGTGCACGTGGTCGCCGTGCACCCGGGGCTCGGCCGTGCGGCTGCGCACCAGCGAGGCCGGGTCGAGCCGGGGGCCGACCTCCTCGATCGCGATGCCGCTGGCCAGGTGGGCCGCGACCGGCGCGAACACGTCCCGGCCGCGGAAACTGCGGGACGGGGTCGGCGCCCACCACCGCGACTCGGCCAGCTCGTAGGCCTCGGCCACGCCGCCGCCGACGTCCCAGGCCCGGGAGGCCAGGCCGTTGTCCGGCGCGATCACCACGGAGCCGTCGGCGCAGCGCACCGCGATGCCGCGGGCGTGGGTGGCGGCGAACGGATCGACCAGCGCCAGGTGCACGCCGATGGGCAGGTAGGGCCAGGCCTCGGCCAGCATCTCGCCGCCGAGGGCGACGTCCTGCGGCCGCACCTGGTGGCAGACGTCGATGATCCGCACGTGCGGCGCGATCCGGGCGATGACGCCCTTGCAGACGCCGACCAGGTGATCGTCCAGCCCGTAGTCGGACAGGAACGTCATCCAGTCAGAACGAACCGACGGCGTTGCCGGGCCGGTCATGCGCCAGCCCGCCTACTTCTTGTTGCGGCGCTGGACCCGCGTGCGCTTCAACAGCTTGCGGTGCTTCTTCTTCGCCATGCGCTTGCGGCGCTTCTTGATGACCGAACCCATGACCGGAGCGTACGGGATGGACGGGGTCAGGCGTCAGCCGGCCTCGATGTACGCATCCCGCAGGTAGTCGTGCACGGCTTTCTCGGGCACCCGGTAGGACCGGCCGACCTGGACCGCGGCCAGCTCGCCGGAGTGCACCAACCGATAGACCGTCATTTTCGACACCCGCATGAGCGCCGCCACCTCGGCCACGGTCAGGAATCTGACCTGTGCCAACGGTGCGTCGGGCGGTTGCGTGGACGACATGAGTCACCAGACCTCGGCACGTGTCGCGGCGCCGGCTTCCCCTCCGGCGACGACGGACACGCACGTGCTGCATGGAGCGTAGCGGTACTGGTGTGACTGGAGCGATTCCCGGGCCCTACTCGCTGCGGAGCGCGACCACCGGATCCAGGCGCCCGGCGCGTCGCGCCGGCGCCACGCCGAAGAACACGCCGACCGCGGCCGACACCCCGAACGCGAGCACGATGGACCACCACGCCACCGCGGTCGGCAGCGGGGTGAACTGGCCCACCAGCACGGCCACCCCGACCCCGATCACGATGCCGATCACCCCGCCCAGCGTGGTCAGCAGCACCGCCTCCAGCAAGAACTGCACCAGCACGTCCCGCTGCCGGGCCCCGACCGCCTTGCGCAGGCCGATCTCCCGGGTCCGCTCCCGCACGCTGACCAGCATGATGTTGGTGATCCCGACCCCGCCGACGAGCAGGCTGATGCCGGCGATGGCCGCCAGCACCAGGGTCAGCAGGCTGAGGATCCGGCCGACCACGCCGAGAATCTGCTCCTGGGTGACCGCGGAGAACTTCTCCCCCGGATAGCGCTGCTCCAGCTCGGCGACGATCCGGTCGCCGAGCTGGGTGATGGTGGTCCGGTCCGGGGCCTTGACCGCGAGCCCGTCGACCCGGTCGGTGCCGAGCAGCCGCTGGGCCGAGGTGATCGGGATGTAGACGGTCAGGTCGGGGTCGGCCCCGGCGAACGAGCCCGAGCCGGTCTTCGCCGTGACCCCGACCACCCGGAACCGCACCCCGGCGATCGTCAGCTGGCGGCCGACCGCGTCCTGGCCCGGGAACAGCCGGTCGGCCGCGGACGAGCCCAGCACCGCGACCCGGCGCCGGGTGTCCACGTCGGAGCGGCTGAGGAAGTCGCCCCGGGCAACCGGCCGGGCGAACACCTCCGGCACCGTCTCGGTCACCCCCTGCACGGTCGCGAAGACCTCGGCCTCGCCCGCCCGCAGGGTCTCCCCGCTGGTCACGGTGGCCGCGACCCGCTGCGGGTCGCCGGCGATCCGGCCGATGTCGTCGACGTCGGACAGGGTCAGCCGGGACGAGGTCGCCGCGCTGCCGAAGCTGAGCTCGCCCGGCACGACCAGCAGCAGGTTGCTGCCGAGCCCCTCGACCTGGTTTTCCACGTACTGCTTGGCCCCGGTGCCGATCGCCACCAGCATGACCACGGCGGCCACGCCGATGATGACGCCGAGCATGGTCAGCAGGCTGCGCAGCCGGTTCGCCCGCAGGGCGGTCACCGCGACCCGCCAGGCCTCCCCCAGCCTCACTCCGCGGACTCCTCGGCCAGGCCGTCGCGCATGCGGAGCCGGCGGCGGGCCCGGGCGGCCAGCTCGAGGTCGTGGGTGACGACCACCAACGCCACCCCGCGCTCCCGGTTCAGCGCCTCCAGCAGGTCCATCACCTCGGCGCCGCGGACGCTGTCCAGGTTGCCGGTGGGCTCGTCGGCCAGGATCACCTGCGGGTCGCCGACCAGGGCCCGGGCGATGGCCACCCGCTGCTGCTCGCCGCCGGAGAGCTGGTTGGGGGTGTGGGTGAGCCGGTGCTCCATGCCCACCGCCCGCAGCGCGTCCTCGGCCCGGCGCCGCCGCTCCGCCCGCCGTACGCCCCGGTAGACCAGCGGCATGGCCACGTTGTCGACCGCGGTCGTGCGCGGCAGCAGCTGGAAGGCCTGGAAGACGAAGCCGATGGTCTCGTTGCGGGCCTTGGCCAGCTCGTCCTGGCTCATGCCGGCCACGTCCCGGCCGCCGACCCGCAGCGTGCCGGTGGTGGGCCGGTCCAGCGCGCCCAGCAGGTGCATCAGGGTGGACTTGCCCGACCCCGACGGCCCGACCACGGCCACGTAGTCACCGGCCCCGACCCGCAGCGACACCCCGCGCAGGGCCTGCACGGAACTGTCCCCCAGCTCGTACGACCTGGTGACGTCGGCCGCCTCCAGGGCGGCGGCCTGCTCGGTCGCGGTCAGGACAGCTCCTGCCCCTCCCGGACCTGGTCCGTGCCGCGGACCACGACCCGCTCGCCGACCTTGAGGCCCTCGGTCACCGCGACCACGTCCTCGCCCTGGGTGCCGACGGTGACCGTGCGGCGGCGGGCCAGCTTGCCCTGCAGGACCCAGACCGCGTCCCGGTCCCCGTCGTGCACGATCGCGGTCGCCGGCACCGACACGGCGTTGCGGGCCGTACGGACCTGGAGGTCGGCGACCGCGCTCATGCCCGGCCGCGGGGTCGGGGCCGGGCTGCCGTCGGCCATGGTGCCGGCGGCCAGCGTGAGCCGGGCCCGGTAGCTGACCCCGCCGCGGGCGGACTGGGTCGGGGACAGCCCGACCGAGGCCACCGTGGCCGGATAGCGGGCGCCGGGCACGGCGTCGAGCTGGGCCTCGGCCTTGACCCCGGGCTTGACCAGGAAGACGTCGGTCTCATCCACGTCGGCCTGCAGCGACAGCGCGGACAGGTCCACGATCGTGGCCAGCGTGGTGCCGGTGCTGACCGGCGTGCCCGGGGTCAGCGGGCCGGTGGTCTGCACACCGGCCCCGCCGCCGGAGGGTGCCGCACCACCGAGTGCGGTCGCGGCCTGCTGCTGGGCCCCGGCCGGGAGCTGGGACAGCACGCCGCTGAGATCGGTCCCGCCGCCGCTGCCGGCCGGGGTCTCGCCGCCGAGCTGCACGGTGCCGGCGATGGGGGCGGTCACCTCGAGGGCGTCGACCGCCCGCTGGGCGACCTGGACCGCGGTCTGGGCCTGCAGCCGTTGGGCCGCGGTCAGCGAGGCCAGGGCCGAGTTGAGGTTGCCGATGCCGGAGTTGATGGCGCCGATCGCGGCCCGGGCCTGGGCCGCGGCCAGCTGGTACTGGTGCTCGGCGGTGGCGATCTGGGTCAGCGCGGTGGCCTGCAGCCGCGGGTCGGGGATCGCGGCCGCGGCCTTGCGGGCGCTGGCGAACGCACCCTGCGCGCTCGTGTCGGCCTGGGCCTGCGGGCCGCCGGACAGCA
This sequence comes from Mycobacteriales bacterium, assembly GCA_036519715.1. Lineage (GTDB taxonomy): Bacteria > Actinomycetota > Actinomycetes > Mycobacteriales > CADCTP01 > CADCTP01. Next base: position 8,957 of record DATDKW010000237.1, read on the forward strand.
GCGCCGGCGAGCTCGGCCCGGACGCCTCGACCTGGGCCAGCGCCGACCGGGCCTGGGTGAGCTGGGCCGTGGTCTGGGGCGAGGAGATCCGGGCCAGCACGGTGCCGGCGGCGACCCGCTGGCCGTCCTTGACCAGCACCTGCTCGACCTCGCCGGTGGCCGGGGAGGTCAGGGTCGTGGTCGCGGCGGCCTGCACGGTGGCGGGGGCCTCGACCACCTCGCTCACCGTGGACCGGCCGACCACGGCGGTCTGGATGTCGGTCGAATCGCCCGAGCACCCCGTCAACAGCGCGGCGCTGACCGCGACCGCCGCGGTGGCGCCCTTGCGCGGCAGCCTCACCGGACCATCCTAGGTGCGCGTTTGCCCGCTCGCGCCCTGACTCCTCAGCCGTTCCTCAGCGCGCTACCGTCGCGCATGGACCTCGCCGGCCAGGCCCGGTCGCGGCCCGGGGTGCGGGTCAACCAGGCCGGCTACCTGGTCGACGGGCCCAAGGCGGCAACCGTCCCGGCGCCCGGGCCGTTCACGGTCCGGGCCGGCGACCGGACGGCGTTCTCCGGCGAGACCTCCGGGCGGGTGGCCGACTTCTCCGCGCTGCGGACGCCGGGGACGTACACGGTCCGGGCGGGCGGGGCGGTCAGCCATCGATTCCGGATCGGGCCCGACGTGTACGACGGGCTGCTCGGGGACGCGCTGCGGTTCTTCTACGCGCAGCGCTCGGGGATCGCGCTCGACGACGCGGTCCTGCCCGGGTACGGCCGGCCCGCCGGTCACGTCGGGGTGCCGCCCAACCAGGGCGACACGGCGGTGGACGGGCTGGACGTGTCCGGGGGTTGGTACGACGCCGGCGACCACGGCAAGTACGTCACCTCGGGCGCGCTGCCGGCCGCGATGCTGCTGGCCGCGCACGAGCGGCACCCGGGGCTGCCGTTGCCGCCGGGCCCGTCGCTGCTGGACGAGGCTCGCTGGCAGATCGACTGGCTGGTGCGGATGCAGGTGCCGGCCGGGCGGGCGCACGCCGGGCTGGTGTACCACCGGGTGCACGACGAGGTCTGGACGCCGCTGCCGATGTGGCCGCACCTCGACCCGGCCCGCCGGGTGCTGCACCCGCCCTCGACCGCGGCCGCGCTGCACCTGGCCGCGGCCGCCGCCCATGCCGCCCACTTCGACCTCTCCTATCTGGCCCCGGCGCGGGTCGCGTACGAGGCGGCCGTGCGGGAGCCGGAGCTGCTGGCCCCGAACGATCGCGGCGCCCACGGCGGCGGGCCGTATCACGACGACGACCTGACCGACGACTTCTACTGGGCCGCGGCCGAGCTCTACCTGACGACCGGGGAGCCGCGGTATCGGGACGCGCTGCGCACCTCGCCGGCGCACACGGCCCCGCTGGGCTGGATCGAGTGGGACGACCTGACCGCGTGGGCCCGGATCCGGCTGGCCCTGGCCGGCCACGGCGGCGGCCAGGGGATCGCCGACCGGGCCGAAGAGCTGCTGGCGATCCAGGCCGGCACCCCGTACGGGCAGCCGTACGACCCGGACGACGGCTGGGACTGGGGCTCCACCGGCCGGATCCTGGGCGCGGTGCTCATCCTGGCCGCGGCCCACACGCTCACCGGCCAGAGCCGGTACCGGGACGGCGCACTCGGCGGGCTCGACTACGTCTTCGGGCGCAACCCGGTCGGCCTGTCGTTCGTCACCGGCTGGGGCACCGAGACCGCGCACCACCAGCGCGTACGCCACCTCGCGCACGCGCTGGACCCGTCGTTCCCGCCGCCGCCGCGGGGGTCCGTGGCCGGCGGCCCGGCGTCCAAGGAGTTCCCGGGCTGGCCGGCCGACCCGCGCTTCGCCGGCCTGCCGGACCAGCTGCACTACGTGGACGAGCCGACCTCCGAGACCACCAACGACGTCTGCATCCGCTGGAACGCCCCCCTCGCCCTGGTCGCGGCCTACCTGGCCGACAGCGCCGCGTCGTCCGCGGAGAAGTCGGGGTCCGGGTCCGCCGGCGGGTGAGCCAGGTGCCAGGCCACCGACCGGGCGATGGACTCCTGCGGGTCCGACGGCCGCCAGCCCAGCAGCGCGGTCGCGGACGCCGAGCTGGTCAGCAGGTGCTGGGCCCGGCCGCGGGTGAACCGCAGGTCGTCCGGGACGGCCGCGTCCGGCACCGGCACCAGCTCGGCCTCGTGCCCGGCCGCGGCCAGCACCTGCCGCATCCAGCCCAGCGTGGACCGGGTCCGGGTCTCGCCCAGGTTGAGCACGGCCCCCCGGGCCGCCTCGGTCCGCAGCGCCAGGTCGACCGCCGCGGCGGCGTCCCCGGCGTACAGGCGGGTCCAGAGCCAGCCGCCGGAGCCGACCGGGATCCGGGTCCGCCCGGCCCGGACCCGGCGCAGCACCAGCTCCTCCCGCCGCTGCGGGTCGTGCTCGCCGTAGACCATCGCCAGCCGCAGCACCGTGCCGCCCCGGGCCAGGGTGGCCGGCTCCACGTCGAGCTTGTCGTAGTCCTCGTCGACGTCGGGGAACCCGAGCCCCCGGTACGGATGGCGCCGGTCCCGCAGCGCCGAGTCCTCGTCGCCCGGCACCGGCTCGCCCTCGAGCCCGTCCCGCATCAGCTCGTACGCGCGGTAGACGTCCTGGCTGGACAGCTCGACCAGGTGCGCGTCCGCGGGCAGGTGCGGGTGCACGGCCTCGACGTCGGCCCGGGTGGACGCGCAGCAGTCGACCACCGCGTCCGGCCGGAACCCGCCGGTGCCGGCGAACGAGCGCCGGTCGGTGTGCAGGTGCGGCACGTCCGGGAAGCCTTCCGGCTCGGCCCGGCCGCGGTGGGCGACCAGCACCTCGTCGCCGGCGGCCAGCAGCCGCTCCACGACGTGCCGGCCGACGAACCCGGTCCCACCCAGCACCAGCACCTTCATGCCGGCCACCCTGGCCGCCGGCCGGGGCACCGGGAAGGCCGGTTCGCGGACGGCTTAGCCGCGGACGACTTAGCCGCGGACGGCTTACTCGTGCAGGCGGCCGAGTTCGGCCGAGCGGTCGCGGGCGGCCTCGATGGCGTCGAGGAAGGCGGCCCGGACGCCGTGCTTCTCCAGCTCGCGGATGGCGTTGATGGTGGTGCCGGCCGGGGAGGTCACGGCCTCCCGCAGCTTCACCGGGTGCTCGCCGGCGTCGCGGAGCATGATCGCGGCCCCGAGCGCGGTCTGCACCAGCAGGTCGGCCGCGACCGCGCGGGGGATGCCGAGCAGGATGCCGGCGTCGATCATCGCCTCGACCAGGAAGTAGAAGTAGGCCGGGCCGCTGCCGGACAGGGCCGTGACCGCGTCCTGCTGGCTCTCCGGCACCCGGACGACCTGGCCGACCGGGCGCAGCAGCTCCTCGGTCAGGGCCAGGTGCCGCTCCTGCGCGAACTCCCCGGCCGAGATCGCGCTCATCGCCTGGTCCACCAGCACCGGGGTGTTGGTCATCACCCGCACCACCGGCACGCCCGGCGCCAGCCGCTTGGCGTAGTACGCCGTGGGGATGCCGGCGGCCAGCGACACCACCAGGGAGGACCGCTCCACGTGCGGGGCCAGCTCGTCGACCAGCCCGTCGATGTCCTGCGGCTTCACCGTCACCAGCAGCACGTCCGCGCCGGCCGCCTCGGCCGCCGGCACCGCCCGCACCCCGTGCCGCTGCTCCAGCTCCTTGGCCCGCTCCGGCCGCCGGACCACCACCACGATGTCCTCGGCCGACCGGCCCGCCCGCAGCAGCCCGGACACCAGCGCCCCGCCCAGCTTTCCCGCCCCCAGGACGGCCAGCTTCGTCACTGTGCTGCCTTCCGCTCGCCTCGTCGGTCGCTCCGCTCCTCGGGCGGCCGCGGGCCGGGCCACACCGCCCCGGGGGCCCTGCGATGCTCACTCCCTCGTCGGCTCACCCTCGCGTCGCCAGCGCGCGGAGGAAGAAGGCCACGTTGGCCGGGCGCTCGGCCAGCCGGCGCATGAAGTAGCCGTACCAGTCCACGCCGTACGGGGTGTAGATCCGGACCTGGTGGCCGGCCGCGACCAGCCGGCGCTGCTCGTTCGGGCGGATCCCGTACAGCATCTGGAACTCGTACGAGTCCAGGGGGCGGCCGTTGGCCGAGGCCCGGTCCTGCGCGATCTCGATCAGTCGCGGGTCGTGGGTGGCGACCATCGGGCGGCCGGCCCCGGCCATCAGCACGGCCAGGCAGCGCACGTAGGACTTGTCGACCTCGGCCCGGTCCCGGAAGGCGACGCTCTCGGGCTCGTCGTACGCGCCCTTGCAGAGCCGTACCCGCGACCCGGCCGTGGCCAGGTCGCGGCAGTCGGCCTCGGTCCGGCGCAGGTAGGCCTGCAGCACCGCGCCGGTGGACGGGAAGTCCTTGCGCACCTCGGCCAGGATCCGCAGCGTCGAGTCGGTGGTGGTGTGGTCCTCCATGTCCAGGGTGACCGCGGTGCCGGCCCGCTCCGCGGCCGCGCAGACCAGGTGCGCGTGCTCCAGCGCGATCCGCTCGCCGTCGCCCGGCAACGCCTGCCCGACCGCGGACAGCTTGAGGCTGACCTCGGCCTCCGGGGTCAGGCCCTCGACCGCCAGCCGGTCCAGGATCGACAGGTAGGCCTTGGCCGCCGCGGCCGCCTGCTCCGGGTCGGTGGTGTCCTCGCCGAGATGGTCGAGGCTGACGGTCAGGCCGTCGGCGACCAGCCGCCGGGTGGCCGCGACCGCGTCGTCCTCGGCCGGGCCCGGCACGAACCGCCGGACCACGTTGCGGGTCAGCGGCGCGGTCTCGACGAGGTGCTCCACCCGGGAGTTCCGGGACGCGGCGAGGATCAGCGAGCGCATGCGGCTCAGCCTACGGGCGCCGTGCTGGAGACCAGGTGCAGCCGGGTGAAGGCGAGCGCCTCGGCCAGGTCGGCCTCCCGCTCCTCCCGGTCGGCGGCCCGGCGGGTGTTCACCTCGACCACCACCGAGCCGTCGAAGCCCTGCTGGGCGATCCGCTCCAGCAGCTCCCCGCAGGGCTGGCCGCCCCGGCCCGGGACCAGGTGCTCGTCCTTGCCCACGCCCGTGCCGTCGGCGATGTGCACGTGCGCGAGCCGGCGGCCCATGGTCGCGGCCAGCTCCAGCGGCTCGCTGTGGCTGACCGCGGTGTGGGACAGGTCCAGCGTGTACGCCCGGTGCGGCTCCAGGGTCGGGTCCCAGTCCGGCGCGTACGCCGACACCTCGGCCCCGCGGACCCGCAGCGGGAACATGTTCTCCACCGCGAACCGGACCGCGGTCTCGTTGGCCATCCGGTCGATGCCCTTCCGGAAGCCGCGGGCGTAGTCGCGCTGCCAGCGGAACGGCGGGTGCACGACCACGGTCGGGGCGCGGAGCTTCTCGGCCGCGGCCCGGGCCCGCTGCAGCTTCTCCCACGGGTCGGTGCCCCAGACCCGCTGGGTGATGAGCAGACAGGGCGCGTGCACGGCCAGGATCGGGACCTCGTAGTGGTCGGACAGCCTCAGCAGCGCCTCCGGGTCCTGGCTGACCGGGTCGGTCCAGACCATGACCTCGATGCCGTCGTACCCGAGCCGGCCGGCGATCTCGAACGCCGCCGCCGTCGACTCCGGGTAGACCGACGCCGTCGACAGCCCGATCCGGGCGCGGGGGACGGTGACCGGTCCGTTGCTCACCGTCCCAGCGTAGGCGCGCCGTGTCAGGCCAGGTGTTGGAGGGTGAACGCGGCCGGCAGGACGGTCAGCACGGTCGCGACCCCGATGGTCACGATCGCGGTCATCAGGTCCAGGTCGTGGCCGTGCCGGCGGCGCAGGGTGCGGGCCAGGACCAGCATGACGATGGTCGCGGCGCCGACCGCCGGGGCGGCGTAGAAGGGGTACGTCGACCAGAGCCGGTAGAAGCCGAGCCAGACGCCGAGGCCGGCGACCGCGCCGGTCAGGGTCTGGGCGACGAACACGCCCCACTGCAGCAGCAGCGACGGCTCGTCGTAGTCCTCCTCGGGCTCGTCGTCCGCGGGCTCGTCGTCCTCGGACCGCTCGGCCTCCGGGGCCAGGTGGAACGCGCTGCGGGCGCGGCGGGCGCCGGTGTCGGTGACCTCGTCAGGGTCCGTCCGCGGCTCCGGGCGGGGGGCGAGCGCGGTCGCGCCGACCGACTCGGCCAGGTCGGCCCGGGTCGCGCCGTACCGCTCGTCCGGGTGGCGCTCGGCCGGGTGGCGCTCGGCCGGGTGGCGCTCGGCCGGGTGGCGCTCGACCGCGTGGCGCTCAGTCGGGCGACGCTCAGCAGAGAGACGCTCCGTCGAAAGGCGCTCCGTCGAAAGGCGCTCTGTCGAAAGGCGGCCGGCGGGGTGGCGGTCGGTCGGGAGGCGGTCGGTCGAGAGGCGGTCGGTCGAGAGGCGGTCAGCGGGGTGGCGCTCGATGGGGTGGCGCTCGGGCTCCGGCCGCGGCTCGGCCAGGTCGGCCCGGGTGGCGCCGTAGCGGGGCGCGCCGGGCTCGCGGGTCGCGCCGTACCGCAGCTCGGTCATGGCGGCCAGGTCGGCCCGGGTCGCGCCGTAGCGGCTCGGCCCGGCCGGCGGCCGCAGGGCGGTGTCGGCCTCCGCCACCGACCGCAACGCCGTCCGGCCGCCGTTCACATCCCGGGTCCCGGTCAGCTCGTGCGGCTGGTCCGGATACGGGCCCGGGATGCGGGCGGCGGCACGGCTGGGCCCGGCCGCCTGCGTACCGGGGCGCGACCCGTTGAGCGGGAACGACACCGGCGCGTCCGTCGGCAGGCCCACGTCCACGACCCGGTACGTGCTGCGGTCCCAGGTGCCGGTGTCCTCCACCGACCGGGGCGCGTACGGATGGCGGGCCGGCTCCGGCGGAGGCGGCGGAGTCCCGTCCGCCCCACCGCGCGAATGACGTCCCATGCCGCTCTCCCCGACCCGGTTCGGCTGACGAAGGAGAATGACACTCCTCACCGGGCCCGGAGAGCAAATCGGGTGGCGTAGCGTGACCGCCGTGACCGTGGCGGTATCGCGCGAAGTGGGCCTGGACTTCGCCCGGGAATGGGTCGAGTTCGCCGACCCGGCGGATCCGGAGCACCTGGTCCGGGCCGACCTGACCTGGCTGTGCTCCCGTTGGACCTGCATCTTCGGCCGGGGCTGCCGCGGCATCGACGCCGAGCGCCCGGACGACGGCTGTTGCAGCCACGGCGCGTTCTACTCCGACACCGCCGACGAGAAGCGGGTCAACCGCGCGGCCAAGGAGCTGACCCCGGCGGACTGGCAGTACTACAAGGCCGGCACCAAGCGCGGGATCACGGTCCGGGACAGCGTCGGCGACGACGACCGCCGGCGCCGGACCCGGACCGTCGACGGGGCCTGCCTGTTCCTCAACCGGCCCGGGTTCGCCGGCGGCGAGGGCTGCGCGCTGCACGCGCTGGCGCTGCGGACCGGCCGCCACCCGCTGGAGACCAAGCCGGACGTCTGCTGGCAGCTCCCGATCCGGCGCGAGCAGGACTGGGTCGACCGCCCCGACGGCACCCGGATCCTGGTCAGCACGGTGACCGAGTTCGACCGCCGGTCCTGGGGCGAGGGCGGTCACGACCTGCACTGGTGGTGCACGTCGTCGCCGGACGCGCACGTCGGCGGCGAGCGCCTCTACGTCTCCTACGGCCCGGAGCTGACCGCCCTGCTCGGCGAGCTTGCGTACACGGAGCTGGCCCGCCTCTGCGCCGCCCGCCTGCAGCGGGGCCTCATCGCCCCCCACCCCGCCGACCCCACCCCGTAGATCAGGAGCACGTCCAGGCAGGCGAGCTGCGGGTCAGGTTTCGAATTTGTAGCCGAGGCCTCGGACGGTGACGAGGTGCCGGGGGTTGGAGGGGTCGGGCTCGATCTTGGCCCGCAGGCGCTTGACGTGGACGTCGAGGGTCTTGGTGTCGCCGACGTAGTCCGAGCCCCAGACCCGGTCGATGAGCTGCCCCCGGGTCAGCACCCGGCCCGCGTTGCGCAGCAGCAGCTCCAGCAGGTCGAACTCCTTCAGCGGCATCGGCACCGTGCCGCCGTCGACCGTCACCACGTGCCGCTCGACGTCCATCCGGACCGGCCCGGCCTCCAGCGCGGCCGCTGCCGACTCCTCCGGCACGTCCCCGCCCCGCCGCCGCAGCACCGCCCGGATCCGCGCCACCAGCTCCCGGGACGAGAACGGCTTGGTCACGTAGTCGTCGGCGCCGAGCTCCAGCCCGACGACCTTGTCGATCTCGGAGTCCCGCGCGGTCAGCATGATGACCGGCACGTTCGAGCGCTGCCGCAGCGTGCGGCACACCTCGGTGCCGGACAGCCCGGGCAGCATCAGGTCGAGCAGCACCAGGTCGGCGCCGGACCGGTCGAACTCGCTGAGCGCGTCCGGTCCCGTCCCGGCCACCGCCACCTCGAAGCCCTCCCGGCGCAGCATGTACGACAACGCGTCCGAGAACGACTCCTCGTCCTCCACCACGAGCACGCGGGTCACGGATGTCCTCTCTCGTCGGATGCGCCGGCCGGAACCGGCACGTCCTGATCGTCGGCGTCCGGCTCGGCCAGGGAGCCGGCCAGCGGCAGCCGCAGGGTGAACGTGGAGCCGGAGCCCTCGACGCTCCACACGCTCACCCCGCCGCCGTGGTTGGTGGCGATGTGCTTCACGATGGCCAGCCCCAGGCCGGTGCCGCCGGTGGCGCGGGAGCGGGCGGGGTCGGCGCGGTAGAACCGCTCGAACACCCGCTCCAGGTCGCCCTCGGCGATGCCGATGCCCTGGTCGCTGACGGAGATCTCGGCGTGGCCCTCCCGCCGCCGGGTGCCGATCGCGACCCGGGTCCCGGCCGGGCTGTACGCGATGGCGTTGTCGAGCAGGTTCACCAGCGCGGTCACCAGCTGGGACTCGTTGCCGCAGACGGCCAGCCGGCCCTGCCCGCCGGCCACCACGACGATGCCGGCCGACTCGGCCGCCAGCCGGGTCCGGTCCAGCGCCTCGGCCACCACGTCGTCCACGTCGACCACGGTCGAGGACGGCAGCGGCTCGGCGCCCTGCAGCCGGGACAGCTCGATCAGCTCGGCCACCAGCCGGCCCAGCCGGGAGCCCTCGTGCTGCATCCGGCCGGCGAACCGGCGGATCGCCTCCGGGTCGTCGGCGGCGTCCTGCACAGCCTCGGCCAGCAGGGTCAGCGCGCCGACCGGGGTCTTCAGCTCGTGCGAGACGTTGGCGACGAAGTCGCGGCGGACCGCCTCCAGCCGGCGGGTCTCGGTGACGTCGTCCAGCAGCAGCGCCACGTAGCCGGTCTCGACCAGCGGGGCGACCCGGGCGCTGACCGCGATCGGCTCCCGGCCCAGCCGCCCGCGGGTGTCGACCACGCCGTGCCGGCCCTCGCCGTCGCGGCGGGCGGCCCGGGCCAGCCGGCGCAGGTCGTCGACCACGACCCGGCCCCCGCGGACCACGCCCATCTGCCGCGCGGCCGGGTTGGCCAGCACCACCTCGTCGGCCGGGTCGAGCACCACCGCGGCGGTGCCCATCACCTCCAGCACCCGGCGGGCCAGCATCGGCGGGGCCGGCTCGACCGCGCGGACCGGCGGGGTGGCGGCCGCGACCGCGGACCGCCGGCTGATCAGGAGCAGGGCCGCGGCAACGCCGACGGCCGCCCCGACCAGCAGGGCGGCAGCGACCGCCACGACCTCCACACGGCCGATCGTACGGTCGTCCGGGTGCGGCTCCGGGGTTCGCGGCGGCCCGATGGGCGTCCGGGCGCAGGTGTTCACCGACCGTACGGGCGCGGTTCACCGCGGGCAGGCCGGGCAGACCGCGCCCCGACTACCCTCGATACGGACACAGATGGAGGGGTGCGGGTGCGGGAGACGTTCCACGGCGAGCTCGACCAGATCGGCCGGACCCTGGTCGACATGAGCGAGGCGGTGGCGGTCGCCATGGGCGACGCGACCTCGGCCCTGCTCGATGCCGACCTGACGGTGGCCGAGCGGGTCATCTCCGCCGACGCCGAGGTCGACCGGCTCCGGGACGACCTGGAGGCCCGGGCCTTCGACATCCTGGCCCGGCAGCAGCCGGTCGCGATCGACCTCCGCACGGTCATCACCAGCCTCAAGGCCGTCGCCGACCTGGAGCGGATGGGCGACCTGGCCCTGCACGTGGCCAAGGTGGCGCGGATGCGCTATCCGGCCTGCGCCGTCCCGGACGACGTGCGCGGCACGATCCGGCAGATGGGCGATGTCGCGCTGTCCATCGTGGACAAGACCAAGCAGGTGCTGGAGGGCCAGGACATCGCGCTGGCCGAGCAGCTGGAGCGCGAGGACGACGCGATGGACGCGTTGCACCGCCAGCTGTTCGCCCACCTGCTCTCCGACGACTGGTCGCACGGCATCGAGCCGGCCATCGACATCACCCTGATCGGCCGCTACTACGAGCGGTACGCGGACCACGCCGTGTCCGTCGCCCGGCAGACCATCTACCTGGTCACCGGCGAGCCGGCCCCGCTGTCGGCCGCGATCAGCACCGGCGCCACCGAGACCGCCCTCGGCGTCTAGGGACCGACCCGGCCGACCCGCCGCAGCGCGTCCCGGGTGAGGTCGGCGATCCGCGGGTAGCCGTCGACGGCCATGGTCAGGTCGGTCTCGGCCAGCAGGCTGCGCAGCACGTGCTCGATCCCGGCCTGCCCCGCGATCGCGCACCCGTACGCGTACGGCCGGCCGATGCCGACCGCGGTCGCGCCCAGGGCCAGGGCCTTGACCACGTCGGCGCCGCCGCGGACGCCGGAGTCGAACCACACCGGCACGCCGCCGGCCGCATCGACCACGCCCGGCAGGCAGTCCAGCGCGGGCAGCCCGCCGTTGGCCTGGCGGCCGCCGTGGTTCGAGCAGTAGATGCCGTCGGCACCGGCGTCCACGGCCCGGCGGGCGTCGTCGGGCGAGCAGATCCCCTTGAGCAGCAGCGGCAGCGAGGTCAGCGAGCGCAGCCAGGGCAGGTCGGCCCAGGACAGCTGCGGGGTGCCGAAGATCGCCGCCCACAGCCCGGTCGCGGCCTGCGGGTCCTCCTCCGGCGGCGCCGCCAGCTTGGCCCGGAACACCGGGTCGGAGAAGTAGTTGGCCAGGCACAGGCCGCGCAGCTGCGGGAAGCTGGCCAGGGTCAGGTCCCGCGGCCGCCAGCCCAGGGTGAGCGTGTCCAGCGTGACGACGATCCCGGCGTACCCGGCGGCCTCGGCCCGGTGCACGAAGCTCTCGGTCAGCTCCCGGTCGTTGGGCGGGTAGAGCTGGAAGAAGCCGGGGGTGTCACCCAGCTCCGCGGCCACGTCCTCCAGCCGGTCCTGCATGAGGGTGGAGGCGACCATCGGCACGCCGGTGGCGGCGGCGGCCCGGGCGGTGGCCAGGTCGCCGTGCCCGTCCGGGTCGCACAGCCCGATCACGCCGACCGGGGCCAGCAGCAGCGGCGTCGGCGCCCGGTGCCCGAACAGGTGGACGGACAGGTCCCGCGACGCCGCGCCGACCAGCATCCGGGGCAGCAGCCCCCACCAGTCGAAAGCCTCGACGTTGACGTCCTGGGTCCGCTCGTTCCCGGCCCCGCCGGCCACGTACGCCCACAGCTCCGGGGTCAGCGCCTCCTCGGCCCGGCGGGCCAGGTCGGCGTACGACATCGGCAGGGCCGGGCGCTCCCCCGTCAGCCCGCGCAGGTACGTCTCCAGCTGCCAGTCGCCGTAGTGGGCCACCGGGCGCTACCGGCCCTGGTTCTTCACGGCCTCGATGGACTCGGCCGCGGCGGCCGGGTCGAGGTAGCGACCGCCGGTCATGACCGGGTGCATCGACTCGTCCAGCTCGTAGACCAGCGGGATTCCGGTGGGGATGTTGAGACCGACCACGGCCTCGTCGGACAGCCCGTCCAGGTGCTTGACCAGGGCCCGCAGCGAGTTGCCGTGCGCGGCCACCAGCACCACCCGGCCGGCCTGCAGGTCCGGGACCAGCGCGTCGTACCAGTAGGGCAGCATCCGGTGGACCACGTCGGCCAGGCACTCGGTCCGGGGCAGCACCTCGAGCAGGTTGGCGTAGCGCGGGTCGCCGGCCTGGGACCACTCGTTGCCGTCGTCCAGCGGCGGCGGGGGCACGTCGTACGAGCGGCGCCAGCGCATGAACTGCTCGTCGCCGTACTGCTTCCGGGTCGCGGCCTTGTCCAGGCCCTGCAGCGCGCCGTAGTGGCGCTCGTTGAGCCGCCAGGACCGGCGCACCGGCAGCCAGGACAGGTCGGCCGCGTCCAGGGCCAGCTCGGCGGTCCGGATCGCCCGGCGCAGCAGCGAGGTGTGCAGCACGTCCGGCCGCAGCCCCTCGGCGCGCAGCAGCTCGCCGGCCCGGGCCGCCTCGGCCCGCCCCTTCTCGGTCAGGCCGACGTCGACCCAGCCGGTGAAGAGGTTCTTCGCGTTCCACTCGCTCTCACCGTGCCGCAGCAGCACCAGGGTCGCCGTCACGGTTCCAGCCTGCCAGAGCGGGCATCGACCCCGCGCTCCCGGGTACACGGGCGGCCGGGGCGAGCAGCCAGGCGGCGGTGACCCCCGAGGCAGCGTCCGCCGGCAACCCCGAGGAACAGATGATCCGCTCGCTCCCGGCTGCGCACGCCCGGGGACTAGCGCCGGGTCATCTCGACCAGGGCGGTGAGGGTGCGCCAGTTGCGGGCAGTGGCGTGCACGCCCAGCTTCTTCAGCGCGATGTCGACCTTGGGGCGCCCGAACCGCTCGTGCCAGTCGATGACGACCTCCTCGCCCCGGTGCGCGACCCGGACCGGGGCGTAGTCCCCGGTCAGGAACGTCTCCACCGCGGCCGCCTCGGGCTCGCCGGACAGGTGCAGCACCGCGACCAGGTGCGGGTGGTCGGCCGCCGCGTCCGGGAACGGGTTCCAGTCGTACACGGCCGCGAGCTGGGCCCCGGTCCGCATCATCACCGGGGTGTCCACGCCGAAGTGCTCGGCGATCAGGTCGTGCACGGCCTGCCCGACCTTGGCCGG
>DATDKW010000238.1:0-4343 GCA_036519715.1 Mycobacteriales bacterium
CGCGCTGCTGGCGGCCCGGCTCAAGGTCGCCGCCACCGGCGTGCAGCTGCCCGGCGGGGGTCAGGTCGTGCTGCCCGGCCGCCGCCTCGTCGCCATGTACGGCCACCCCGGCACGGCCGGGCTGGGCGTGCTGGGCGAGCAGCCGCTGCCGCAGGCGATCGCCCGGGCCAAGCGGCTGGCGGCGCCGTACCAGCCGCTGTCCGGCAAGACGCCGGTCGTGCCCGCGTTCGAGCTGATCGCGACGGTCGCGCAGAGCAAGCCCGGCGCCGGCAACGACTACTCGTACGAGGCCCCGGTCAGCCTGCTCAAGCCCTGGGTCGACGCCGCCGGCGAGGCCGGCATGTACGTGGTGCTCGACCTGCAGCCGGGCCGGGCCAACTTCCTGGACCAGGCCAAGCTCTACGAGCCGCTGCTGACGCTGCCGCACGTCGGCCTGGCCCTGGACCCGGAGTGGCGGATCACCGACTCCCAGCTGCCGCTGCAGCAGATCGGCAGCGCCTCGGCGGCGGAGATCAACTCGGTCTACCGCTGGCTGGCCGACCTGACCGCGGCGAACTCGCTGCCGCAGAAGCTGTTCGTGATCCACGAGTTCCGGCTGTCCATGGTCGGCAGCGACGAGCCGCTGCAGCACGACCGGGACCAGGTCCAGCTGCTGGTGCACATGGACGGCCAGGGCCCGACCAACAGCAAGGACGAGACCTGGGCCGCCGTCGTCGGCAATGCCCCCAAGGGCGTCCCGTTCGGCTGGAAGAACTTCTACGACGAGGACTCGCCGATGCTCACCCCGGCCCAGACCATGACCCGCAAGCCCACCCCCTCGATGATCTCGTACCAGTAGCGCGCCGCCGGGGGTCGCGAAATCGGTCATTGACACCCGGACGGTGTCACCGGATGCTGACGCAATCCCGAGAGCGCTTTCCGGTACGCGTCCAGCACGCTGGGAGCGCTCCCAATGGCGGACGCGAGGGAGCGTGCGGCGTGAGCAGACGATGGAGCAGGGCCGGGATCGTGCTCGGCGCGGTGCTGGCCACCGGTGCCCTGGGCCTGGCCCCGGCCGCGGCGGCCCCCGCGCCGGCCAGCACCCCCACCACCACCACGCGGGCCCTGGCCCCGGACACGTCCTTCTACGTCGACCTGACCAGCAAGGCGGCCGGGCAGGCGGTCGTGGACGCGCGGGCCGGGCGGACCGCCGACGCGGTGCGGATGGCCGAGCTGGCGTCCTGGCCGGTCGCCACCTGGTTCACCGGCGGCACCACGGTCGACCAGACCCGCCGGGACGTGGCCACGCTGGCGGCCCGGGCGACGCTGCGCCGGCAGGTGCCGGTGCTCACCGCGTACAACGTGCCGGGGCGGGACTGCTCGCAGTACTCGGCCGGCGGCGCCGCCACCACGGCCGAGTACCAGGCCTGGGTCGACGGCTTCGCCGCCGGTCTGGGCCGGGCCAAGGCCGTGGTCATCCTGGAGCCGGACGGGCTGGCGCTGTCGCCGGACCAGTGCGGCGGCACCCCGGAGCAGCAGGCGGCCCGGGTCGGCGAGATCAACTACGCCGTGGACCGGCTGGAGCGGCAGCCGGGCGCGAACGTCTACCTCGACGCCGGCCACAGCAGCTGGCACAACGTCGGCGACATGGCCCAGCGGCTACGCGATGGCGGCATCGCCCGGGCCCAAGGCTTCTTCCTCAACGTCTCCAACTACCGGACCGACGCGGAGCTGACCCGGTACGGGACGATGGTGGCGAGGTGCGTCTGGTATCTGGCCAACACGGCCGGCACTGGTGACGACTGCGCCAACCAGTACTGGCCGGCCGCCGACGCCGACGCCTGGTACGCGGCGCACGTGCCGGCCACGGCCACGCTGACCCACTTCGTGATCGACACCAGCCGCAACGGGCAGGGCCCGTGGACCCCGCCGGCCGGCGTCTACCCCGACCCGCAGGACTGGTGCAACCCGCCGGCCCGCGGCATCGGCCGGCCGCCGACGGCGAACACCGGCAACGCCCTGATCGACGCGTACCTGTGGGTGAAGGTGCCGGGCGAGTCCGACGGCAGCTGCACCCGCGGCACGGCCGGGCCGGTCGACCCGGAGTGGGGCGTGGTCGACCCGGCCGCCGGCGTGTGGTGGCCGGACCAGGTCCACCAGCTGGCCGCGCTGGCCAGCCCGCGGCTGACGTTCAACCCGCACGCGCTGTTCGGCACCCGCTGACGTCGAGCCCGGCCCGGGGCGCAGGTGCGCCCCGGGCCGGGCAGCCGGCGCAGCCGCCGCGGGCCGAGTTCCTGCCCCGAAGGGCAGACCTGCGCCGCGGATCCCGTACCAGTGTGATCTGGGCCATACCGTCGCGGTCGAGACCGGGTGGGCGGGCCGCCCGATCCGATACGGGGAGGCTCGGGTGGACACCGCGAGCGAGGCTGGACTCGCCAACCGGCGAAACGACCAAGAAACCGAGACGTACGACCTGCAGGCGGCCGAGGCGATGGGGACCAACGGGCAGTACGCGGCCCCGCGGACGCCCGAGCAGCTGATCGGCTCGGCCGGGATGGGCAGCGGCCAGCGGCCGGCCCGGGGGCACGGCTACGAGCAGCGCGGGCTGGCCTACCTGCCGTCCTCGGCGCTGTTCGAGGGCCGGTTCGGGCGGATGTTCCGGCTCCCGCCGTACCTGCCCGACGCCGACCGGATCGCCGAGGTCGCGGCCCTGATGAGGGAGAACGGCACCGGCGCCGACAACCCCGACATCCCGGCCGGCTACACCTACCTGGGCCAGTTCCTGGACCACGACATCACCTTCGACCCGACGTCGAGCCTGGACCGGCAGAACGACCCGGACGCGCTGACCGATTTCCGCACGCCCCGCTTCGACCTCGACAGCGTCTACGGCCGGGGCCCCAACGACGACCCGTTCCTGTACGAGAAGGCGTCCGGCGGGACCCGGATGCTGATCGGGCACCACGACGACGAGGACGACCTGCCGCGCAACTCCGAGGAGACCGCGCTGCTGGGCGACCCCCGCAACGACGAGAACATCTTCGTGTCCCAGCTGCACCTGACGATGCTGAAGTTCCACAACGCGGTGCTGGCCCAGGTGACGCCGGCGGCCCGGCGGGGCAGCGAGACCGACTTCGAGGCGGCGCAGCGGATCGTCCGCTGGCACTACCAATGGATGGTGCTGCACGACTTCCTGCCGCGGGTGGTCGGCGCCGACACGCTGCGCACGGTCTTCGACGACTCCAGCGGCCTGCCGGTCGTCACCCGGCGCTTCTACACCTGGCGCAACGAGCCGTACATGCCGGTGGAGTTCTCGGTCGCGGCCTACCGGTTCGGGCACTCGATGATCCGGCCCGGCTACAAGCTCAACACCTTCGTGCCGCCGCTGCCGATCTTCACCGCGGACCCGATCCCGGACCACCGGCTGTCCAGCTTCGGCGGCTTCCGCATCCTGCCGCCGCTGTGGACGGTCGAGTGGCGGCGGTTCTTCGACGTGGCCGGGGCCGGCGACGGCGCCCTGCAGCACTCGCGGCTGATCGACGCCAAGCTGGCCGACCCGCTGGCGGCGCTGCCGCCGTCCGTGGCCAGCCACCCGGCCTCGCTGACCGCGCGCAATCTGACCCGCGGGGCCCGGCTCTGCCTGCCATCGGGCCAGGCCGTGGCCCGGCACATGGGCGTGCCGGTGCTGACCGACGACGAGCTCGGACTGACCGGCCCGGCCCCGCTCTGGTACTACATCCTCAAGGAGGCCGAGGTTCGCGCCGGCGGCCGCCACCTCGGCGAGGTCGGCGGGCTGATCGTGGCCGAGGTCTTCCTGGGGCTGCTGGAGAAGGACCCCTCGTCCTACCTGCGCAACGACCCGCAGTTCCGGCCGTTCCTGGGGGGCACGGCGGGCGAGTTCACCATGCCCGACCTGATCACGGTGGCCGGGCACGGGCTCGGCGTGATCGCGCCCCCGCCGCGGCCGCCGGCCCCGCCGGTCTGACCGCCCGGGGGCGGGCATCGCGCCCGCCCCCGGACCCGGGGTCAGCGGGCATGGCGCACTGCCGGACCGGTAGACCGACCAGAACGTTCAACCGGGGCCAGGGGGTGCAACTGGGCGTAGGCGAGGATCCGCCGCAGGTCGGCCTGCCGGACTGGTCCAGACCTGTCCGTGCTGCCGGGCGGGTGATGTGCTGGCGCGGTGCCGACCGTCGAGTTGGACCCGGGCGCCCGGTTGCACGCCGGCCCGGCCGGCGCGCTGCTCGTGGGCGGGCAGCCGCTGCGGGTGCTCAAGCTCAACCCGGCCGCCGCCGCCGTCATCGCCCGCTGGCGCGCCGCCGGCGGCCCGGCGCCGGTGGCGCGCGCCGGTCATGCACCCGCCG
>DATDKW010000239.1:0-2260 GCA_036519715.1 Mycobacteriales bacterium
GCGCAACGTGGTGATCGCGACCCCGTCGACGCTGATGGCGATGCTGCGCACGGTCGGGTACGCCTGGCGGCAGGAGTCGCTGGCCCGCAACGCCCGCGAGGTGCACGACCTGGCCCGCGAGTTCTACACCCGGCTGGCCACCATGGGCTCGCACGTCGACGCCGTCGGCACCGCGCTCAACTCGGCCGTCAACCGCTACAACAAGGCCGTCAGCTCACTGGAGAGCCGGGTGCTGGTGAGCGCGCGCAAGCTCCGGGAGCTGCGGGTCACCGACGACGAGCTGCCCTCGCCCCGGCAGGTCGAGTCCGCGGCCCGGTCGGTGGAGAAGGAGGTGCTGGTCTCCGGCGACACGATCGTGCCGCTGTCCCAGCGGCCCCGCGGCACCCAGGGCGACCTGCTCGGCGGCCGCGAGGCCTCCGGCTCGTAGCAACAACCAGCGGGATCCCCGCGTCAGCGGAAGTAGAGTGCGCGCGTGCCGCGCCGAGACCGACCCCGACAGGAGCGTGGCGTGTACGTCGACCAGGTCCGGGACCAGCGCCGGGACGACCCGCTGACGAGTGGGCCGGCCCTGACCGGGGTCGGCGCGGTGCTGCTGCTGGCCGGCATCGCCGCCGTCGCCGGCGTGCTCGACGTGCTCGCCGGATCCTCGCTGCGGCTCATCTTCGCCGTCGGGCTGGTGCTGGGCGCCCTGATCGCGGCCCTGCTGGTACGCCGGCGCGACCTGCTCATGGTGGTGTTCGCGCCGCCGCTGGTATTCGTGGCGGCGTCCGCGGTGGCGGTGCTGCTGGGCCGGGGCGAGAGCGGCGGCACGCTGATCGATCTGGCCACCAGCTGGCTCGTGTTCGGCTTCCCGGCGATGGCCGTGGCGACCGGCGTCGCCGCCGCCGTCTGGCTCGTCCGCCGGACCCGCACCCGCTGACCGCCACGGACCCGACCGGAGGTCGGCCTGTCGATCGACTGGTCCGACCACTTGACCAGTACGGGACAGGTCCGCGACAGTGCTCGGGTGACGTACAGGCCGGTGCGGCGGGAGTCGGTGTCGGGGCAGGTGTTCGCGGCCCTGCGGGACGCGATCCTGTCCGGCGAGCTGGCGCCCGGTGACCCGCTGCCGGCGGAGCGGGAGCTGGCGGCCCGGTTCGGGGTGAACCGGCAGGCCGTGCGGGAGGCCGTGGGACGGCTGGCGCAGGTCCGGCTGGTGCGGGTCAGCCAGGGCGGCAACACCCGGGTCGAGGACTGGCGGCGGACGGCCGGGCTGGACATCGCGGCCCAGCTGGCCGGCTCGGCCGACCGGCTCGCGGTGGCCACGCTGACCCGGGACATGCTGGAGATGCGGGCGGCGGTCGGCAGCGACGCGGCCCGGCTGTGCGCCGAGCGGGCCGACGAGCCGGCCCGGGCGACCGTACGGGCGCTGGCCGAGGACTACGCCCGCATCGGCGCCGACCTGGACGCGCTGGCCGCCGCGAACGTCGAGCTGTGGCGGGCGATCGTGCTCGGCTCCCGCAACGTCGCCTACCTGCTGTCCTTCAACAGCCTGGTCGCGCACGCGCTGGCGATCGCCCCGGTGCCGCCGCAGCAGCGGACGGCCGAGCTGCTCGACGTGCCCGGGCACCTGCGGCTGGCCCGGCTGGTCGAGGCGGGCGACGCGCCGGGCGCGTACGACCAGGCCGGCGCCCTGCTCGGCCGCAGCATCACCGCACTGGACGGGAGGTCCTGACATGGTCGGTGCGATCGTCTACGCGATCCCGGTCTTCCTCGGCATGCTGGTGCTGGAGGCGGTCTCGTACCGGTTCCTGCCCGACGACGAGGAACGCGGCTACGAGGTCCGGGACACCGCGACGAGCCTGAGCATGGGCGTCGGCAGCCTGGTGGTCGGGGCGCCGTGGAAGCTGGTGCTGGTCGTCGTCTACGCCGGCCTGTACGAGCTCGCGCCCTGGCACCTGCCGATGGGCACCTGGTGGGCCTGGGCGCTGCTGCTGTTCGCCGACGATCTGGCCTACTACTGGTTCCACCGGCTGCACCACGAGGTGCGGGTGCTGTGGGCCAGCCACGTGCCGCACCACTCCAGCCAGTTCTACAACCTGTCCACGGCGCTGCGGCAGAGCTGGACGCCGATGACGTCGCTGCCGTTCTGGCTGCCGCTGGCCCTGGCCGGCTTCCCGCCGTGGGCGATCCTGCTGCAGCAGTCGATCAGCCTGCTCTACCAGTTCTTCCTGCACACCGAGCGGGTGGACAAGCTCTGGCGGCCGGTCGAGTGGGTGCT